>NZ_CP056030.1:0-300000 GCF_013374995.1 Pseudomonas eucalypticola | reverse complement strand
CGAACCCTTCACTGTCTACGGCCTGGTCGCCTTGGGCTATTTCGCCCTGTGCTACCCGCTGTCGCTCAGCGCCCGCTACCTGGAAAGGAGACTGCATGCCTCTGCTTAGAGTGTCTGCCCTGCATAAATACTACGGCGACCACCATGTGCTCAAAGGCATCGACCTGAGTGTCGAGCAAGGCCAGGTGGTGGCGATCATTGGCCGCAGCGGCTCGGGCAAAAGCACCTTGCTGCGCACCCTCAACGGCCTCGAATCGATCAATGACGGGGTGATCGAAGTCGATGGCGAGTACCTGGACGCCGCCCGCGCCGATTTGCGCAGCCTGCGCCAGAAGGTCGGGATGGTGTTCCAGCAGTTCAACCTGTTCCCGCACCTGAGCGTGGGCGAGAACGTGATGCTCGCGCCCCAGGTGGTGCAGAAGGTATCGCGGGCCAAGGCCCTTGGCCTGGCACGCGAGATGCTGGAACGGGTGGGCCTGGCGGACAAGTTCGACGCCTACCCGGACCGCCTGTCCGGCGGCCAGCAGCAGCGCGTGGCCATCGCCCGGGCACTGGCCATGTCGCCCAAGGTGCTGCTCTGCGACGAGATTACCTCGGCACTGGACCCGGAACTGGTCAATGAGGTGCTCAGCGTGGTGCGCCAACTGGCCCAGGATGGCATGACGCTGATCATGGTCACCCATGAAATGCGCTTTGCCCGCGAGGTGGGCGACAAGCTGGTGTTCATGCACCAGGGCAAGGTGCATGAAGTGGGGCACCCTAAACAATTGTTCGCGGAACCGCAGACACCCGAATTGGCGGCTTTCATCGGTATGCAGTAGGTCCGCGCCGGGCCAAGCTCGGGAAGCAGGCACCACCGAACCAAACGCGTTGGCGGCAGGGTTGGTTCGTGGCACGATGGCAGGGTTATCGACCGGGATCCTTACATCATGCCGCAAGCCACCGCCAAGAACCTCTCCCTGATCGCCGCGATCGATCTGGGCTCGAACAGCTTTCATATGGTCGTGGCCAAGGCCCACCACACTGAAATCCGCATTCTCGAGCGCCTGGGGGAGAAGGTTCAGCTGGCTGCCGGCATCGACGAGCAGCGCAACCTCGACGAAGAGTCGATGCAGCGCGGCCTCGACTGCTTGAAACGCTTCGCCCAACTGATCAACGGCCTGCCCCTGGGCGCGGTACGTATCGTTGGCACCAACGCTCTGCGCGAAGCCCGCAACCGCGGCGACTTCATCCGCCGCGCCGAGGAAATCCTCGGC
This sequence comes from Pseudomonas eucalypticola, assembly GCF_013374995.1. NCBI lineage: Bacteria > Pseudomonadati > Pseudomonadota > Gammaproteobacteria > Pseudomonadales > Pseudomonadaceae > Pseudomonas > Pseudomonas eucalypticola. The sequence continues at coordinate 298,744 of NZ_CP056030.1, read as the reverse complement.
CACCCGGTGGAAGTCATTTCCGGCCGAGAAGAAGCCCGACTGATCTACCTGGGCGTCTCCCACACCCTGGCGGACACCCCCGGCAAGCGCCTGGTGGCCGACATCGGCGGCGGCAGTACCGAGTTCATCATCGGCCAGCGCTTCGAACCGCTGCTGCGCGAAAGCCTGCAGATGGGCTGCGTGAGCTTCACCCAGCGTTACTTCAAGGACGGCAAGATCACCCCGGCACGCTACGCCCAGGCCTACACCGCGGCGCGCCTGGAGATCATGAGCATCGAGAATGCCCTGCACCGCCTCAGCTGGGACGAGGCCATCGGCTCCTCGGGTACCATCCGCGCCATCGGCCTGGCCTTGAAAGCCAACGGCCACGGCAGCGGCGAGGTGAACGCCGAAGGCCTCACCTGGCTCAAGCGCAAGCTATTCAAGCTGGGCGACGTCGACAAGATCGACTTCGACGGCATCAAGCCGGACCGCCGCTCTATCTTCCCCGCGGGCCTGGCCATTCTGGAGGCGATCTTCGACGCCCTCGAACTGCAGCGCATGGACCACTGCGAAGGCGCCCTGCGTGAAGGCGTGCTGTACGACCTGCTGGGCCGCCACCACCATGAAGATGTGCGTGAACGCACCCTCAGCTCGCTGATGGAACGCTACCACGTGGACCTGGAGCAGGCTGCCCGCGTCGAGCGCAAGGCCCTGCACGCTTTTGACCAGGTCGCGGCAGACTGGGGGCTGGAAGAGGGGGTATGGCGTGAACTGCTGAGCTGGGCCGCCAAGGTGCACGAAGTGGGCCTGGACATTGCCCACTACCATTACCACAAGCACGGCGCCTACCTGATCGAGCACTCGGACCTGGCCGGCTTCTCCCGCGAAGACCAGCAAATGCTGGCCCTGCTGGTACGTGGCCACCGCCGTAACATTCCCAAGGACAAGTTTGCCGAATTCGGCGAAGAAGGGCGGCAACTGATCCGCCTGTGCGTGCTGCTGCGCTTTGCGATCCTGTTCCACCACATCCGCGGTACCCAGGAAATGCCGGCGGTGAAGCTCTACGCCGGGGAGAACAGCCTGGACGTGGAATTCCCTGCCGGCTGGCTGGACGAGAACCAGCTGACCCAGGCCGACTTCGCGCTGGAAGCGGAGTGGCTGACCCGGGTCAACATGACCCTTACCGTACGGTAAGAATCGGGATGCTCAGGCGCTCGAGCAGCGTGTCCTGCGCGCTGCGCGGGTTCTGGTTGCCGGTGGGCGAGCTGCGCACGTAGCGGCCGTCGGGCTGCAGGATCCATGAGTGGGTGTTGTCGGTCAGGTAGCTTTCCAGCTCCTTCTTCACCCGCAGAATCAGCTTCTTGCCCTCGACCGGGAAGCAAGTCTCCACGCGCTTGTCCAGGTTGCGCTCCATCCAGTCGGCGCTGGACAGGAACATCTGTTCCTCGCCGCCGTTCAGGAAGTAGAACACTCGGGTGTGCTCCAGGAAACGGCCGATGATCGAGCGTACCTGGATGTTATGCGACACCCCGGCGATGCCAGGGCGCAAGCAGCACATGCCACGCACCACCAGGTCGATACGCACGCCCGACTGGCTGGCCTTGTACAGCGCGCGGATGATCTTGGGATCGGTCAGCGAGTTGAACTTGGCGATGATGTGCGCCGGCTTGCCCTCCAGGGCGAACTGGGTTTCGCGCTGGATCATGTCCAGCATGCCTTTCTTCAGAGTGAACGGCGCATGCAGCAGCTTCTTCATGCGCAGGGTCTTGCCCATGCCGATCAGTTGGCTGAACAGCTTGCCCACGTCTTCGCACAGGGCATCGTCGGAGGTCAGCAGGCTGTAGTCGGTGTACAAGCGCGCGTTGCCGGCGTGGTAGTTGCCGGTACCCAAGTGGGCGTAACGCACGATCTCACCGGCTTCGCGGCGCAGAATCAACATCATCTTGGCGTGGGTCTTGAAACCCACCACCCCGTAGATCACTACCGCACCGGCCGCTTGCAGGCGGCTGGCCATCTGCAGGTTGGACTCTTCGTCGAAACGGGCGCGCAGTTCGATGACCGCCGTCACTTCCTTGCCGTTGCGCGCGGCGTCCACCAGCGCGTCGACGATTTCCGAGTTGGCGCCGCTGCGGTAAAGGGTCTGGCGCACCGCCAGCACGTGCGGGTCCTTGGCCGCCTGGCGCAACAGGTCGACCACAGGAGTGAACGACTCGAACGGGTGCAGCAACAGGATGTCCTGCTTGCTGATCACGCTGAAGATGTTCTCGCTGTTCTGCAGCAGCTTGGGAATCGCTGGCGTGAACGGCTTGTATTGCAGCTCGGGGTGGCTGTCCAGCCCGGTGATGCTGAACAGGCGCGTGAGGTTGACCGGGCCATTGACCTGGTACAGCTCCGACTCGGCCAGGCTGAATTGCTTGAGCAGGTAGTCCGACAGGTGTTTGGGGCACGTATCGGCCACTTCCAGACGCACGGCATCGCCGTAGCGGCGCGAGAACAGTTCGCCGCGCAGGGCACGGGCCAGGTCTTCTACGTCTTCCGTGTCTACCGCCAGGTCAGCGTTACGGGTCAGGCGGAACTGATAGCAGCCCTTCACCTTCATGCCCTGGAACAGGTCATCGGCGTGGGCATGGATCATCGATGACAGGAACACGTAGTTGTCGCCAGGGCCACTGACGTCTTCGGGCACGCGAATAACCCGCGGCAGCAGGCGCGGCGCCGGAATGATCGCCAGGCCCGAGTCGCGGCCGAAGGCGTCGATGCCTTCCAGCTCGACGATGAAGTTCAGGCTCTTGTTCACCAGCAACGGGAACGGGTGCGTCGGGTCGAGCCCGATGGGGGTGATGATCGGCGCGATCTCGTCGCGGAAATAGCGACGCACCCAGGTCTTGAGCTTGGTGGTCCAGTGGCGGCGGCGAATGAAGCGAACCTGGTGCTTCTCCAGCTCCGGCAACAGGATGTCGTTGAGAATCGCGTACTGGCGGTCTACATGGCCGTGTACCAGTTCGCTGATGCGTGCCAGCGCCTGGTGCGGCTGCAGGCCATCGGCGCCCGCCTGCTCACGGGCAAAGGTGATCTGCTTCTTCAGGCCCGCAACGCGGATCTCGAAGAACTCGTCCAGGTTGCTGGAGAAGATCAGCAGGAACTTGAGGCGTTCCAGCAGCGGGTAAGACTCATCCAGGGCCTGTTCCAGTACACGGATGTTGAACTGCAGCTGCGACAGTTCGCGGTGAATATACAGGCTGCTGTCATCCAGGCCGGGCACGGGAATGGGGGCCGGCGGGGTAGTTGTGGTGGTTTCCGTCACCGGCGCTTCCACGGGCTCCATGGCCGGCGGGGTCTCGATGACCTGCTCCAGCACGGGCTGCGCTTCTTTCACGGCGTTTTCGTGAAGTCCTTCGTTATTCATCTAGCGTTCCTGAAGGGCTCAATTGCCCTCTCATTCAGTTGAGCGGCACGGTTTGCGAATCAGGTGAGGATGCCATTGGCACGATCGTATCGTCGACAGTGCCTTCACAAGCACTGACGAGGTGGGGCGCCAACTCATCACACTGACGGTGGCTGGGGGACAGGTGCGGGGCGCGGACACGGCTCACGGCAGACTCCTGGGCCCACGCGTGCGGGCCAGCGCGACAGTTATAAGCTGCCATTGTGACGGTTGCATGACATTCCTGCGTCAGCCCCTTCGCAGACAGCTTTCAGCATTGTCAATCTGCTGGCCGTTCACGTCGAGACACATTTCGACACTTTCACGAATGGCCGCGACGGGTTAGGCTGCGCGTTCATTTCGCCAGCATCCAGACAATGCTCCAACAATTTCTGCAGGATTTCGGCTACCTGGCCCTGTTCCTTGGTACGTTCTTCGAAGGCGAGACCATTCTGGTCCTGGCCGGGTTTCTTGCGTTCCGCGGTTACATGGACATCAACCTGGTGGTGGTGGTTGCCTTCCTGGGCAGCTACGCCGGTGACCAGCTGTGGTATTTCCTGGGGCGCAAGCACGGGCGCAAGCTGCTGGCCCGCAAACCGCGCTGGCAGCTGATGGGCGACCGGGCGCTGGAGCATATTCGCAAGCACCCCGACATCTGGGTGCTGAGCTTCCGCTTCGTCTATGGCCTGCGTACCGTGATGCCGGTGGCCATCGGCCTGTCCGGTTACCCGCCCAGGCGCTACCTGCTGCTCAACGGTATCGGCGCGATTGTCTGGGCCACGGTACTGGCCTTGGCGGCGTACCACTTCGGGGCCATTCTCGAGGGCCTGCTGGGCAACATCAAGAAGTACGAACTGTGGGTACTGGGCGCGCTGCTGCTGCTCGGTGGCGCACTGTGGCTGCGCCGGCGAATCAAGGCTGCGCGGGTGGCGCGCAAGACCGCCAGCCAGCAGGCTGACTGACACGCGCTGAACCCGACGCCTCCCGGGTGATCCATGTACTGATAAGCTCAGCTATACAGACACAGCCCAGGGAGAATCGAGCATGACCAAGAAAGTTGCAGTGATCCTGTCCGGCTGCGGGGTATACGACGGCGCAGAGATTCACGAAAGCGTGCTGACCCTGCTGCGCCTCAACCAGCGCGGCGCCCAGGTGCAATGCTTTGCACCGAACATCGACCAGATGCACGTGATCAACCACCTCACCGGCGAAGAAATGCCCGAGACCCGCAACGTGCTGGTCGAATCGGCCCGCATCGCCCGAGGCGAGGTCAAGGACCTGGCGGACGCGGACGTCGACCACTTCGATGCGCTGGTGGTGCCCGGCGGCTTTGGCGCTGCCAAAAACCTTTCCAACTTCGCCACCCAAGGCGCGGCCTGTACGGTGAACCCGCAGTTGCTGGCACTGGCCGAAGCCTTCGCCGAAGCTGGCAAGCCGGTGGGGTTGATCTGTATCTCCCCTGCCCTGGCCGCCAAGATCTACGGCCCCGGCGTGACCTGCACCATTGGCACCGACGAGGAAACAGCCAAGGCCATCGACAAAATGGGCGGTACCCATGAGCCGTGCCCAGTGAACGACATCGTCGAAGACACTGCCCGCAAGCTGGTGAGCACACCGGCCTACATGAGCGCCAAGTCCATCGGCGAAGCGGCCGAGGGCATCAACAAATTAGTGGACCGGGTGCTGGAACTCGCGACTCCATAGCGTCGCGTGCCGCCCCAGGGGCTAGTGCGGTGGTCAGCTTGAGCTTCGCGCCAAGCGCGTGAGAATACGGTCCAGGCTGTTGGCGAAGGCCTGCTTGTCCTTGTCGCCATAGCCAGCCTGGCCGCCACCCACCTGCCCCTGCTCCCGCAGGTCGGTAAACAGGTTGCGCACCGCCAGCCGCTCGCCCATGTTCCGTTCATCAAACTCTTTGCCCCGCGGGTCCAGGCAAGCCACGCCTTTCTTCACCAGCCGGTCGGCCAACGGCACGTCGCTGCAGATCACCAGCTCACCCGGCACCGCGTGTTCTACCAGGTAATCGTCGGCGGCATCGGGCCCGGCCGGCACTACCACCAGCTTCACGCAGGCGAACGCAGGCTTGATCAGCGGAACGCCGGCCACCATCAGTACTTCGAACTGGCGCTTCAAGGCGAATTTGATGACTTGGTCTTTGGCGGCCTTCGGGCAGGCGTCAGCATCAATCCAGACACGCATGGGGTCACTCACTGCAATTTTAGAGACGGCCGCCAGTTTACGCGAAGCCCTCGGCACGGCGAGCCGAAAGCGAGCGCACCGGAGACAGCGGAACAATTAAATGGTTCACTAAAAACTCACGCTTGGTTACAATTTACTGATGTCAATTTGATATTTTCAAATTGTTGAACCATTCGATTTCATTGCGTGGCAAAACCGATGGGCGCAAGGAAGCCGTAAACAACCTCAATGGATGCAAAGGAAGTTTTGTTCATGTTCAAGCAAACCATGGCTGTGCTGTCCCTCGCCGCGCTGCTCGCCGGCTGCCAGGCCACTGGCGAGGACTACCAGGCGGACGTGTTCGACGCCAGCCAGGTCAACACCAAGACCCCCGCCAAAACCGTTCAGATCCTGACCGTGTCGCCAACCAAGATCAAAGTCAGCAATGCCGCCAACCGCCAGACCGCTCAAGTGGTCGGCGGCCTGCTGGGCGCCGTGGGTGGTGGTGCGCTGGGTGCCGGCCACAACCGTGACACCGCACTGGTCGGCGCGGTAGGCGGCGGCGCGGCCGGCGCGCTGGCAGGCTCCATGGTCAGCGAAACCAGCCTGGTACCGGGCGTGCTGATCGGTTACTCGGAAAACGGCAAGATCTACACCTCAGCCCAGGTTGGCAAACCTTGCCAGTTCGCCACCGGCAGCATTTCCCTGATGGTGATGATGCTCAACAACGAAACCCGCATCCAGCCCAACGCTACCTGCCCAGTACCTGTAAAAGGCTGAAGTCGACCATGAATCGCACACTCATTGCCTTGACCCTGTCGCTGCTGGCGGCCCAGGCCGATGCCGGGCAATTCGACCAGTTGCATCAGATTGAAGTACAGCAACAACAGGTAGAAGCGGCCCAGCAGGCCGCCTACCAGCGTCAGTGGGAAGAGCAGCAGGCCAAGGCCCAGGCACGCGACGAGGCCAACCGCCGCGCCCGTGCCGCCGCCCAGGCCCGTGCCGCTGAACAGGCTGCCGCCGAACGCAAGGCCGTGGCCCAGGAAAACAACCGCCTGCGCACCCGCGCCGAGCAGCAGGAAGACGAAGACCGCGCCTTGGACATCGAAGAGCGCAAGCTCAAGCTGCAAGCGATGAAAGCCAAGGCCGACCGTGCCAACGACTACATCGACGCCGAACTGCGCAGCAGCGCAGCCCAGACCGACGTGGTGCAGTCCAAGGCCGATGCCACGCGCAACGTCAGCTCGGGTACCAAGGCCTTGCTGGAAGACACCGGCAAGGCTGATGTGAACCGCTCGAACAAGCTGTTCGGCAACTGACAGCCCCGCCAACCGCTCAGCCCGCTCAGGCGGGTTGAGCGGCCTGCGCGTAATACTCACGCATGAATTCGACGAACACACGCACCTTGGCGGGCAGGTGTTGAGCGTTGGGGTACACCGCATAGTAACGACGCTGCCCACCACTGTACTGCGGCAGCACATGCACCAACCGCCCCGCCAGCAAATCAGCCTGCACAGTAGCGCGTGTCAGCATCGCTATACCCGCCCCCGCCAACGCAGCGCCGTATAACGCGGTGATCGTGTCGGCCCGTAGCGCACCTGCGGGGTCGACGGCCAACGGCGCCCCGTCGCCTCGGGCAAGCGCCCAGGCAACCGCAGCGCCCCCTGGCGCATAGGCCAGCAGCCGGTGTTGCGCCAGTCCCTCGACACCACGCACCAAGCCATGGCGCATCACATACGCCGGCGCCGCTACCAGGATCTGCTCGGACAGGGTCAATTCCCGCGCCACCAGCGAGCTGTCCGCCAGCGGGGCACTGATGCGCAGCGCCACGTCGAAGCGCCCCTCCACCAGGTCGATGAACTGGTCGTCGCAGCACAAATCGATGTGGATACCCGGATACCGGGCCTGGAATGGCGGAAGCCAACCGCCGATTTCAAGTGTACCGATGCTCAATGGCGCACTGACGCGCAACAACCCCGTTGGCTGCGCCTGCTCATCGGCAACCGCCAGCGCGGCCGCGTCAATGCGCCTGAGGATGTCCAGGCAGGCCTGGTAGTACTGCTCGCCAGCCCCGGTCAGGCTCAGCTTACGGGTATTGCGGTTGACAAGACGCGCCCCGAGCGCGGCCTCCAGGTGTTGTACCTGCCGTGAAATGGTCGAGTGGGTAGTGGCCATGCGCTCGGCAGCCGCGGAAAATCCCTTGGCTTCCACCAACGAACAAAACACGCGCATGGCATACACCTGGTTCATGAGCAACTCAACGTATTGGCAGACGGGTGATCTCGGCAGTCGTCATCACGTCACCGAAGGTATCTTCGATCTCGGCCAGGGCGGCCTGGTGCAATGCCGGGGCCTGCACCTTGGCGCCATTGAAACGAGTGATGGCCCGGGTGGCCGACGCATCGGATGCTACCACGACGTTGTAACCCAGCGGCGCCGCATCGCGCGCCGCACCCGCCACGCACGCGTGGGTCATGAGCCCGGCTATCAGCAAGGTATCGATACCGGCCGCCTTGAGGGTCTTGTCGATATCCGTGCTGCCGAAAACGCTGACAGTAGACTTCTGCAGCACTTTGTCCTGAGGACGCGGCTGCATATCAGGGTGGAATTTTACCGTCTGGCCGTCGATGGCAAACACGGCCGACCCCGCAGGGGTCACATGCTGCACGTGGTACACCGGAATCTTCGCCTGGTCGGCGAAGTCGATGAGCTTGCGCGTGTTGGCCAGCGCCTTGGCCCCATCGGGAATCGGCATGCGGCCAGTGAAGTATTCGTTCTGGAAATCAATGACCAGTAGCGCCGTGCGCTTGGAGTCGAGGCTGGCCACTGGCGTTGCGCCAGACATGGCACGAATGGTGGGCTGGCCGTTGTCGTGGGCAACGGCGGTCTGGGCGGCGAAGGCAAGGCTGATGCTGGTGATCAGGCCGAAGAAACCTTTGTACAGGCTGGCAGAAGGGGAAAACATGGGCTCACACTCCGGGGTAATGTGCACTTTGCACAGGTCAGCGCAAAGTTTATGAACACACATCACCCGGGAACACAGGGCCTGGCGCACAACATCTGTGCAACCATTGCACCGTAGCGTTTAGACCGGCGCGCGCCGCAACGTCGCCAACAGCGTGGCTGCGGCAATGAACAGACCGGCGAAGGTGCGGTTCACGCGCTGTTGTTGCTTCGGCGTGCGCAGCAGGCGCAGCACCTTGGCCGCCAGACCGGTGTACCCCGCCATGACCAGCAGATCGACCGCGACCATGGTTGCCGCGATGGTGACGTACTGCACCGTCAGCGGTGCGTGCGGGTCGATGAACTGTGGAAGCACAGCCAGCATGAACACCAGTGCCTTGGGGTTGCTGACGTTGACCAGAAAGCCTCGAAACACCAGGCTCAGGGGCTTGCCGATAGGCCGTACTGACGAGTCGGTAGCCATGTCCATCGGCAAGGCGCGCCACTGCTTGATCGCCAGATAGACGAGGTAGAACACGCCGAACCATTTGATCAAGGTAAAGGCGGTGGCGGAGGTCGCGAGTACCGCGCCGAGGCCGGCGGCAATGACAGCGATCTGCAGAATCAAGCCCAGCTGCAGGCCCAAGGCGTTCCAGTAGCCCCGCGCGAAACCATACTGCAGGCCGCAGGACATGGACGCGATGGCGCCAGCACCCGGTGAGAGACTGATGATCCAGCAAGCGGCAAGGAATGCCAGCCAGGTTTGCAGCGCCATGACGCACCTCGTAACAAAATCGGTAGGTCGGTAAACCTACTGCCTGCCGAAGCAAATGGCTACGGAAATATATGCCTGCGGGGCAGGACAAAGCTCGGGAAGCAGCCGATGCAGTTTACACCGCGGTGCTCCTTTCCCGAGCTTGGCCCGGTTCCACAAGGTCAGGACAGCGCTTCGAGCTCCGCCTGCATGGTTTCCAGGGTTTCGAGCGCCGTCATCCAGGCTTCTTCAAGCTCGGCTTCACGCACTTTCAGCTTCGCCTGCTGGGCCAGCTGATCGCGCAGCTCGTCCTTGCGACCGGCCTCGTAAATGCCGCTATCACCCAATGCCGCCTCGACCTTGGCCAACTGTTCATGCACCTTGCCCAGCTCGGTTTCCAGCTTGTCGGCTTCGCGCTTGTGCGGCGCCAGTTGCTGGCGCAGGGCAGCGGCGGCCTGGCGCTGGGCTTTCTTGTCGGTCTTGTCGGCGTTGACCGGGGTGTTGCTGACCGGCGCGTTGCGTTGACGGTAGTCCGCCAGCCAACGGGTGTAGTCGTCCAGGTCACCGTCAAAGGCTTCGACCTTGCCATCCGCGACCAGCAGGAAGTCGTCGGTGGTGCTCTTGAGCAGGTGCCGGTCGTGGGAAACCACCAGCACCGCGCCACTGAATTCCTGCAGGGCCATGGTCAGCGCCAGGCGCATTTCCAGGTCCAGGTGGTTGGTCGGTTCGTCGAGCAACAGCAGGTTCGGGCGTTCCCAGGCGATCAGCGCCAGCGCCAGGCGAGCTTTTTCACCGCCGGAGAAATTCAGCACTGGCTCGTCGATACGCCCGCCACGGAAGTCGAAACCGCCCAGGAAGTCACGCAGGGTCTGTTCGCGCTCGGTAGGTGCCAGGCGTTGCAGGTGCAGCAACGGGCTGGCCTTGCTGTCCAGCGAGTCCAGCTGGTGCTGGGCGAAATACCCCACAGTGAGGTTTTCGCCGCGCACCAGGCGCCCACCGATGGGCGACAGCTCGCCGGCCAGGTTCTTGATCAGGGTCGACTTGCCTGCACCGTTGGGGCCCAGCAGGCCGATACGCGCGCCTGGGGTCAGTTGCAGCTTGACCTTCTCCAGCACCACCTTGTCGCCGTAACCCAGACGGCCTTCGGACAGGTCCAGCAGCGGGCTGGAGATCTTGTGGGACTCGCGGAACACGAAATCGAACGGCGAATCGACGTGGGCGGCCGATAGCTCTTCCATGCGCTCCAGGGCCTTGATCCGGCTCTGTGCCTGGCGGGCCTTGGTGGCCTGGGCCTTGAAACGCGCAATGTACTTTTCCATGTGCGCGCGCTGGGCCTGCTGCTTCTCGTAGGCTTGCTGCTGCTGGGCCAGCCGCTCGGCGCGGGCACGCTCGAAAGCGGTGTAGCCACCACGGTAGAGGGTCAGCTTGCATTGCTCGACATGAGCCACATGGTCCACCACGGCGTCGAGGAAATCACGGTCGTGGGAGATCAGCATCAAGGTACCGGGGTAACTCTTGAGCCACTCTTCCAGCCAGAGGATGGCATCCAGGTCCAAGTGGTTGGTGGGCTCGTCGAGCAGCAACAGATCAGACGGGCACATCAGCGCCTGCGCCAGGTTCAGGCGCATCCGCCAGCCACCGGAGAAACTGCCTACCGCGCGGTCCATCTGCTCGTTGGTGAAGCCCAACCCGGCCAGCAACTTGCGCGCGCGAGCATCGGCGGTATAACCGTCGGCACTGTCGAGTTCAGCGTGCAGTCGGGCAAGCGCGGCGCCGTCATGGGCCGCTTCCGCGGCGGCCAGCTGCTGCTGAACCTCGCGCAAGCGCAAATCCCCGTCGAGAACGTAGTCTACGGCTATTCTCTCGAGTGTATCGACTTCCTGACGCATGTGAGCTATACGCCAATCAGCCGGTAGCTGGCAGTCACCGGAATCAGGCACGAGCTCGCCGCGCAGCAAGGCGAACAGGGTGGATTTGCCGGCGCCGTTGGCACCGATCAGGCCGGCTTTCTGACCGGCGTGCAGGGTTAGCTCGGCGTCTTCTAGCAGACGCTGCGGGCCACGCTGTAAAGTAAGGCTTTGAAGTCGAATCATAATGGCGGCGGAGTCTACCAGCTTCGACGACAACTGGCGCGAGAAGGACTATGCACTCTGACCTGTGGAGCTTTTCGCTGGATCTTTACACCCGCCTCGGCATTGAGCAAGCCTGCCTTGAATTGCAGGCCGAAGGGGCCAACGTGTGCCTGTTGCTGGGTGCCGCCTGGCTGGGGCAATTGGGGGTGGCCTGCAATGGCGATCGCCTGGCACGCATGCGTGACCTTGGGGAGCCCTGGCATGACGAGGTCATCCGGCCCCTGCGCCACCTGCGCCAGAGCTGGCGCGAGGCCGCCGCCCACGACCCGGAACTGGACGCGCTACGCGATCAGGTCAAGGCGCTGGAATTGGAGGCTGAAAGGCAACTGTTGCAGCGTATAGAAGTGCTGGCCCAGGACTGGCAGGCCGAGGGTGCCGATGACATGGGCGCCTGGCTGGACGGCATAGCGCCGCCCGCCGCCCGGGAAAAACAACGCGGCGCGCTGCAGAGGCTGCACGCCGCGAGTCTCGCCGATTAAGAGGCGCTTGGCGCCGGGGCGCTGCTGTTGGCCGTGCTCGACGGCGTTGCAGCTGGGGCAGGGGCCGATGGCGCAGAAGCGCTTGTGCTGGCCGACGCAGGCGTTGCTTGCGGCTTGGCGGCAGGCGTAGCAGCTTTTTTCGCAGCGGGGCGGGTTGCCGAGCGCGTGGCAGGCTTGGTCGCTGGCTTGCTGGCAGCAGGCTTGGCGGCGGTGGCCGGTTTTGCCGCGGCGGGTTTGGCAGCCGAAGGCTTGGCGGCGCTGGCGGGCTTGGCGGCAGCGGGTTTGGCGGCTGGCTTGGCGGCAGCAGCTTTGGCCGGGGTTGGCTTGGCGGCGGCTTTGGCGGGCGCCTTGGCGGCGGCGGGCTTGGCAGCAGGTTTCGCGGCCACGGCTTTTGCCGCTGGCTTGCTGGCGGGTTTGGCGGCGGCTGCCTTGGTGGCAGGTTTGGCCGCTACTGGCTTGGCCGCAGGTTTGGCGGTGGTTGTTCTGGCTGCGGGTTTCGCTGCTACCGCGGGCTTGGCCGCCGAAGCCTTGCTGGCGGCGCGAGCGGGCGCCTTCTTCGTCGCAGGCGCGGCGGCAGGCTTGGCCGAACGGGAAGTCAGCGCCTTGCTGGCCGCTTCATGCACACGACCCACGCCCTGAGCCAATTTCAAACTTTCCTGGGCATCACGCTTCAATTGCACGATGTATTGGCGCGTTTCAGCCTGACGCTCTTTAAGGGCGTCGAGCAGTTCTTCAAGTTCTTCACCCGCGGCTTTTGCCTTGGCCTGTGCCTTGGCTTTGCCAGCACTGGCGGCGTCCTGAAGTTTGCTACGTGACTTGTGGAGTTTTTCCTGGGCCTTGCCACGTTGCTTTTCCAACTTGGCGAGCAGTTTCTCAGCATCAGCCAGCGCCTGGGAGCAGGCGCCTTCCAAATGTTCGAGCAGGCTGCTCGAAAGCTGTTGGAGCAAGTGCAACGGGGTATTTACTGGCTTCTTGTTAGCCGACATGGGTTACCTCCTGGCTGACGTGATTGCGGCTCATACTAGACCTATGCAAGTGTCACCGCTAGACAGTGTTGACAGTGCAGATCGAGCCACGTTTCATGCCTGGGCAAAGTTGTTGTTAGGGCCGTTCGAGAACAAGTGTAGAAGTTGTGGAAAAGTCTGCTGTCATCGGGCTGAAATCACTTCGCCTGGCAACTTGCGAGACTGGCATAATTGCCCGCATTCGAACAGGGATATTCTCCATGTCGCGTTACCTGCTATTTCCGCTGTGGCTGCTGCTTCCCGTCGTGCAGGCTGCCGAGCCCGCCGCTACCACCAGCCCCCACGACCTGGCTTACAGCCTCGGTGCCAGCCTGGGCGAGCGCCTGCGGGAAGAGGCTCCCGGGGTGGACATTCAAGCGTTGATCGAAGGCCTGCAACAGTCTTATGAGAACAAACCGCTGGCGTTGCCAGCCGAGCGTATCGAGCAGATCCTGCGCGAACGCGATGCCCAACTCAATGAAGCCCCGGCCCCTTCGCCCACGGAGAAGGCAATGATGGCCGAGCAACGCTTTATGGCGGCGGAGCGCACCAAGGCCGGCGTGCATGAATTGTCCGACGGCATTCTGATGAGCGAACTGGCGCCCGGCACCGGCCCGCACCCTACGGCTGATGGCCGCGTGCAGGTTACGTACGTGGGGACCTTGCCAGACGGCACGGTATTCGACCAGAACCTGCAACCCCAATGGTTCAGGCTCGACAGCGTGATCAGCGGATGGCGCAGCGCCTTGCAGCAGATGCCCAAGGGTGCGAAATGGCGAGTGGTGATACCGTCGGACCAAGCTTACGGGGCCGACGGCGCGGGCGACCTGATTGGGCCCTACACACCGCTGGTATTTGAAATCAGCTTGCTGGACGTCGGGGCCTGAACCTCAGGCCTGGACCGCAGCCTCTTCCTTGTGTGCGTTGTGCAGCACTTCGATCAGGCAGTCTTCCAGTTCGAAGCGCTCGTGCAACCTTGAACCCAGCTCCTTGAGCTTGCCGGTCAGGGTCTGGGCGCAAGAGCAGTCGCCCTTGTCGCAGTGATCATTGAAGTCCAGGGCAAACTGGGTGATCACGTCGATACGCGGAAAGATGGTTTCGGCCAGCTCCAGACCACGTTCGTCATCGAACGCCTTGGCCTCGGCAATCAGTTGCTCATAGATCTCGAAATGCCCCGCCGACACATAGTCGACCAGCACACCGCAGAATTCCTTGAGCTTCTTGCGGTTGCCAGCCAGCGCCTCAGGCGTCTCGCCAAGTCTATCGAACGCTTCCACCAGCTTCTGACGCTCTTGCAACCAGCGATCGATCAGCTTGTGCACCCCGCCCCAGCGTTCCTGAGCATTCTGACAACTTTCCAACATGGTCTTTTCTTCCCTTTTGGGTCATGCCGCCATCGGCTCATTCCCAGACAACGTGGAAGCGGAACCGTTCGTAAAAGCGCAGCAATCAAAGCAGCTGTTTTCTATGGTGCGTGCTGGGAGATTATGCCCGTGCGCCTATAGCTTCAAGGTGCCTGGATGATAAAGTTCATACAAGCGTTTTATACGCCACATTACGCCGTACCTCCGCACACCGCCGCCCAAACCGCAGCCCAGGCAGGCGGCAGCGTTCAGCGCAACGCCTGCAGCCAGCCCAGCAACGTTACCCCCGCGAGCCCTGCCAAGGCCAACAGGCTCAGTTCCGGAACGCTGAGGTCCAGTAGCGTCCAATTGACGCGGGCACACTCCGGGGTACCCAGCAGCAGGGTCTTGAGCACTTCATGCCACGGCAGGGAAGCAAACAGGTAATCGAGCCCGGGCTGGCAGACCACCTTGGGCTGCTCACCGTTGGCCTGTACCCAGAGATGGCGTAGCGCGGCCGCCAACCCCATGCACAGCAACAGCGTGTGCCCCGCCAGGTACCAGCGGGCGCCGCGGCGTGATACGCCATGGATGGCCGCCACCAGGCTGGAAACACCGAAGACTGCCACGCACAGGCGTTGCACCTGGCTGAGGGAACAAGGAATCAACCCCACCTGCCATTCCAGGTAATACGCCGTGCTCAACACGACGGCAGATACCATGAAACCCAGGAAGAACCAGGAACGCGAGCTAGCCAATACCATGACAAATCCAGTAACGCAGTAGGTGGAAAACTACGTTAGAGGAAAGGCGCAAAGGCGATCAACATGGGGCTGGCGGGATACTTCGCTGCGTTTTGTAGGGGTGTTCCTACGAAGGGAAGGAGACATGGCGCAGGGGGCTGTAGGACTTTGTGTAACCGGTGGGAGCCAGCTTTCCAGCGAGCTTGGCTTAAGGCCAGAAAGCTCGCTGACAAGCCAGGCCCCACGGGGGGCAGGCAAGCGTCTCAGACCCGAGCAGGCTCAGGCAGCGGCAGTGCCAACAGGCGTTCGTCCAGCAGGCCAAGGCCCTCCTGGAAGAGCTGGTTGCTGCGTTCGGTTTCACCTAGCCGCGCCAGCAGGCGCGCCAACTCCGCGCACGCCTCCGGGTTGCGTTGCAGGCGCAGGCTGTTTTCCAGGTAGTCGCGTGCTTTGCCCCACAGACTGTTTTGCAGGCTCAGGCGGCCCAACGTCAGCAGCAGGCTCGAGTCATCTGCATGCTCTTTCAGCCAGCCTTCGGCAACCTGCAATTGCTTGCCCGGGTCACTCCCCACCACCAGGCCGTAGAGCCGAGCCAGATGGCTGTCATAGCCACGCTTGAGCGCGGTGCGCAGGGTGGACTCGGCCTCGACCTGCGCACCCAGTTGGCGCAGTTGGTCGGCATACGCGAGCACCAGCGCAGGCTCTTGCCGCTGGCCGGCGCTGAGTTGCTCCCAAGCATGCTTCAAGGCATCGAGCGCGGCTTCACCTTCTTCACGGGTGGACACCAGCGCCAGGTTTTCACCCCAGGCCCGGTGCTCCATTTCCGTCAGCTCGGCCGCCGTCACCGCCTTGCTCTTGCGCAGCTCCGGCAATAGCCGGATCAGGGCCGGCCAGTCGCCCCGCTGCTGGTGCAACTGCTGCAATTGGCGCAGCACCTGAACGTTGCCGGGGTGACGTTCGCGCATGGTCTCCAGGGTGGCCCGAGCGCCATCGGCGTCGCCGCGGTCCACTTGCAGCTGCGCATGGGTCAGCGCCACGGCCAGCTCGGCCTGGGGTTGGCGCTCCAGTGCGCGCTCCAGCAGGCTGTCACTGTCTTCATGGCGGCCCAGCTCGTTGGCTGCCTTGGCCGCGCCCAGGTAATACAGCAACGGCTGGCGCTCCCCCTCGGCCGCCCGGTGCAGGTTGCGCTGGGCATTGGCCCAGCGACCTTCGGCCAGGTCCAGTTGGCCCTGTTCCACGGCGATCTGCACCCGACGTTCGCGGTTGCGCCCCGACCACGGGTTGACCACCCCGGCGGAGGCCAACACCAGGTGCAGCAGCACCCACACCACGAAGACCACCAGCACGATGACGACCAGCGCGGCCAGCGTGGACCATAGCCCCGACTCGTAACGGAACACATGCGGGTAGTCGATCAGCACGTAGCCAGGGTGCTTGGCAATCCCCAGGCCCAGGCCCGCGGCGATGGCAACCGCCAGGAAAAGGATTACGTAGACGCGCTTCATGGGCGCGCCTCCTGCTTGGGCTGAGCGCCCGGCTGGGTCATCAGTGCTTCAGCGGGCATGTGCCGATGCTCCAGGTAATTCTGCACCGCCTCCAGGCTGCTGTTGAGGTCCGGGGTGACCACGGAAACCGGCTGCCCTTTCAACTCGTCGATCCGGGCCAGCATGGAGCGGCTTTCGGTGTTGTCCTGGTTGAAGCTGGCCAACAGGATGGCGCGGGCTTCGTCCAGCGCCTGACCGAAGACTTTCGGCTCACCGTTGAGCGCAGCCCACTGGGCTTGCTCCAGCGCCAGGCTCAGCGCCAGGCGGACCTGGTTCAAACTCTGCCCAGCCAGCAACGGGCGAATGTTTTCATCGGGGCGGAAGTCGACGCGGAAGTAGCTGGCAATCTTCGCCCACCATTGCTCCCAGCGGTTGTCATCACTCACCAGGCGCGCGCGCTCGGCGTCACCCTGGGCCTGGAACTCCGGCGCCAGCGCCGACAAGCCCACGGTCTGGTCGCGCAAGGCGCCCAGTTGCAGGAACAGCCCGGTGCGATCCGGTTGCTGGACACTGTTCAGAGAGGCCATGGATTTGGCCAGTTGCTCGCGCGCGGCAAACGCGGACGGGTCGTCCTGCTCGCGGAGGATTTCGTCAGCCCCCTGCACCAGCGCCTTGGCACTGGTAATGTCCTGCAGCGCCGACAGGCGCAAACTGGCCAGGCGCAGCAAGTGCTCGGCCTCGGCCAGGCGCCAGTCCTTGCGGCTGGCGCCCAGTACGCTTTCCAGGCGCTGGCTCAGGCGTTGCTGGTCACCCTGCAATTGGGCCACCAGGCGGCGACGCTCCTCCAGTTCATCCGCGCTGGGCAGCGTACCCAACCGCGCCGTCAGGGCCTGCTCGCCCTGGCTCAAGGCCTGGGCCTGGTTATCCAGCGCCTGCAATTGCCCGGATTGCGCCTGGTGGCCGGCTTGCAGTTGGCGCAATTGCCAGACACTCCAGCCGCCCACCGCGACGCCCGCGGCGCCCAGCAGCAATGCCACGACCGCGATACCGGCGGCACCACGGCCGGACTTCTTTGGCGCAGGGAGGGCAGCCGCCTGGGGCGCCGACTGCAGATCATCTTGGGGCAAGACTGTTTCGCTCACGTATCCATCCTTTGCATTGGGCAGGTTTCACCCGGGTAGGCGGTGTTCATGCAGGGCCGCCAGCAAGGCCGCGGTGCTGGCACCACGGCAATCCACTACATGGCGAGCGCCGGCGGCCTGGGCCTGGGCGGCGACTCGCGGGCTGGGCACGAACAACGGCAACCCGGCCAATTGCGGCCAGTGTTCACCGGCCAACTGTTGCAAATGCTCGAAACCCTGCCCACTGCTGACCACCAGCGCGTTCAGGCGTTCCGCCACGACCCGCTGGTACAGCGCCTGCGGCGGATAGTGCGGCAGGCAGCGGCGGTAGAGTTGCAGATAATCGACAGTAGCACCCTGGCCGCGCAAGTGCTCGGCCAGGTGTTCGCGGCCGCCCTCTCCGCGCAGGATCAGCACTTTGGGGAAGGGTTGCGCCAACGCCTCGGCCAATGCCGGCAGGGCCAGCAGAGCCTCGCTATCATCACCCTGGGGCGGAAAATGCACACGCAGGCCGTAGTCATCGAGAATCGCCGCGGTAGCGGCGCCCACGCTGAACCAACTTTGCATGGGCGGTTGCGGCCAGTACTGGTCGATCAGGTCCAGGCCAAGCCGTGCCGCGGGCTTGCTCACCACGATCACCGCGCAGTATTGCGCAAGGTTCAGCACGTGGGTGCGCATTGTTTCGCTGACGGGTAGCGGCTGGATGTCCAGCAACGGCAGGCAGGCGCTATATACGCCAGCGGCGGCGAGCTCTTGCGCCACCGCGGCCGATTCCTCGGCCGGGCGGGTCAACAGCAGGCGCCAGGCCGTCACGGATGGCCTTCCTCGCCGTATACCGCCTTGAGGATCTGATCGGCCCCCTGATGCAACAGGGCTTCGGCGACCTCGACTCCCAGGCGCTCGGCATCGGCGCGGGGTGCACGGGCCTGGGCACTGAGCAGGCGCCCGCCATCGGGTTCGCCTACCAGCCCGCGCAGCCAGAGCTGCTCGCCCTCCAGCACGGCGTAGCAGGCGATAGGCACCTGGCAGCCGCCATTGAGGTGCTTGTTCAAGGCACGCTCGGCAGTGACCCGCGCGGCCGTGTCATGGTGGTGCAGCGGCGCAAGGAGGGCGTGGATCTCACTGTCGGCGGTGCGGCATTCGATCCCCACGGCGCCCTGGCCACCGGCTGGCAGGCTGTCTTCGATGCTGATGCTATCGGTGATACGGTCCTGGAAACCCAGGCGAATCAGGCCGGCGGCAGCCAGGATAATGGCGTCGTACTCACCCGCATCGAGCTTGGCCAGGCGGGTGTTGACGTTGCCACGCAGGAAACGGATCTGCAGATCGGGGCGCCGTGCCAGCAATTGGGTCTGGCGACGCAGGCTGGACGTGCCGACGATGCTGCCGGCAGGCAAGGCTGCCAGGCTGGCGTGGCTGTTGGAAACGAAGGCGTCACGCGGGTCTTCGCGTTCGCAGATGCAGAACAGGCCCAGGCCTTCGGGGAAGTCCATGGGCACGTCCTTCATGGAGTGCACGGCAATGTCGGCCTCGTTATCGAGCAGGGCGTTTTCGAGCTCCTTGACGAACAGGCCCTTGCCGCCAATTTTCGACAAGGGCGAATCGAGCAGCTTGTCGCCGCGGCTGACCATCGGCACCAGGGTCACGAGCAGGCCGGGGTGCGCCTGTTCAAGGCGGGCCTTGACGTATTCGGCCTGCCACAGGGCCAGGGCACTTTTACGGGTGGCGATGCGGATCTCGCGAGTAGGCATGAATCAATCCGTGCTGGGTAGATGGGCCGATCATACCAGCATCCCGGGAGCAGCATGGCGCCAGGAGCGGGCAAGCCCGCCCCGGACGCGTCACAACTGTTGCATCATCTTGCGGACACCCGCCACGTGCCGGCGACTGACGATCAGCGCGTCGCCGTTGAGCCCCTTGAGGAACAGTTGGAAGTGCCCCAGGGGTGTGCGCTGCAAGCGCTCGATACGGTCCCGGGCCACCAGGGCGTTGCGGTGAATGCGCACGAAGCGGTCACCGAACTCGTCTTCCAGGGCCTTGAGGGGCTCGTCGAGCAGCACCTCCCCGCCCTCATGGCGCAGCGTCACGTACTTGTGGTCGGCGATGAAATAGATGACCTGGTCCAGCGGAATCAGCTCGATACCCTTGCGCGTCCGTGCGCTGATATGGGTGCGTGGGCCGCTGCCGCTTTCCGCGGCAGGCCGGGTCAGCGCGGCGAGTTGGGCGCGGTTGGGGCGCTCGGCCTTTCGCAGGGCGTCGAGCAGGTGCTCGGCGCGCACCGGCTTGACCAGATAGCCCAGGGCACTGGTCTGGAACGCCTCCAGGGCGAACTCGTCATGGGCTGTACAAAACACAACCGCTGGCGGCGCTTCGCGCTCGCACAGCTTGGCTGCAACCTGCAGTCCATCAAGGCCGGGCATGCGGATGTCGAGCAAGACCACATCCGGCTTGAGGCTGTCGATCAGCGTCAGGGCCTCTTCGCCATTGGTGGCGCTTGGCTCCAGGACGCTGTATCCCTCGAGATCGCTGACCAGTCGGCTCAAGCGCTCGCGGGCTAGGGGTTCGTCATCAACGATCAGGACATTCATATTGCACTGGATTCCTGCGTGAGTCTCGCACAAGGATAGCGTAGACAGGTGAAGTGACGACCGTCACGGCGATCCACGCTCAGACTCGCGCGCGGGCCAAAAAGTGCCGCAAGTCGAGCACCAATATTCGACAGTGCCTGGTGAGTACCGCTCGAAACCTGCCCGCGGGCGGCTTCGTCGTAGGGATTGCTTACGCACAATATGAACTCTCCCCCTTTATAGTCGGCTTCTACCCGGATCACACCCCCGTCTATGCGAGGGGCCACACCGTGAACCAGGGCGTTTTCCAGCAACGGTTGTAAGGTTAGCTGCGGAATCGGCAAGTCATCGGGAATTGCGTTGATCCTCCAGTCCAACTGTAGACGCTCGCCAAGACGATATTGCTCAATCCGTAAATATCGTTTCGACAACGCCAGCTCTTCACCCCAGGTCACCAGCGTGCCAGCCTTTCCCAGGCTGGCACGAAACAGGTCGGAGAGGTCCAGCACTGCCTGCTCGGCGCGCAGCGCGTCCACGGCAACCAGGCTGGCAATACTGTTAAGCGTGTTGAACAGAAAGTGCGGCTTGATGCGGGCCTGCAAGGCTTCCAGGCGCGCCTGCAATTCGGCCTGTTGCTGAACGCGCCACTGGCTCTGCAGGTAAAAGTAGCGCAATAACAACGCCGAGATGATCAGCGCGATCAGCCCATGGCGCAGGTAACGATTGAAACTGGCGAAGGAAATATCCGAGGGGTAGCCGGCCAACTGCAAGTAGTCGGTCAGCCCAGTGGCGATCAGGGTCAGGGCGACCACCATGGCACAGCACAGCCCACCGGCCACCCCGGGGTTCAGGCCTGCCAGCCAGGGCCGCAACCCGCACAGCACGGCTGCGGAGAGCAACACTATCCATTGCACGAACAACGAGGTGAGCGCCAACCGCGACCAGTCGAAACCGGCGGCCATGGGCTCGGCCAATACCAGCACCATCACCAGCAGCTCGGCGAGCATCACCAGCACCAGCAGCGCCTGGGGCTCGCACAGTACCGGTAGAAAAAATTCCTGTCGCGCACGCTCGTGGCGTGCCGGGTTGCGTCCATCTGTAGGCATATGCGCATTCCGCTGGGCACTCAACCCCCGTCGGGATTGAAGCCCTGTTATTATTGCAGGCAATTTCCCGTTCACGCCTTCAACGAGCGAATTCATGAGTACTGACAAGACCAACCAGTCCTGGGGCGGCCGCTTCAGTGAACCCGTCGACGCCTTTGTCGCCCGCTTCACCGCCTCCGTCAACTTTGACCAGCGACTCTACCGTCACGACATCATGGGCTCGATCGCCCACGCCACCATGCTGGCGAAGGTCGGCGTACTCACCGATGCCGAGCGCGACAGCATCGTCGACGGGCTGAAAACCATCCAGGGCGAAATCGAAGCCGGCACGTTCGAGTGGCGCGTGGACCTGGAAGACGTGCACATGAACATCGAGGCACGCCTCACCGACCGCATCGGTATCACCGGTAAAAAGCTGCACACCGGCCGCAGCCGCAACGACCAGGTGGCCACCGACATCCGCCTGTGGCTGCGCGACGAGATCGACCTGATCCTGGCCGAGATCACCCGCCTGCAGAAAGGCCTGCTGGAGCAGGCCGAGCGCGAAGCCGAGACCATCATGCCCGGCTTCACCCACCTGCAGACCGCCCAACCCGTGACCTTCGGCCACCACCTGCTGGCGTGGTTCGAAATGCTCAGCCGTGACTACGAGCGCCTGGTGGACTGCCGCAAGCGCACCAACCGCATGCCGTTGGGCAGCGCCGCGCTGGCCGGTACCACCTACCCGATCGACCGCGAGCTGACCTGCCAGCTGCTGGGCTTCGAAGCCGTGGGCGGCAACTCGCTGGACAGCGTGTCGGACCGTGACTTCGCCATCGAATTCTGCGCCGCCGCCAGTGTGGCCATGATGCACCTGTCGCGCTTCTCCGAGGAGCTGGTGCTGTGGACCAGCGCCCAGTTCCAGTTCATCGACCTGCCAGACCGCTTCTGCACCGGCAGCTCGATCATGCCGCAAAAGAAAAACCCTGACGTGCCGGAACTGGTGCGCGGCAAGAGCGGCCGTGTGTTCGGCGCCCTGATGGGCCTGTTGACCCTGATGAAAGGCCAGCCGCTGGCCTACAACAAGGACAACCAGGAAGACAAGGAGCCGCTGTTCGACGCTGCCGATACCCTGCGCGACTCGCTGCGCGCCTTCGCCGACATGATCCCGGCCATCAAGCCCAAGCATGCCATCATGCGCGAAGCGGCCCTGCGCGGTTTCTCCACCGCAACAGACCTGGCCGATTACCTGGTGCGCCGTGGCCTGCCATTCCGCGATTGCCATGAAATCGTCGGCCATGCGGTGAAATACGGTGTCGACAGTGGCAAGGACCTGGCCGAGATGAGCCTGGAAGAACTGCGCCGCTTCAGCGACCAGATCGACCAGGACGTCTTCGAAGTACTGACCCTGGAAGGCTCGGTGAACGCCCGTGACCACATCGGCGGAACCGCGCCGGCCCAGGTCCGCGCCGCCGTTATCCGCGGCCAGTCGCTGCTGGCCCAGCGCTGACAGCCACCCACGGCAGACGCTCTACCTGTGGGACCCGGCAAGGCTCGGTCCCACAGGAGCTCTTCCGACCCCCCCTTTCAGGAGCCGCGCCATGAGCGAGCCTACCGATATCCAGAACGACGACGAACAATTCGCCGAAGACACCCTGATCCAGGCCATCGAGAACCAGATCGAAAGCGACAACCCGCCCGCTGCCAAGGCCACGTTCAACAAACTGACGCTGGTCGGCTACGAGCGCGACGACATCCTCGAAATGATGGCCCACGTGCTGGCCGTGGAAATTGACAAGATCCTGGAAGAAGACCGCGCGTTCGATACCGATTGGTACGAAGCAGCCCTGCGCGCCCTGCCAGAGCTGCCGCCGGAGGCCAAGGCCGAGCAAGCCTGACTTTCCGGGCAGAAACGCTGCGGCCTTACTACACTGGAATTGCCCCGCTGCCATGCAAGGAAGTCGGGGCCTCCACGGCCTGCCGTTGGCGGCCGTCTATTCCTAGAAAAGTCCGGAGTACCTATGTCGTATACCCCTGAGCTGGTCGCCGAACTGGAAATCCTCGCGCTGTTCAATCTGGACAACACGCAAGAGGGCCTCAAGGTCCACCACACCGCCACGCCACAGGCGATCGCGGCAGCCAAACGCTTGCACGACAAGGAATTGATCACCCAGGTTGATGGCGGCTACCTGACCAGCGGCGGGCTTCAGGCCGCGCAGCATGCACGCGCCTTGCTGACGGTGCTGGGCGTTACCGAAGCTGCTTGAACACCGAGAAGTGCGCCGGCACCCGTTCTGGTACCGGCGTTCCGGTTTTTTTCATTCCGAGGCCTAAAATTACGCTCCAGGTCGCCGATAACGGTGTGAAGGCGGGTGTTCCGTCATGTCTCAAACACGCCGCCCAGCCGTCGATTCGAGCTTCTGATGCCGCGCACCCATGAAATACGCCCCGATCTGGATGAGGGAATAGACCGCAAGGTGCTCGGGCAACTGCGCACTCGTTTTCTCACCCTCAACCGCGGCCGTCTGGATCGCGCCCTGGAGGGGCTGTCTAGCCGCCAGCAACAGGTGCTCGCGCTGTTGCCGCTGTTCTTCCACGTCAACCATCCGCTGCTACCGGGGTACGTGTCCGGCACCACCCCGGCCGGCCTGGCGAATTTCGAACCGGATGCCCAGACCCTGGCCGACGCACAGCGCCTGACTCGCTCATTCTCCTACAAGGCACGCCACGGCAACCCCCCTCGCCCGCTGCACGGGCTGTTCCTGATGGGCAGCCTGGGGACCCTGGCCCAGGCTGAACAAAGCGACATGGATTTCTGGGTGTGCCACGATACTCAGCTCACCAGCGAAGAAGTCGCCGAACTGCGCAAAAAGTGCGCGCTGCTTGAAACCTGGGCCGCGACCCAAGGCGCGGAGGCACACTTTTTCCTGATCGACCCGCCGCGCTTCGTGCGGGGTGAGCGTGACAGTGAGCTCAGCTCGGAAGACTGTGGCACCAGCCAGCATTACCTGCTGCTGGACGAGTTTTACCGCACGGCCATCTGGCTGGCGGGGCGCACCCCGCTGTGGTGGCTGGTACCGGTATACGAAGAGAACCGTTACGCCGAATACACCGACACCTTGCTGGGCAAGCGCTTCATCCGCGCCGACGAAGTACTGGACCTGGGCCACTTGGCCCATATTCCGGCCGGCGAATTCATCGGGGCCGGCCTGTGGCAGCTGTTCAAGGGGATTGAGTCACCCTACAAGTCAGTCCTCAAACTGCTGCTCACCGAGGTGTACGCCAGTGAACACCCCAACGTTCAATGCCTGAGCCTGCGCTTCAAGCAGGCGGTGTTCGCCAACCGATTGGACCTCGATGAGCTAGACCCGTACATGGTGGTCTACAGGCGCATCGAGGAGTACCTGCTGGCACGCGGCGACGTCGACCGCCTGGAGCTGGTCCGCCGTGCGCTGTACCTCAAGGTCAACAAGAAACTCAGTGCTGTTTCACGACAACGCCCGGCCAGTTGGCAGCGTCAGTTGTTGCAGCGGCTGGCCAGCGAGTGGGGCTGGGACCCGCGCCACCTGGCGCTGCTCGACAGCCGCAGCCAGTGGAAGGTACGCCAGGTGGTCAGCGAGCGCCGGGCGCTGGTCAACGAGCTGAACTACAGCTACCGCTTCCTGAACCGCTTCGCCCATAGCGAGCAGGCCGTGAGCCTGATCAACAACCGCGACCTCAACATTCTTGGTCGCCGGCTCTACGCGGCTTTCGAGCGCAAGGCCGGCAAGGTTGAATTCATCAACCCGGGTATTGCCCCCGACCTGGCCGAAGACACCCTCACCCTTGTGCAGTCGCCCAACCGCAAGGAGCCGGGGCAAACGCTGTGGGGTTTGTATAACGGTAATCTGGGGGCATACGAGTGGGAGCACTACGCGCCGTTCAAGCGCAACCGCCACTTGCTGGAGATGCTCGCCTGGTGCCATCGCAATGGTGTGATCGACAGCACCACGCGCCTGGCCCTGCACCCGGGCGATAGCGACCTGACCGAATTCGAACTCTTCAACCTGATCGCCAGCCTGCAGCAAAGCATCCCCTTGCCCCTGGCCACCGTGGCGGATGAACAGCTGCTGCGCAAAAGCGTGCCGGTTGAAGTGCTGTTGCTGGTCAACGTGGGTGTCGACCCCCTCAAGCATCACCGCGACCTGAATATCCTGATGACGACGGAGCGTACCGACTCGTTGAGCTACGCCGGGGTACGCGAGAACCTGGTACTGACCCTGGACCAGGTGACCCTCAACAGTTGGAACGAAGTGCTGACCCAGCGCTTCGACGGCCCGCACGCGCTGCTCGACTGCCTGCGTGACTACCTGAACCACTTGCCATCGGGCCCGCCGCCGCGGGTGCGAGTGCGCTGTTTCTGCCACAACCGCGCGCCAGCCATCGCTCAACGGGTAGTGGCGCTGCTCAATAGCGCCCAGACACTGCTGAACAAAGGGCAGAACCACCGCTACCTGATCCAGGTGCAGCAGCATTACCACGTGCTGGAACTGGTACCCGGCAACGTCCGCCATGTAGCGCTGCCCACTGTCGCCGCGCTGGTTCAGTACCTGGGTGAGGACCTCGACCATTACAGCCCGTTGCATCTGGACAGCCACGCCCTGGATGAGCACGACCTGGGGCTGATCCTGCCCCTGGGGCAACCCGATTGCATCCAGCTGTTTTACCGTCTGCAGGACAACCAGGCCGACCTTTACGTACTGGACGAGCTGAACGCGCTCTGGCACCAGCGCCTGCCTTTCCATGACGAAGCCAGCCTGCTGGTGCCGCTGCAACGGTTCCTGCAGTCGGTGCTGTACCGCCGCAACGCGCTGCTACCGGTCGAGGCCAGCGCCCGGCCAGCCCTGGACGTGCTCTACTATCAACTGCTTCCCACTGGCGCGGCGCGGGCGCGCAGTATCGAGCCTCGCCCGAGCCCCGAAGCGGTGGCCGACAAGCGTTTCTATGATGTTCAGGCAATTGTTGAGCGTTCGCTGCCGGGCAAGCTGCACGTGACCTTGTACTGCAACCAGCGGGAATTCTCCGAACTGGAGCATGGCGACCAGCTGTACGCAGTGGTCGCCCGGCAGATCCTGGCCCAGCGCACGCAGGCCGTGGCCTACCGGTGCTATATCACCGACCTGGACCTGTGCGGGCTGCTGGGCGACACGCCGGGCGCCACCCACCTGTACCTGCGTTACAAGGCCGACCTGGAGCGCTCATTGAACAGCGCCCTGGGCCAGGTGTGATTAGCCGGCGCCCAGGCGTCGCTCGCTGGCCTGATGGCAGATCTGCCGGCGGCGCTCGTCATCGGCCGAGCGCCATTCGCGGATGTCTTCCACATGACGGAAGCAGCCCTTGCAGACTTTGTGCTCGTCCAGCCGACAGAGGCTGATGCAGGGCGACGCCACGGCCGGGCTGACGTTGCTGTAGAGGGGCTTGGGCGGGCGCGCCGCCGGGGCTGGAGTGGTCACGCTCAGATCTCTTCGAAGTCCAGCTTCACGCCAGCCTGTTCCCAAGTGGCGGTCGCCAGGATCTCACCCAGCAGTTCCTCACTCTTCTCGCATACCCACTTGCCCGACTCTTCGTCATAGTCGAAATGGTAGCCACCGGAACGGGCGGCCAGCCACAACTGGCGCAGCGGCTCCTGGCGGCTGATGATCAACTGGCTGCCATTGTCGAACTTGATGGTCATCAGGCCGGACGAAATCTCAACGTCATCGGCATGGTCTTCGAACAGCTCTTCCAATGCCTGTTGAGTGGCATCGACCAGGTCGTGAAAGCGCGCTTCGGTCAAACTCATGGTGGGAACCCCTATACGTGTCTGCACACTGCAAGCGCGGGAAGATACGAGTAGCGCGCCGCGATTGCAAAGTATTACGACCTGCGGAGCTGCGCATCGAGCTCGCACCCCTGGTGCAGCGATTGACCTGGCCGCGCCCCAGGCGCCGCAGGAGGCCAGGCCAGCCCCTCAGTCCGGGCTGCATAGGCAAGCTGCCGGGTGGCCGGTATACTCGGGCGCAATTAACGCTTTTACAAAGGATTTCGCCATGAAGCGCCTGATTTCCGCCCTCGCTGCGCTGGTCGCGGTTGCCTGCCTCGTGTCCGCCTGCGGCCAGAAAGGCCCCCTGTACCTGCCCGACGGGCAAAAATCCACCGTGGAACAAGACAACCCGTCGAAATCGCACAAACACATGATGTAAGGGAAGACCATGGACGCTTTCAACTACCGCGACGGTGAGCTGTTCGCGGAAGGCGTGTCGTTGGCTTCCATCGCCGAGCGTTTCGGCACGCCAACCTATGTCTATTCCCGTGCGCACATCGAGCAGCAGTACCGGGCCTATGCCGACGCCCTTGCCGGCATGTCGCACCTGGTCTGCTTCGCGGTCAAGGCCAACTCCAACCTGGGCGTGCTGAACCTGCTGGCCCGTTTGGGCGCAGGCTTCGACATCGTCAGCGGCGGTGAGCTGGAACGCGTCCTGGCCGCTGGCGGCCGTGCCGACCGCGTGGTGTTTTCAGGCGTGGGCAAGACCCGCGCAGACATGCGCCGCGCGCTGGAAGTGGGCGTCCATTGCTTCAATGTCGAGTCTGCCGAAGAGCTGGAACGCCTGCAGGCCGTAGCCGCCGAGCTGGGCGTACGCGCACCGGTGTCGCTGCGGGTCAACCCCGACGTCGACGCCGGTACCCACCCGTACATCTCCACCGGCCTTGCCGAGAACAAGTTCGGCATCGACATCGTCGCCGCCGAGGACGTCTACGTGCGCGCCGCGCAGCTTCCGAACCTGGAAGTGATAGGCGTCGATTGCCACATCGGCTCGCAACTGACCAGCCTGGAGCCCTTCCTTGACGCCCTCGACCGCCTGCTGGGCCTGGTCGATCGCCTGAGCGACTGCGGCATTTTCCTCCAGCACATCGACCTGGGCGGTGGCCTGGGCGTGCGCTATCGCGATGAAGAACCGCCGCTGGCCGGCGATTACATCAAGGCCGTGCGCGAACGCCTGGCCGGCCGCGATCTGGCCCTGGTCTTCGAACCAGGTCGCTACATCGTGGCCAACGCCGGCGTGCTGCTGACCCGCGTCGAATATCTCAAGCACACCGCCCACAAGGACTTCGCCGTGGTCGACGCGGCCATGAACGACCTGATCCGCCCGGCCCTGTACGAGGCCTGGATGGATGTCAGTGCCGTACAGCCACGCACAGGGGAAGGCCGCGCCTACGATATCGTCGGGCCGATCTGCGAAACCGGTGACTTCCTGGCCAAGGCGCGCCAGCTGGCCCTCGAAGAAGGCGACCTGCTGGCCGTGCGCTCCGCCGGGGCGTATGGTTTCGTCATGAGTTCCAATTACAACACCCGCGGGCGTGCCGCTGAAATTCTGGTCACTGGTGACCAGGCCCATGAAGTGCGCCGCCGTGAAACGGTCGCTGAACTGTTCGCGGGCGAAAGCCTGTTGCCGGAGTAAACCCATGCTGCTGCGCTTTACCAAAATGCATGGGCTGGGCAATGACTTCATGGTCCTGGACCTGGTCAGCCAACACGCGCATATCCTGCCCAAGCATGCCAAGCAGTGGGGCGACCGCCACACTGGCGTCGGCTTCGACCAGCTGCTGATCGTCGAAGCGCCGAGCAACCCCGACGTGGACTTCCGCTACCGCATCTTCAATTCCGACGGTTCGGAGGTCGAGCAATGCGGTAATGGCGCGCGGTGCTTCGCGCGCTTCGTGCTGGACAAGCGGCTGACGGCCAAGAAACGCATTCGTGTGGAAACCAAGAGCGGCATCATCGAACTGGATATCCGCAACGACGGTCAGATCAGCGTCGACATGGGCCCGCCGCGGCTGGTTCCGGCCGACATTCCGTTCGTGGCCGACGCCCAGGCGAAGAACTACGATGTGGAAGTGGATGGCCAGGTGGTGAACCTCGCCGCAGTGTCCATGGGCAACCCCCATGCAGTACTGAAGGTTGACGACATCAATGCCGCGCCAGTGCACGAACTGGGGCCGAAAATCGAACACCACCCGCGTTTTCCGGCGCGGGTGAACGTCGGTTTCCTGCACGTGGTGGACCGTCAGCGCGCGCAACTGCGGGTATGGGAGCGCGGCGCCGGGGAAACCCAGGCGTGCGGTACCGGCGCCTGTGCCGCCGCGGTGGCCGCCATCAGCCAGGGCTGGATGGATTCCCCGCTGTTGATTGACCTGCCCGGCGGGCGCCTGTCCATCGAATGGGCCGGCCCTGGCCAGCCCGTGTTGATGACCGGCCCCGCCGTGCGGGTCTACGAAGGCCAAGTGCGTCTATAAGCGAGCAACGACCATGACCGACAAGCCCCAGGCACCAGCCCCACAGCCCCTTGATAGCGTCGAGGACGGCACGGCGTCGACCCTTGGGGCCGAGGCGGTGGCCGCCTTCCTGCGCGCTAACCCCGACTTCTTCGTCGAGCAGGAAGACCTGCTGGTCAGCCTGCGTCTGCCCCACCAGCGTGGCGACACCGTGTCGCTGGTGGAACGGCAGATGAAGGTACTGCGCGAGCGCAATATCGAGATGCGTCATCGCCTGTCGCACCTGATGGACGTGGCCCGCGACAACGACCGCCTATTCGACAAGACCCGGCGGCTGATCCTCGACATCCTCGATGCCGGCAGCCTGGAAGAAGTGGTCATCGCCGTCGAAGACAGCCTGCGCCAAGAATTCCAGGTGCCCTTCGTCAGCCTCATTCTGTTCAGCGATATCGCCACCCCCGTGGGCCGCTGGGTCAGCAGTGGCGAAGCGCACCAGGCCATTGGCGCGCTGTTGTCGGGCGGCAAGCCCGTCAGCGGCACCCTGCGCGATCACGAACTGGACTTCCTGTTCGGCGAGGAACAGCGCAAGCAGGTCGGCTCCACCGCCGTGGCAACCCTCAGCCACCAGGGCCTGCATGGCGTGCTGGCCATCGGCAGCCGCGACCCGCAGCACTACAAGAGCTCGGTGGGTACCCTGTTTCTCAACTACATCGCCGAGGTCCTGGGCCGCGTGGTACCGCGCTTCACCAGCAGCCTGCGCTCGGTACGCTGACCATGCAGGTGCACCTTGATGCCTACTGCGCTCACCTGCGCAGTGAGCGGCAGGTGTCCGACCATACCTTGCAAGCCTACCGCCGCGACCTGGACAAGGTGCTGGCCTTTTGCGAGAAGGAAGAGCTGCGCGAGTGGGGCGCTCTGGACATCCAGCACCTGCGCCGCCTGGTCGCCCGCCTGCACCAGCAAGGGCAATCGTCACGCAGCCTGGCACGCCTGCTGTCGGCGGTGCGCGGGCTGTACCGCTACCTGAACCGCGAAGGCATCTGCAACCATGACCCTGCCAACGGTCTGTCGCCCCCCAAGGGCGAACGCCGGCTGCCGCGCACGCTGGACACCGATCGCGCTCTGCAACTGCTGGAAGGTGCCGTGGAAGACGACTTCCTCGCCCACCGCGACCAGGCCATGCTGGAGCTGTTCTACTCCTCCGGGCTGCGCCTGTCCGAGCTCACCAACTTAAACCTGGAACAACTGGACCTGGCCGACGGCCTGGTACAAGTGCATGGCAAGGGCAGCAAGACCCGCGTACTACCCGTTGGCCGCAAAGCCCGCGAGGCGCTGCAACAGTGGCTGCCCCTGCGCGGGCTGAGCAACCCGGCTGACGACGCCGTGTTCGTCAGCCAGCAAGGTCGCCGCCTGGGGCCACGGGCCATTCAGCTTCGGGTCAAAGCCGCGGGTGAGCGCGAACTGGGGCAGAACCTGCACCCGCACATGCTGCGGCACTCTTTCGCCAGTCACCTGCTGGAATCCTCCCAGGACCTGCGCGCGGTGCAGGAAATGCTGGGCCACGCCGACATCGCGACCACGCAGATCTATACTCACCTGGACTTCCAGCACCTGGCAACCGTCTACGACAGTGCCCACCCACGGGCCAAACGCAGCAAGGACAGTGACACATGAGCA
This sequence comes from Pseudomonas eucalypticola, assembly GCF_013374995.1. Lineage (NCBI taxonomy): Bacteria > Pseudomonadati > Pseudomonadota > Gammaproteobacteria > Pseudomonadales > Pseudomonadaceae > Pseudomonas > Pseudomonas eucalypticola. Next base: position 267,542 of record NZ_CP056030.1, on the reverse strand, counting down.
TAGAGCTGATCACCTTCGACCTGGACGACACCCTGTGGGACACCGCCCCGGTCATCGTCACCGCCGAAGCCGTGCTGCGGGAATGGCTGGGCCAGCACGCACCAAAGCTGGGCCCGATCGAGGTGGAACACCTGTTCGCCATTCGCAAACGCCTCGTGGATGCCGAACCGGGTCTCAAGCACCGCATCAGTGCGTTGCGCCGCCTGGTGCTGCTGCACGCCCTGCGCGAGGCCGGCTACGCGGAGCCTGAAGCGACGCATCTGGCGGAAAAGAGCTTCGACGTATTCCTGCACGCCCGACATCAGATCGACGTGTTCCCCGACGCGCTGCCGGCGCTGGAGCAACTGGGGCAGCATTACACCTTGGGCGTGGTCACCAATGGCAACGCCGATGTTCGGCGCCTGGGCCTGGCCGACCACTTCACCTTCGCGTTGTGCGCGGAAGACCTGGGCATTGGCAAACCGGACCCTGCGCCGTTCATGGAAGCGCTCAAGCGCGCCGGTGGCGTGGCTGCCAGCGCTGCGGTGCATGTGGGCGACCACCCGGGCGATGACATCCTGGGCGCCCAGCAAGCCGGTTTCAAGGCCATCTGGTACAACCCGCAGGGCAAGCCATGGGAGGCGGACCATAGGCCGGATGCCGAGGTAGGTAGCCTGCTGGAGATCGCGCAGGTTCTGGCGGGCTGGAAGTAAATCCCGGGTGCCAGATGGCACCCATAATCAGTGGGCATGAAAAAGCCCGCAGCGACGGCGGGCTTTTTCAGCGAAGCCAAGACTCAGATAGGGCGGCTGCCGTATTTGTTGTCTGGCTTCTTGGGCGGATCGGCGACCACATTGGCCTCCACTTCCTGCACTTTGCCGCCACGGGCCAGGAACTCTTCCATGGCACGGGCAAGGGCATCGCGCTCCTTGTTCTTGGCTTCAATACTGGGCAGTTCGTCTACCGACACCGCAGCCTTGGACTTGCCTTTGGCCGCGGGTGCAGGGACGTCGGCGCCATCGTCGTCGGCAACGTCTTCAGCCGCCGCTTCGAGGCCTTCCTCGGTATCGTCCTCGTCACCTACTTCGAGTTCGTCGTTTTCCAGATCATCGTCGCTCATGTTCTACCTCATGACTTGCGAAAAGCAGATTATTTATAGCCCAGCCTGACCTTCTGTCGATGGCTGCCAGGAAAAATTCATATCCGTCGGTTTGCCGACGGTCATTGGGGGTCGCCCTGCAACGTGGCGACCACCCTGCGAGCACCGCCATGATCACGGTGCTCGCCTAAATACACGCCTTGCCAGGTGCCCAGCGCCAACCGCCCGTCCCGCACCGGCAACGTCAATTGACAGCCTAGCAAACTGGCCTTGAAGTGTGCCGGCAGGTCATCCGCGCCTTCGTCGTTGTGCTCATAGCCGCTGTTACCCTGGGGTACCAGCCGGTTGAAGAAACGCTCGAAGTCACGACGAACCGCGGGGTCGGCGTTTTCGTTGATGGTCAACGAGGCCGACGTATGTTGCAGCATCAGGTGCAGCAGGCCGATGCGGCATGCACGCAACTCGGGCCAGTCGGCCAGCAGCTCATCCGTTACCAGATGGAAGCCGCGCGGCCTTGGCTTCAAGGTGATCAACCGTTGCTGCCACATACCATTCTCCACACGTTCGGGGCGCATTCTAGCGCGCTCTGGGAAAAAGCAAAGGGGCTAAATTCATCAATGCGTGTAAGCCAAATGCCTACACCGAATCGATGCCGGCAACAAGCTGGAAGTTCCCGCGCGCAAACCGTTTGCGCCTTGAGCAAATGACAAATCGCGGGCAAAAAAATGCCCGGCGAGCCGGGCATTTTTTCGCAGGCGGTTACAGGTTGTAGCCACGCTCGTTGTGCTGAGCCAGGTCCAGACCGACCGACTCTTCTTCTTCGTTGACGCGCAGGCCCATGACCATGTCCAGCACCTTGAGGATCACATAAGTGACCACGGCGGTGTAGACGATGGTGAACGCCACGCCTTTGCACTGAATCCACACTTGGGCGGCGATGTCGGTCACGGTGCCGAAGCCGCCCAGCGACGGTGCGGCGAACACACCGGTGAGGATCGCGCCCAGGATACCGCCGATACCGTGCACGCCGAATGCGTCCAGGGAGTCGTCGTAGCCCAGTTTGCGTTTCAGGGTGGTGGCGCAGAAGAAGCACACCACGCCAGCGGCCAGGCCGATGACCAGCGCGCCCATGGGGCCCACGGTGCCGGCAGCCGGGGTAATGGCCACCAGGCCGGCGACCACGCCCGAGGCGATGCCCAGTGCGCTGGGTTTGCCGTGGGTGACCCACTCGGCGAACATCCAGCCCAGCGCGGCAGCGGCAGTGGCGATCTGGGTAACCAGCATGGCCATGCCGGCGGTGCCGTTGGCGGCAGCGGCGGAACCGGCGTTGAAGCCGAACCAGCCTACCCACAGCATGGCCGCACCCATCAGGGTGTAACCCAGGTTGTGCGGGGCCATCGGGGTGGTCGGGAAGCCCTTGCGCTTGCCCAGCACCAGGCACGCCACCAGGCCAGCGATACCGGCGTTGATGTGCACCACGGTACCACCGGCGAAGTCCAGCACGCCCCAGTCACCCAACAGCGAACCAGGACCGGACCAGACCATGTGCGCGATCGGTGCGTAGACCAGGGTGAACCAGATGCCCATGAACACCAGCATGGCCGAGAACTTCATGCGCTCGGCGAAGGCACCCACGATCAGCGCCGGGGTGATGATGGCGAAGGTCATCTGGAAGGTCACGAACACTGCTTCAGGAATCAGCGCCGCGGGGCCAGTGATGCTGGCAGGGGTGATGCCGGCCAGGAAAGCCTTGGCCAGGCTGCCCACGAAGGAGTTGTAGTTGACTACGCCCGCTTCCATACCGGTGGTGTCGAACGCCATGCTGTAACCGTAGATGGTCCACAGAATGCTGACCAGGCCGGTGATGGCGAAGCACTGCATCATTACCGAGAGGATGTTCTTGGACCGCACCATGCCGCCGTAGAACAGCGCCAGGCCTGGAATGGTCATGAACAGCACCAGCGCGGTGGACGTGAGCATCCAGGCGGTATCGCCGGAGTTGAGCACGGGGGCGGCTGGGGTTGCCACCTCGTCGGCAGCCATCGCAAGCGTTGGCAAAACGAGGGACAAAAGGGCTCCTAGCCCTGCGAAGCGACGCAGAGTCATGTTGTTATCTCCTGGGGCGTTGGGGTTTGGGGCGGCTTAGATCGCGTCGGTGTCGGTTTCGCCGGTACGGATGCGAATCGCCTGTTCCAGATTGACCACGAAAATCTTGCCGTCACCGATCTTGCCGGTGTTGGCGGCCTTGGTGATCGCCTCGATCACACGGTCCAGATCCTTGTCGTCAATGGCGACATCGATCTTCACCTTGGGCAGGAAGTCGACCACGTACTCCGCGCCGCGATACAGCTCGGTGTGACCCTTCTGCCGCCCGAAGCCTTTCACCTCGGTAACGGTAATGCCCTGCACGCCGATTTCGGACAACGACTCGCGTACATCGTCCAGTTTGAACGGCTTGATGATGGCAGTGACTAGCTTCATGAAACTTTCTCCCGAATTAGTGGACTTGCCCCAGGAAAACAAACCCAGCTCAAGTCTAAGCGCAGTGTCTGGCTTTGTAACGCGTCGTCGGTCTCGCATCCCCTGACCGACCACCAGAACCGCTCCTGACGAAACACTTCCCGCTCCGCCTGCGCACTGCATTCGTCACATCGACTGCATCAGTGCATGGGTCAATGGTGTCTAAGCAGAAACCTTGCCATGTCCGCGCAACTCAACAAATTCGGCCTATTTACCGCCAACGCCCTGCGTTGCCCCACACCTGATCAACGGTTGCGCCCCACACTGGTGCGCCGTGGATCACGGCGATGCGCAAAAACCGTGCGCCCCGCCACGAACTGACTATAGACGGCCTCGTGTTACACTCCAGGCCATCAGATTCAGGAATTTCACCATGCTTGCGCCCAAAGCCTTCCTCGACGCCCTCGGCGACCACGCCTCGCGCCTGTTCAGCAGCGACACCGCCCAACCACGCGCGGAGCTGGAAAGCCAATTCAAGCTGCTGCTGCAAAGCGGGTTCAGCAAGCTGGACCTGGTCAGCCGCGAGGAATTCGATAGCCAGATGGTGGTGCTGGCCCGCACCCGCGCGCGCCTGGAAGCGCTGGAGGCCAAGATGGCTGAACTGGAAGCGCGCCTGACGCCCCCCAGCGAATAACCAGACCTGGTCGGAGCTGGCCTGCCAGCTCCCACACGCTCTACACTCCAGCCTTCATCTGAAAGGACTGGAGGCACACGCCGATGAACCGCAACGAATTGCGCAAGGCCGACATCAACCTCATGGTGGTGTTCGAGACCTTGATGCTGGAACGCAACGTCACCCGCGTCGCGGAAAAGCTGTTCCTTGGCCAGCCCACCATCAGCTCGGCGCTCAACCGCCTGCGCACCATGTTCAACGACCCGCTGTTCGTGCGGGTCGGCCACCGCATGGAGCCCACCGCCCGCGCCGAAGAGCTGGCGCGCCACCTGTCCCCGGCCCTGGACGCCCTGTCCATCGCCATCAGCCTCAGCCACGACTTCGACCCGGCCGTCAGCACCTCCACCTTCCGCATCGGCCTGTCCGACGACGTCGAATTCGGCCTGCTGCCGCCCTTGCTGCGCGCCCTGCGCCTGGAAGCGCCGAAGGTGGTGTTCGTGGTCCAGCACGTCGACTACTGGCGGGTCCCCGACCTGCTGGCCTCCGGCGAGATCACCGTGGGCATCAGCCAGACCCGCGGCCTGCCGGCCAACGCCAAGCGCAAACTGCTGCGCCGCATCCAGCCACGCATCCTGCGCGCCGACAAATCCGACCACCCCCTGACCCTGGACGAATACTGCGCCCGCCCCCACGTGCTGGTGTCGCACATGGCCAACACCAGCGGCGTGGTGGATGAGTGGCTGGAAGAGATCGGGCGCAAGCGCAACGTAGTGCTTTCGGTACCCCAATACAGCGCCCTGCCCGCGCTGCTGGCGGGCACCGACCTGCTGGCCGGGGCGCCGGACTATGCGGCGAACGCCATGGTGGGGTATGGAAACCTGTACACCGAGCCACTGCCGTTCGATACGCCGACACTGGATTTGTCGATGGTGTGGCTGAGTGTGATGGACACGGATCCTGGCGAGCGATGGTTGAGGTCGCGGTTGGAGGCGTTCATGAGTGATTTGCCGAGGTAACCAGAGCGAGCCTCGTCTACTTCAAGCGCGTTCAAAAGCTCCTTGTGGGACCGGGCGAAGCTCGGGAAGCTGGCACCGCGGAAACACCCTGCCGCAATATCCAGCGCCCAGCCGGCCTGCCACCCACTACGCTTCAAACACCGCAGGAAGCGGCCCCCCTTCAATGCACGGAGCAACCATGTCCCTAGCCATCGTCCACAGCCGCGCCCAGGTCGGTGTCGGCGCGCCGGCCGTCACGGTGGAAACCCACCTTGCCAATGGCCTGCCTTCGCTCACGCTGGTAGGCCTGCCGGAAGCCTCGGTCAAGGAGAGCAAGGACCGCGTGCGCAGCGCCATCGTCAATTCGCAGCTCAATTTCCCGACACGCCGTATCACCCAGAACCTGGCGCCCGCCGACCTGCCCAAGGACGGTGGGCGCTACGACCTGGCCATCGCACTGGGCATACTCGCCGCCAGCGGCCAGTTTCCCAGCGCGGCACTGCGTGATGTGGAATGCCTGGGCGAATTGGCGCTGTCCGGCGCCATTCGCCCGGTTCAGGGCGTACTGCCTGCGGCACTGGCGGCGCGGGAGGCGGGGCGGGCGCTGGTGGTGCCGTGCGAGAACGCCGAGGAAGCCAGCCTGGCCTCCGGGCTGGTGGTCATAGCCGCCAGCAACCTGCTGGAGCTGGTCTGCCATTTCAACGAGCAGCAGCGTATCAGCCCGTTCAGTTCCAATGGCCTTATCCTGCTCAACCGCCCCTACCCGGACCTCAGCGAGGTACAGGGCCAACAGGCCGCCAAGCGCGCATTGCTGGTCGCTGCCGCGGGAGCGCATAACCTGTTGTTCAGCGGTCCGCCCGGTACCGGCAAGACCCTGCTCGCCAGCCGCCTGCCTGGGCTATTGCCGCCGCTGGACGAACGCGAAGCGCTGGAGGTGGCGGCCATCCAGTCAGTCGCCAGCCTCGCACCGTTGACGCACTGGCCGCAGCGTCCGTTCCGCCATCCCCACCACTCGGCTTCCGGCGCCGCGCTGGTAGGGGGTGGCAGCCGTCCGCAACCAGGGGAAATAACCCTGGCCCACCATGGGGTGCTCTTCCTCGACGAACTCCCCGAGTTCGACCGCAAGGTACTGGAGGTGCTGCGCGAACCCCTGGAGTCCGGCGAAATAGTCATCGCCCGCGCCCGCGACAAGATCCGCTTCCCGGCGCGCTTTCAACTGGTCGCCGCCATGAACCCCTGCCCCTGTGGATATCTCGGCGACCCCAGCAGCCGCTGCAGTTGCAGCACCGACCAGATCGCCCGGTACCGCAACAAGCTATCGGGGCCGCTGCTGGACCGCATCGACCTGCACCTGACCGTCGCCCGCGAAACCACGGCGCTGAACCCCACCCCGCAACCAGGCGACGATACTGCCCATGCTGCGGCCCGCGTGGCCGCCGCCCGCGAACGGCAGTTCAAGCGCCAGGGTTGCGCCAATGCCTTCCTTGACCTGCCGGGGCTGAAAGCCCATTGCAAGTTATCCACAGCCGATGAGCACTGGCTGGAAACCGCGTGCGAGCGGCTGACGTTATCGTTGCGGGCTGCGCACCGGCTGTTGAAGGTGGCGCGGACATTGGCCGACCTGGAGGAAGTGGCGCAGATAGGACGCGGGCATGTGGCGGAGGCGTTGCAGTATCGGCCCAGCAGCCAGTAACAAATAGAAAAAACGACTGGTTATAGTTTCGCTAATTTCGGACAGGGGGGGGTCAGAAACTGGAATCCATCGCGATGAACCAGACGTCCGGTTCCCTCATCTCACGATTTTTGACACCACCGCCGCCACACCGACCGAACCTGCCCCACCGCTACCTGCGCCAACTCCCGCCGCCGCGCGGTCAACCGAACGTCCACGTCCAGCGCCTCCTGCAGCCGTGCGCTCACCTCATCCAATAGCTGCAACACCTCCGGCGCCGGCCGCACCTGTTTCAGCAACCGCGCCACATCGCGCAAGTAGCGGTCACGCTCAAGGGCCAATGACCCGCTGGCATCCACCAGGCAGCCGCGCAGGTGCAGCAACTCGCCGCCCAGGTCCAGCCCAAAAAGGCCATCATGCCAATGCAGGTTCGGCTCGTCCGGGTGCGCATTGCGGTAACGCGCCAACCGCATCAACCGGTCGGCCATGCGCCCCCCGAACCAGCCTTCGGCCTGCGCCAAGGGCCGCCGGGCCAGTTGCGACAGGTCGGCCAGCGAAGCTTCCACCAACCGCCGGTAATGCCGCGCCCCGGGGCCCAGGGTGATTAACCGGAACACCAGCACGGCAATACCCACCCCGATCAGCGTCGCCAGCGCCTTGTTGAGGAACTGCTCCAGGTCGTAGGTCATGGCGTTGCTGGGGGCGACGTTGTTGACAAAGAAGATGCAGAACGATGAAGCCACAGGCGCGATGCTCGGCTGGCTCAGGCACAGCGATGCCATGAACAGCGGCACGCCAAGCCCCAGGCAGAGCATGGGAAAACCCTCCCAGCCGGGTAGCAGCCCGTAGGCTACCAGTGCAGCCACCGGCACCGACAGGGCAATGCCCTTGAGAAAATTCATGGCCGCGCCCGCCGGAGCCTCGCGGCCGGCGAACAGGCTCAATACCACACCACTGATGGACACCGCGCCCAGCCCCGCGGGCCAGGCGGTGAATATCCACAACGCCGCTACCGCGAGGAAGGCCAGGGCGCTGCGCAGCCCGGACATGACGCCCTGTTCCACATCCCGATGCCAGGCCAAAGGCCCGGGGGCATCAGTGACCTCATCGCCTTGTTCGACTGCCTTGAGAGTGCCGGCGGCGATGGTCGCCAAGCGCAGCACCACGGTCAGGCGCATCAGGCAGGCATGCAATGGCGGTTCGAGCCCCTGCGCGAGCAGGGTTTCATCGACCACCACGGCCTGCTGGCCCAGCGCCATTTCCCCGCCGTCAGCCAGGGCTTGGGCGACACCGGCGATGATCGGGTCGATGTACTCGCCGGCGCGCTCATCCAGCAGCAAGCGTTGGCGCGCCACACCCCGGGCGACCCGCAGCAGGCTGAGCAAATCACGGCTCATCAACCTCAGCGCCTGGGCTCGCAGGCGGCCCAACGGCCCTTCGAAGGCCGCGTGGTCACGCTGGGCATCCACCGAGACGATCCGCCCAAGGGCGTCCAGCAAGCCTTGGCGCTGGTCTACACCCAGCAATTCCGCAGCGGCGGCGGCCATGCCCGACTGCCAGGCATGGCGGGCCTGAACCGCCAATTGGCGTTCGACACGCCTGGGCCATAGCACGGTACTCACCAACGACGCACAGACAATGCCCAGGGTTATTTCGAAGAAACGTGCCTGGGCCTGGTCGAACACATTCAGCGGTGCCGCCGTTGCAGGCAATGCGATGATCGCCGTGGTGTAGCCGGCCAACACGAAACCATAAGAGGCGTTGTTACGATACAGCGACGCCCCAGCCGTGCAGAACCCCAGCCAAAGCGCCATGCACGAAAGGAACAGCAACGGGGACTGGCCGAACATTGCAATCATGCCCAGCGAAACCACGGCACCCACGAAGGTGCCCAGCAGCCGATAAGCGCCCTTGGACAACACCATGCCACTCAACGGCTGGTTGACGATGAATACCGTGGTGAGCGCCCATTGCGGTTGCTGCATTTGCAGGATGAACGCCAGATACAGCGCCAGGCCACCACCGAGCATGTTCTTCAGCGCAAACTGCAACGCCGGGGTCGTCGGGTTGAATACAGCCTGGGTGAAATCGCTGACAGTCCGCGGGAAACTCGCCATTCCATGCATATCTACATAGCTAGCTAATGATTAGGATAGTAACCATATCTTCTATCACCAGCCAACCCATTTCATTTGCGCGCGACGGTGGCAGGCAGGCCAATACTCAAGCACACTAGAGCCTGTATGAAATGTATTACAGCGAAGGCCGGGCGAGCCTGTTTTCAACGCAGCATTTCCGAGCTGGCATGCATCTCGTACAGAGCCTAGGACACGCAGACCTGCCCCAGGGACGTCCATGTTCACATTCATCAGCAATCACCCGTTGGCCATTGGTACCGCGCTGTTGCTGCTCGACCTGGCGGTGTGGCATGCCATCGCGCAAAAGCATCGGCTCGCGCGGCTGGCAACGCGGGTCACAGCGTTCATTCTCTTTAGCTGGGTGCTCAACTCCACGGGCATGAGCCCGCTCACGCCCGCTCCCTGGCCAGACGACGCCACCCTGAACATGGTTGCTAGCCTGCTGGAAATCATGTGGTGGCTGTTCGCGGCCAGGGTGCTCACCGTAATCCTGGGGCTGGTGCTGTTCCAGCGCAACGGGCATGCCGGGCGCCTGCTGCAGGAAGTGATGGGGGCGGTAATCTTCCTGATCGCCATCGTCGCGGCCGCGGCTTATGTGATGCAACTACCGGTCAAAGGCCTGCTGGCCACCTCGGGTGCCATGGCGATCATCGTCGGCCTGGCGTTGCAGAGCACCCTCAGCGACGTGTTTTCCGGCATCGTGCTCAACACCACCAAGCCGTATCAGGTGGATGACTGGATCTCCATCGACGGCACCGAAGGCAAGGTGGTGGACATCGACTGGCGCGCCACCCACTTGATGACCAGCAACGGCGCCATGGCGGTGATTCCCAACTCATTGGCGGCCAAGGCCAAGCTGCTCAACTTCAGCCGCCCGATCAATATGCACGGGGTTTCCATCCGCATCGCCGTGCCGGCCCAGGTGCGGCCACGCAAGGTACTCGATGCGCTGGAGAAGGCCTTGCAAGGCACTACCGCCTTGCTGATTTCACCCAAACCGAAGGTTGCCGTGAAAGAGTCGACCCTGGAATACATGGAGTACGAAGCCAGCGGGTTCATCCGCTCCATGGACCAGAAGACCGAGGCGCAGAACCTGCTGTTCGACCTGGCGCACCGGCACTTGCAGGCGTCGGGGGTGAGCTGGGCCAGCGAAGCGGCAGAGCGTCCCTGGTCACGGCCGCGGGCCTTGCTTGAAGACGTTCGCGTGTTCCGCTCGCTGAGCAATGATGACAAGGACCATCTGGCCGAGCGCATGGTCTCGGTGGAGTACCCCGAAGACCAATTGATCCTGGCCTACGGCGCCACCTCCGACGACCTGCTGGTGATTGGCACAGGGGTAGTGTCGGCCAGTATCAAGGATGGCGAGAAACTCATCGAGGCCGGGCGCATGGGCCCTGGTGAAATACTGGGCGAGGACAACCTGGTGTCCGAAGGTGCCTCGCTGGCTGAATTCCGCACTTTGACCACCTGCATCCTCTACCGCATCGACAAGCAGGAACTCAAAGCCTGCATGGTCGAGCGCAGCGAAGTGCGCGCCGCGTTCACCAAGCTGCAGCACTACCGCCAGCACAAGAGCCAGTCATTGCTGCTGCAGAGGCCGGCGGAGGTTCGCAAGGGCGGCTTCCTGAGCTGGTTGCACATCAAGGAACGCTGATCGCAGCCAGGCACCTTGCAGCGACAACTGCCTTCTGGCATAGCGCATCGAGCCTGATGCGGCCGGGGCCGCTGCTGCACAGGTTGGGTTACAGCACCACCCGCAAACACTGCCCGGCGTGGTAAAGGGAAAACCCGGTTTCATACAACCCCGTGCGCAATGACGGCTGGCTCACCGGCTTGTCCAGCGAGAATGGCAACGGCAGGCCGGCCGGGTCGTCGCTGAGCAGGTAATCGGCCAACGCCTTGCCCACCACCGTGCCCGTGGTGTTGCCGCGGCCGTTGTAGCCCGTCACCGACACCACGCCGGGCGCCGGCTCGAACAGACGCATCAGGTGGTCAGGGGTGAAGTCGATGACGCCGGTCCAGTGCATCTCCCAATCGACCTTGCCCAGCGCGGGGAAGTAATGGCCCTGGATGCGGTCAGCCCACCGCCGCACGAACCACGCCGGCTTGTTGTCGACCCGGCCCATGCTGCCCAGCAGCAGGCGGCCATCGGCATCGCGGCGGATACTGCTCAGCACGGTGCGGGTGTCCCACGAACCTTGCCCGTGGCGCAGCACGGCGTCAGCGGCAGCGCCCACCAGCGGCCGGGAAGCGACCTGGTAGTAGTAGCCGCGGAAGTAGCGGCGCTTGAGGTCGGTCCAGTCGCCCTCGGTGTAGGCCCCCGTGGAAATCACCACCTTGGCGGCACTGACCTCGCCCTTGGCAGTCTTGACCAGCCAACCACTGCCCTGGCGTTGCAGTTGCTGCACCGCCGAATGCTCGTACAGGTTGCCGCCCAGGCGCTTCACCGCCGCGGCCAGGCCCTGGGTATAGGCCATCGGGTTGATGGTGCCGGCGCGGCGGTCCAGCAGCGCCGCGGCGATTTTCGTCGTTCCGCAATATTCTTCGCAGCGCGCGCCGGTCAGCAGTTGCACATCTGCCCCGCGGCGGCGCCACTGCTCATGGCGGCTTTGCAGGTCGGCCACACCCGTGGCGTTGTGGGCCATGTGCAGCGTGCCTTCGTTGCGCGCCTGGCAGTCGATGCCCAGGCGCTGGATCATGGCGAAGACTGCCGCTGGCGCCTCGCCCAGCACCTTGTTCAAGCGGCTGCCCTGCTGGCTTCCCAGGGTGTCCTCGACATCATCAGGGCGGATCCAGGTGCCGGCATTGACCAGCCCGACGTTGCGCCCCGAACCGCCATGCCCCACCTGGTGGGCTTCAAGCAGTACCACGCGTTGGCCCTTCTCCAGCAACGCGATGGCGGTGTTGAGGCCCGTGATACCGCCACCGATCACGCATACATCGGCCTTGACCGCACTGGCCAGGGCACCAGGGTTGGTGGACGGCGGAGTGAGGTGTTCCCAAAGACATTCCTGACGCAGTTGAGTCATGACACGAACCCGGCCAAATCAAAGGGAGAAACGTTCGAAATGCTCTGCTGTGAGCCCCCTGGGGGACCGGTGAATCAGTCGAACACGATGCCCTGGGCCAGCGGCAGCTCGCGCGAGTAGTTCACGGTGTTGGTCTGGCGGCGCATGTAGGCCTTCCAAGCGTCGGAGCCCGACTCGCGCCCGCCACCGGTTTCCTTCTCGCCACCGAACGCACCGCCGATTTCCGCACCGCTGGTGCCGATGTTGACGTTGGCAATGCCGCAGTCGCTGCCCGAAGCACTCTGGAAACGCTCAGCTTCACGCAGGTCGGTGGTGAAGATGCATGACGACAGGCCCTGGGGCACCTCGTTGTTCAGGCGCAACGCTTCTTCGAAATCATCATAGGCCAGCACGTAAAGGATCGGCGCGAAGGTTTCATGGCGCACCACCTCGCTCTGGGCCGGCATTTCGGCGATGGCTGGGCTTACGTAGTAAGCGTTGGGGTACTGGTCGGCCAACTGGCGTTCGCCGCCGAACACCTGGCCACCTTCGTCGCGCGCCTTGGCCAGGGCACCTTGCATGGCATCGAAGGAAGCCTTGTCGATCAGCGGGCCTACCAGGTTGTCCTTGCGCGGGTCACCGATGCGTACCTTGCCGTAGGCCGCTTTCACTCGGGCCACCACTTCGTCCTTGATGGAGGCATGCACGATCACCCGGCGCAGGGTGGTGCAGCGCTGGCCGGCGGTACCCACCGCCGAAAACAGGATGCCGCGAACGGCCAGGTCGAGGTCGGCGCTGGGGGCCAGGATCATGGCGTTGTTGCCGCCCAGCTCAAGAATGCTGCGGCCAAAGCGAGCGGCCACACGTGGCCCTACTTGACGGCCCATGCGGGTGCTGCCGGTGGCGCTGACCAGCGGCACGCGCGGGTCATCGACCAGGGCTTCACCGGCTTCGCGGTCACCGAGCACCAGTTGGCAAAGGCCTTCGGGCGCTTCGCCGAACTGCTTCAGGGCTTTCTCGAACAGGGCCTGGCAGGCCAGGGCGGTCAGCGGGGTCTTTTCCGAAGGCTTCCACAGCACGGCGTCGCCGCACACCAGCGCCAGCGTGGTATTCCAGGCCCACACGGCAACCGGGAAGTTGAAGGCGCTGATCACGCCGACCACGCCCAGCGGGTGCCAGGTTTCACGCATGTGGTGGCCAGGACGCTCGGAAGCGATGGTCAGGCCATACAACTGGCGGGACAAGCCGACGGCGAAGTCGCAGATGTCGATCATTTCCTGCACTTCACCCAAGCCTTCCTGGGTGATCTTGCCGGCTTCGATGGACACCAGCTCGCCCAGTTGCGCCTTGTGCTCACGCAGCACCTCGCCAAACAGGCGCACCAACTCACCGCGGCGCGGGGCTGGCACGTCGCGCCAGGCCAGGAACGCTTTCTGCGCGACATCGATCTTGGCCAGCACCTGGGCCTTGTTTTCCAGGGTGACCGAGGCGATCCGGCTGCCATCGATGGGGGTGTGAACGGGATGGTCGCCGTCGGTGTAGGCGCTGGCCGCGACGCCGAGGCTCTGAAGCAGTCCATCAACCATTGTGTTCTCCTGCAAGCGATGAGTAGTTGAAATCAAGCGATGGGATCAGTATTAATCCGAATAGTGATGCGCAACAAACGACCAATATTCAGCACATCATTCCGCCACGGCATGATGTTCGTCCGTCAACGCCCGAGATCGACATGTCCAAACGCCTTGTCCCGTCCATGGCCGCACTGCAGTGCTTCGAAGCGGCTGCCCGTCACCTGAGCTTCACCCGCGCCGCAGAGGAGTTGCACCTGACTCAGAGCGCAGTCAGCAAACAGGTGGCGCAGCTGGAAGAGATGCTGCGCCACCACCTGTTCCTGCGTATCCGCCGGCGCCTGCAACTGACCCCGGCGGGCAGCCTGTACCTGGCCGAAGTGAACAAGATCCTGGTGCAGGTGGACATGTCCAGTCGCTACATCCTGTCGTACGGGCAGGAAACCGAAGTGCTGACCGTGGCCACCCAGCCCAGCTTCGGGGTGGGCTGGCTGATCCCGCACCTGAAGGGCTTCGGCAAGCGCCATCCCAATATCCACCTGGACATTCGCAACGAACTCGAGCCGTTCAACCTGCTGCAAGGCAAGGCGGACGTGGTGTTCTTCTTCGGTCAAGGCACCTGGCCGGGCGCTACGTGCCAGGAATTGTTCGGCGAGGAGGTGCTGCCAGTGTGTGCCCCGGACCTGTTGGCAGGCCGCGCGCTGACTAGTGCCGAGGAACTGGCCAGCCAGGTGCTGCTACAAAGCACCTCGCGGCCCGAAACCTGGCACGAGTGGTTTCTCGAACAGGGCCTGCACTCGGCCAACAGCTACCACGGGCCGCGATTCGATACGTTCTACATGTGCATCAGCGCGGCCTTGTCGGGCTGCGGCGTGGCACTGGTGCCACGCTACCTGGTGGCGCGGGAGCTGGCCGAAGGCAAACTGGTGGTGCCGTGGAACCACGTGATGCCGAGCAATGGTGCGCATTTCCTGGCGTATCAGGAACATTCCGCCGAAGTACCCAAGGTGCGGGCCTTGGTTGAATGGGTCACCCAGCAACTATCCTGAAGCCGAACAAGCCGAGTTTTTGGAATGACCGGGTGATTTTTTTTCGCTTGCCGGCCAAGGTCATTCCCCGTTTTCATAGCGCAAACCCATTCTTTCGGAGTTCTGCCATGCCCAGCTTCGTCAGCCCCGACGAAATCCGCGCCCGCTTCTCTCGCGCCATGTCCGATATGTACAAGCAGGAAGTGCCGCTTTACGGGGCGCTGTTGGAGCTGGTCGCCGAGGTCAACGACGCCGTGATGGCCCACCAGCCGGAGATCGCCCGGGCCCTGGCGTGGACAGGTGAAACCCAGCGCCTGGCCATGGAGCGCCACGGTGCCATCCGCGTGGGCACCGCCGAGGAACTCGCCACCATTGCACGCTTGTTCGCGGTGATGGGCATGCAGCCAGTCGGCTATTACGACCTCACCCCAGCGGGCGTGCCGGTGCACTCCACGGCGTTCCGGGCGGTCCACGAACAGGCGCTGCAAGTGAGCCCGTTCCGGGTCTTCACCTCGCTGCTGCGCCTGGAACTGATCGATAACCCGCCCCTGCGCGAGCTCGCCGAGACCCTGCTGGCACGCCGGCAAATCTTCACACCCCGTGCGTTACAGCTCATTGACCGCTGCGAACGCGAAGGCGGCTTGAACGAACAGGATGCCCAGGACTTCGTGAACCAGGCCCTGGAAACCTTCCGTTGGCACCACGACGCTACGGTCACGAGTGCCGAGTACCAGCAGTTGCATGACCAGCACCGGCTGATCGCCGATGTGGTGGCCTTCAAGGGCCCACACATCAACCACCTTACCCCGCGCACTCTGGACATCGATGCCGTGCAGGCCGCCATGCCCACCAAAGGCATCACCCCCAAAGCCGTCATCGAAGGGCCGCCCCCGCGCAAACATCCTATCCTGCTGCGTCAGACCAGCTTCAAGGCCTTGCAGGAAAAGGTCGCCTTCACCGATCAGGCCACCGCAGGCGGCAGCCACACCGCCCGCTTCGGCGAAATCGAGCAGCGCGGCGCAGCTTTGACGCCCAAAGGGCGCGAGCTGTATGACCGGTTGCTGAACCAGTCACGCGATGCCTTGGCCGGCTTCCCCAGCGAAGGCAACGCCGGTGCATACATGCGCCAGCTGAGCGAGCACTTTTCCGAGTTCCCCGATGACCTGGCCCAGATGCGCGAGCAAGGCCTGGCCTATTTTCGCTACTTCGCCACCGAAGCCGGCCTGGCGGCCCGCGCGCAGCCGGACCGGCCCACCAGCCTGCAAGGGCTGATAGACGCGGGGCATGTGCATTTCGAGCCATTGGTATACGAAGACTTCCTGCCAGTCAGCGCCGCCGGTATCTTCCAGTCCAACCTGGGTGATGACGCCCAGAGCCACTACCTGGGCGGGTCGACCCAGGACGCTTTCCACCAGGCGCTGGGGCGCCGCGTACTGGATGAACTCGAGCTTTATGCCCAAAGCCAGGCCCGGTCACTGCACGACTGTGCCGAGCAACTGGGCCTGGAACACCTCGGCTGACCCTCAGCGGCCAACCCGGAAGCGGTTTACTTCCTGACGCAGTTCGGCGGCCAGGGCCTCCAGTTCACGAGCAGTGACGGCAAGGTTGGAAACAACCTCGCGCTGCTCACTGTTGGCCAGGGCGATGCTCTGCAGGTTACTGCTGAGCAAGGTAGCGGTGCTGCTCTGTTCCTGGGTCGCCGTGGTAATGGCGGCGAATTGTTGCCCGGCCGAGCGGCTTTGCTCGTCGATCTGCGACAGCGCCGCGGCCACCTTGGCGTTGCGCGACAAGCCTTCTTCCATCAGCGCTTTACCCTGCTCCATGGTGCTGATGGCGTTGCTGGTTTCGTGCTGGATGCTGCCGATCATGGTGGAAATTTCATCAGTGGCCTGACGAGTGCGCGAAGCCAGGCTCCGCACCTCGTCGGCGACCACGGCAAAGCCGCGGCCCTGCTCGCCGGCACGGGCCGCCTCGATGGCAGCGTTGAGCGCCAGCAGGTTGGTCTGTTCGGCAATGGCGGTAATGACACTGACGATGCCACCGATTTCCTGCGAACGCTGGCCCAGGGTGTTGATGACACTGGCGGTACTATTCAGGGCGCCAGCGATTTCCTGAAGCGAAGAAGAGGCCTCGCCCATGGAACTGCGGCCGATGCGCGTCTGCTCGGCGTTTTCCTGGGCCATGCGCTGGGTACTGCCCATGTTGTCGGCAATGTTCAGCGACGTGGCGCTGAATTCTTCTACCGCACCGGCCATGCTGGTGATCTCGCCCGACTGCTGCTCCATGCCTTCATAGGCACCGGTCGACAGACCCGACAGCGCCTGTGCCCGGCCGCTCACTTCATGGGCGGCCGTACGGATATGCGTGACCATGGCCGCCAGCGCTTCACCCATGTGGTTGAAGCTGCGCGCCAGTTGGCCAATTTCATCGTGGCTGGAAACGTTCAAGCGCGCGTCCAGGTCGCCGGCACCCAGGGCTTCGGCCTGGCGGACCAGATCAGCGAGCGGCTTGAGCTTGCTGCGCAACAGCCACATGGACACACCCACGGCCAGCAGCATTGCCAGCAGGCTGCCAATGGCCAGGCGAATACCGACGCTCCAGGTCACGGCGCGGATTTCTTCCTTGGGCATGGTCGCAAGAACGCTCCACGGGCCGCCGGCGAAGGGTATGGCAACACTGTAGAAGTCTTCACCCGAATCACGCCAGAACGCGCCCTTGCCCGGGTGCTTGATGAAGTCAGCCAGTTCTTCAGTGGCTTTTTCCGGGGCCTTCACGCCAGCAGGAGCCACCAGCCATTTGCCGGTCTCATCGAGCAAAGCCAACGAACCGGTCTGGCCGATACGGAAACGGCGCAGGTTTTCGAACTGGGTATTCTGCGCGTCGGTGTAGTCAAAACCCACGAACAACACGGCAATCACCCGGCCGCTGGTATCAAGCACCGGCGTGTACTGGGTCATGTACGAACGGTCGAACAACACCGCACGGCCCACATAGTTCTGCCCGGCCAACAGGCGCGAATAGGCAGGGTGCTGGTGGTCGAGCAAGGTGCCGATGGCGCGGCTGCCGTCCTGCTTGGTCAACGAAGTGCTGATTCGAATGAAGTCCTCGCCCTTGCGCACGAACACCGTCGCGACACCTGCGGTCATCTGCCGGAACTCATCGGCTTCGCGGAAATCGTTGTTCAGCGGCTTGCCGTTGAGCAGCAACGCGGGGGTCGCAATACCCGCGACATTCACAAGCTCATCGCTGCTCAGGGTCAGGCCGCTGCTGAAGCGCTTTTCGAACAGCCCGCTGAGGCGCTGGGTACTGTCGCGCAGGGTGCCATGGAACGTGCTCAGCTGGTCAGCCAGCAAGCGTGCTTCACTGGCCAGGTGTTCCTGGCGCGTCGTGAGGTTGGCGCTATCGAGCGAGCGCAGGGCAAAGACAGTACTGCCGGTAATGACGACGGCAAGAATGGCCGCGAGGGCGATACCGAGTTGCGAGGCAATTCGGGCACGGGGTTCAGACATGCTGGCTCCTGACCGCAGGGCACGCCCGAGTCATCGGGGCCAGGCGGCGTGGTTTCGTTTCGGTTTTCACGGACCTTTCTGAGCGAGGTCCTGCACCAGTAGATTCGGCTGCAACAGCCAATACTTGAGTGCCGGGGAGGGATATACGCAAACGTTAAACTACTGGCATTTTAGCGGCTTTTTGCCACCTACCGTAGAATTTCGACGGCCGGCAGCGCCATTGCTTGCACTTCGGACTGGAGAAAATCGCTTAAGCGCTTGAGGCGTTCGCCCCCCGGGCGAGTGCCTGGCCACACCAGGTAATAGTTCAGCCCACTGAACACCGCGGTTGGCCAGGGCAGGCTCAAGCGCCCCTGGGCCACATCCTCGGCAACCATCATCAGGTCGCCAATGGCGACGCCATAGCCCCGTGCCGCAGCGATCATGCCCAGCTCGAGGGTATCGAAGGCCTGGCCACCCTTGAGCGATATCTGCTCGGCCAGGCCCGTGCGCCCCAGCCAGTCCCGCCAATCGCGGCGGTCAGGCGTGGGGTGCAGCAGTTCGACACTGGCCAGTTGCGCTACGGTCCAGGGCACTTCATGGATCAGCGCCGGTGAGCCCACGGGAATCAGCAATTCCGGGAACAGGAACGTCGCCTCCCAGTCAGCGGGAAAATTACCGTTGCCCAGCAGCACCGCGCAGTCGAATGGCTCATGGTTGAAATCCACATGGTCCACTTCCATCCACGCGCTGGTGAGCTGCACTTCGTTGCCAGCCTGCAGATGGCGGAACCGGCTGAGCCGGGCCAGCAGCCAGCGCATGGTCAGGGTCGACGGCGCCTTCATGCGCAACACATCATCTTCGCCATGAAGGGTGGCGCAGGCGCGTTCCAGGGCGGCGAAGCCATCACGTACCCCGGGCAGCAGCAGCCGCGCCGATTCACTGGGCTGCAGGTTGCGGCCGTTGCGCTGGAACAGCCGGCAGCCGAAGTGTTCTTCCAAGGTCTTGATATGCCGGCTCACGGCACTCTGGGTAATCGATAACTCATTTGCGGCACGGGTGAACGAGCTATGCCGAGCTGCCGCTTCGAAGGCGCGCAAGGCATACAAAGGCGGCAGGCGACGGGACATTCGATAGCTCCAGGATGAATCAACGGCTAGACCGGGGGAATACTACTCTCATGACTAAAACTCATGCGAGCTATCGTTTTTATCCTTTTGTGCCAGCGTGAACAACAGCACAGAATTCACGCTCTCCTGCCGCCTGTTGAATGAGCCGCCCCCATGCCTTCTGCCATCCGTATCGAACTCGGTGCCCTGCTTCGCCTGGCAGGCCCGTTGATTGCCTCGCAATTGGCGCACATGCTGATGGTGCTCACCGACACCCTGATGATGGCGCGCATCAGCCCCCAGGCGCTGGCCGGGGGTGGGCTGGGGGCGGCCAGTTATACCTTCGTGTCGATCTTCTGCATTGGCGTGATCGCCGCCGTCGGCACGCTGGTGTCCATTCGCCTGGGCGCCGGCGACAAGCTCGGGGCTGCGCGCCTGACCCAGGCCGGGCTTTGGCTGGCCTGGATCATGGCCGCCATCGCCGCCCTGGTGCTGTGGAACCTGGGGCCGGTGTTGCTACTGTTCGGGCAGACCGCAGAAAACGTCGAGGGCGCCCGGGAATTCCTGACCCTGCTGCCCTTCGCCCTGCCCGGCTACCTCAGCTTCATGGCCCTGCGCGGGTTCACCAGTGCCTTGGGGCGCGCCACGCCGGTGATGGTCATCAGCCTGGGCGCCACGGTAGCCAACTTTGCCCTCAACCATGCGCTGATCGAGGGGCTGTTCGGCCTGCCGAAGCTGGGCCTGCTGGGTATCGGCCTGGTGACCGCCGTGGTCGCTACCTGCATGGCAGCGCTGCTGGCCCTGCATATCGGCCGTCACCCGGCATACGTGCCCTTTCCCATTCGCCAAGGCCTGGCGCGCTGGTCGTGGCCCGACCTGCGCGAACTGTGGCGGCTGGGCCTGCCCATTGGCGGCACTTACGCGGTAGAAGTCGGGCTGTTCGCTTTCGCGGCGCTGTGCATGGGCACCATGGGCAGCACGCAACTGGCGGCCCACCAGATTGCCCTGCAGATCGTCTCGGTCGCTTTCATGGTGCCGGCGGGGCTGTCCTACGCGGTCACCATGCGCATCGGCCAGCATTATGGCGGCGGCAACCTGGTCGCGGTACGCCTGGCCGGGCGCGTGGCCATCGGCTTCGGTGGCGTGGCCATGCTGGCCTTCGCCCTGCTGTTCTGGCTGGCACCACGGCAACTGGTGGAACTGTTTCTGGACCGTCATGACCCGGCGTTCGCCACCGTCATCCAGTTGGCCGTGGTGCTACTCACCGTGGCCGCCTGGTTCGAACTGTTCGACGGCGTGCAGACCATCGCCATGGGTGCGATTCGCGGCCTCAAGGATGCCAAGGTGACATTCCTCGTGGGCCTGGGTTGCTACTGGCTGATCGGTGCACCGGCGGCGTGGGTGCTGGCGTTCCCCTTGGGTTGGGGGCCACAGGGTGTGTGGTGGGGGTTGGCGCTGGGCCTGGCCTGCGCTGCCGTGAGCCTGACCCTGGCGTTCGACTGGCGCGTGCGGCGGCTGGTGGCCGCCGCGGTCAGTTCTGCACCGCGCGCTGGGACAGGCCAAACATCAGAAACTCCTGAAGCTCGGGAAGGGGCAGAGGCTTGCTGATCAGGTAGCCCTGCACCTGGTCGCAGCCGAAGCTGCGCAACAACGCCAGTTGCTCGGGGGTTTCCACGCCCTCGGCGACCACTTCCAGGCCCAGGTTATGGGCCAGGTTGATCATGGCGTGGACCAGCTTGCGGTTTTCTTCACGCGGCTCCATGCCAGCGACGAAGCTTTTATCTACCTTGAGCAGGGCAATGGGCAGGCTGTTCAAGTGCACGAAGGATGAAAAACCGGTGCCGAAGTCATCCAGGGAAAAGCGCACCCCCAGTCTTCCCAAAGCATCCATGGTCTGCTTGACCAGATCATTGCGGCGCATGACCGCCGTTTCCGTCAGTTCGAACTCCAGCCAGCGCGCATCGATGCCGCGCTGGGAAATCAGGCGGCTCAGGGTTGCCAGCAACTGGCTGTCCTGGAACTGGCGGAAAGACAGGTTCACCGCCATGTGCAGTTCCGGCAGGCCGCTTTCGCGCAGGGCCTGCATGTCCCGCAAGGCGCGGGAAATCACCCAATAACCCAGGGGCACGATCAGGCCGCTCTGCTCGGCCAACGGCACGAACTCGCTGGGCGGTAGCAGCCCGCGCTCGGCATGGCGCCAGCGCACCAGGGCTTCCAGCCCGACAATCGCGCCGGTTTGCAGGTCCATGCGAGGCTGGTAATGCAACTCCAGTTCGTCGCGGCGCAAGGCCCTGCGCAATTCGCTTTCCAGGTCGGCCAGGCTGCGGGCGTTGCGGTTGATGCGTTCATTGAAGATATGAAAGGTACAACCCTGGGTGCTCTTGGCCTGCTGCATGGCGATGTGCGCGTGCCACATCAGCGGGTCGGCCCCGGCCTGGGCGCGGGCATGGGCCACGCCCAGGCTGCAGCCGATCAGCAGGCTTTCGCCGTCGATCCAGTAGGGTTCGGCCATGGCTTCCACGATCTGCTCGGCCACCCGCTCGGCGCGCCCGGCGTCCCGGCGGGTATCGATCAGCAGTGCGAACTCGTCGCTGCCCAGCCGGGCCAACTGGTCGCCGGCTTCCAATTGGCTGCGCAGGCGCGCCACTACTTGCAGGATCAACCGGTCGCCGGCCTGGTGGCCCAGCGCGTCGTTGGCGTGGCGGAAGTTGTCCAGGTCCAGATGCCCGAGGGCCAGGCCACGGCCGTCGAATTCGGCCAGGCGAGCATTGAGCAAGGTCTGAAAGCCCTGGCGGTTGGCAATACCCGTCAGCGGGTCTTGCTCGGCGAGGCGTTGCAGGGTGTTTTCCAGCACCCCGCGCTCGCGTACATGGCGCAGGCAGCGGCGCAGGGTATCGGCGTTGAGGCTTCCCTTGACCAGCCAGTCGCTGACGCCCATGGGCGCCTGCTCGGGTTCGTGGTCCAGCAGCAGCACCACGGGTAGCGCGCAGCGCCCCGGCGCCGGCTGGCTTTGCGGTGTGGCCAACACCACGGCGGCGCGGTCGGCATGGAAAATTTCGTCCACGGTCTCGAACGACGCTGCCACGACCAGCACGGCAGCACTGCCCAGCGGGGCCAGGCATTGGCGCAGCAAAGCCGCCCAGGCCGGGTCTTGGGCCACAAGCAGCAGGCGCACAGGTTCGACGGGCGTAGACAAGCTGGCTCCTCAGGAAAATCAACAGGCAACGGCAAATGGAAGAAGAAGGCATCGCACGGCAATCGACGCCGGGAGGGCGCGGGCAGCCCTCCAAACCGCTATTTTCTACTATCTGCGGTAAAAATGTTACGTATCCTGGGGCAAAGTATCAAAAGCTTCAAATTTAGATAGAGGGATGCGTCACAGTGTCGGATGGTCGCGGCACAATCGCCAGACCCTGTTAAAATGCCCGGCCATTTCGCAAGCGACCCTATTTCCGCATGTCCCGACTCAACCCCCGGCAGCAAGAAGCCGTGAACTACGTCGGCGGCCCACTTCTGGTGCTCGCCGGTGCCGGTTCCGGCAAGACCAGCGTGATCACCCGCAAAATCGCGCACCTGGTGCAAAATTGCGGCATCCGTGCCCAGTACATCGTCGCCATGACCTTCACCAACAAGGCCGCGCGCGAGATGAAGGAACGGGTAGGCACCCTGCTGCGCGGCGGCGAGGGCCGCGGCCTGACGGTCTCGACCTTCCACAACCTGGGCCTGAACATCATCCGCAAGGAGCATGTGCGCCTGGGCTACAAGCCCGGCTTCTCGATCTTTGACGAAACCGACGTCAAGGCGCTGATGACCGATATCATGCAGAAGGAATACTCGGGCGACGACGGCGTCGACGAGATCAAGAACATGATCGGTGCCTGGAAGAACGACCTGATCCTGCCGCCCGAAGCCCTGGAAAACGCCCGCAACCCCAAGGAACAGACCGCTGCCATCGTCTACACCCACTACCAGCGTACGCTCAAGGCGTTCAACGCGGTGGACTTCGACGACCTGATCCTGCTGCCGGTGAAGCTGTTCCAGGAACACGCCGACATTCTGGAAAAATGGCAGAACAAGGTGCGTTACCTGCTGGTGGACGAATACCAGGACACCAACGCCAGCCAGTACCTGCTGGTGAAGCTGCTGATCGGCACCCGCTGCCAGTTCACCGTGGTAGGCGACGACGACCAGTCGATCTACGCCTGGCGCGGCGCGCGGCCGGAAAACCTGATGCTGCTCAAGGAGGACTACCCCTCCTTGAAAGTGGTGATGCTGGAGCAGAACTACCGCTCCACCAGCCGCATTTTGCGCTGCGCCAACGTGCTGATCTCCAACAACCCCCACGCTTTCGAGAAACAGCTGTGGAGCGAGATGGGCCATGGCGACGAAATTCGCGTGCTGCGCTGCAAGAACGAGGACGCCGAGGCCGAGCGCGTCGCCATGGAAATTCTCACCCTGCACCTGCGCACCGACCGCCCCTACAGTGACTTCGCCATCCTGTACCGCGGCAACTACCAGGCCAAGCTGATCGAACTCAAGCTGCAGCACCACCAGGTGCCCTACCGCCTCAGCGGCGGCAACAGCTTCTTCGGCCGCCAGGAAGTGAAGGACCTGATGGCCTACTTCCGCCTGATCGTGAACCCGGATGACGACAACGCCTTCCTACGCGTGATCAATGTGCCGCGTCGCGAAATCGGCTCCACCACCCTGGAAAAACTGGGTAACTACGCTACCGAGCGCAAGATCTCCATGTACCAGGCCACCGACGAACTGGGCCTGGGCGAACACCTGGACAGCCGCTTCACCGACCGCCTGTCGCGCTTCAAGCGCTACATGGACAAGGTGCGCGAACAGTGCGCCGGCGAAGACCCCATTTCGGCGCTGCGCAGCATGGTCATGGACATCGACTATGAAACCTGGCTGCGCACCAACAGTTCCAGCGACAAGGCCGCCGACTACCGCATGAGCAACGTGTGGTTCTTGATCGAGGCCTTGAAGAACACCCTGGAAAAAGACGAAGAAGGCGAAATGACCATCGAGGAAGCCATCGGTAAACTGGTGCTTCGCGATATGCTTGAACGTCAGCAGGAAGAAGAAGACGGTGCCGAAGGCGTGCAGATGATGACCTTGCACGCCTCCAAGGGCCTGGAGTTCCCCTACGTGTTCATCATGGGCATGGAAGAGGAAATTCTGCCGCACCGCTCCAGCATCGAGGCCGACACCATCGAGGAAGAACGTCGCCTGGCTTACGTGGGTATCACCCGCGCTCGTCAGACCCTGGCGTTCACCTTCGCGGCCAAGCGCAAGCAGTACGGCGAAATCATCGATTGCGCGCCCAGCCGCTTTCTCGATGAGCTGCCGCCGGATGACCTGGCCTGGGAAGGCAATGATGACACCCCCACGGAAGTCAAAGCCGTAAGAGGCAATAATGCATTGGCCGATATTCGCGCCATGCTCAAACGATAATTCAACAACGCCTCGGCCCCTTAGCCGGGGCCAATACGTATATTGAGGAACTGCCGTGGAAGCACTGCACAAGAAGATTCGCGAAGAAGGCATCGTGCTTTCCGATCAGGTACTGAAGGTCGACGCCTTCCTGAACCACCAGATCGACCCGGTCCTGATGCAGCAGATCGGTGACGAATTCGCCCGCCTGTTCGCTGATTCCGGCGTGACCAAGATCGTCACCATCGAAGCCTCGGGCATTGCCCCGGCGGTGATGACGGGCCTGAAGCTGGGTGTTCCGGTGATTTTCGCGCGCAAGCACCAGTCGCTGACCCTGACCGAGAACCTGCTGACCGCCTCGGTCTACTCGTTCACCAAGCAGACTGAGAGCACCGTGGCCATCTCGCCGCGCCACCTCAACAGCAGCGACCGTGTGCTGGTGATCGACGACTTCCTGGCCAACGGCAAGGCGTCGCAAGCACTGATCTCCATCATCAAGCAGGCCGGCGCCAGCGTTGCCGGCCTGGGTATCGTGATCGAGAAATCGTTCCAGGGCGGCCGTGCCGAACTGGATGCCCAGGGTTACCACGTGGAATCCCTGGCCCGCGTGAAATCGTTGAAAGACGGCGTGGTTACCTTCATCGAGTAACCCTTGCGGCGCCTCTGACGCGGCCAGGTCCGCTGCTACACCGATTTCCGTAGCACCGGACCTGGCCGCGTCGGCCGCACACGCGGTGTACCTGGTACCGGGCGTCAGGGCTACCCCCGCAAGTAACTGAGCGGCTCCGGCTGCGCCGTGGCCTGCAACCCCGCCAGCAGCAGCCTCTGCAACAAGTCCTCGCGCAACCCGTCCGGCTGCGCCAATTGCATACGCATCAGGTGCACCGGGAACGCCGAAGGCGCAGGCGCGTCCAGCGCCGCCTTGCCCAGGTCCAGCAACTCGGTCAGTTTGAACTTGCTCTTGAGCCAGTTCAGTGCCCGCAGCAAATCCCGCTCCTCGGCGGTGAAGTCACACCCCAATGGATATTCCGGAAACAGCTTGGCGTGCCTGTCCGCCAGGGCCTGCAAGCGTTCGGGCGTGTTTTGGGAGAAGCGCGGGTGCAGGCGAAAGTCCTTCGGCAGCTTGCCCGCCACCTGGGCCTGTTCGATCAACGCTGTCTGAAACCGTGAATCGGTGATGGTCAGCATGGCCTCGATCACCTGGGCATCGGTACGCCCGCGTAGGTCGGCGATGCCGTATTCGGTCACCACGATGTCGCGCAAATGCCGGGGGATGGTGCAGTGGCCGTACTCCCAGAGAATATTGGAGCTGACTTCCCCGCCGGCCTCACGCCAGCTACGCAGCACCAGGATGGAGCGGGCATCATGCAGCGCATGGCCTTGCACCACGAAGTTGTACTGGCCGCCCACGCCACTCAGTACACGCCCATCCTCCAACTGATCCGACACCGCGGCTCCCAGCAGCGTGGCGGTGAATGCCGTGTTGATGAAGCGAGCATCGAGGCGCTGCAACCGCTTGAGTTCTTCCTGGCCATACAGCTCGTTGATGTAGCTGATGGCGGTCATGTTGAAGCCCTCCAGGGCTTCCCGAGGCAGCTCGCGCAAACGCTGATAGAAACTGCGGGGGCCGAGGAAAAAGCCCCCGTGAACGCACACACCGCTGTCGGCTTCAACCGCCTGGCCCGCGTTCGCCTGGGTTTGCGTGGCGACATCCTTGTGCACCCGGCGCCGGATGATGCCCGCCTCCGCCAGCACCAGCAGGCCGTTGACGAACATCTCGCTGCAGCCATACAGCCCGTCGGCAAAGGGTGCCGTTCCCCCTTCGCGTGCTATCAGTGCCTGCCAGGGCGCCAGGTCCAGGTCATCGAGCAACGCCCGGTAACCGGGGTTGTCCGCCTGGCGGGCCAGCAGCGCCGCAGTCAATGCATCGCCCATGGAGCCGATGCCGATCTGCAGGGTGCCGCCATCGCGTACCAACGTACTGGCATGCAAGCCAATGAAATGGTCCTGCAGGCCCACGGGCATGTTGGGTGTGGAAAACAGCGTGGTGCGGTCGGCCTCGTCGATCATCAGGTCGAACAGGCTTCGGTCCACCTCGGCGTCGCCGGGCATGTAAGGCAGATCGGCATGGGTCTGGGCCAGCATCATGATGGTTTCCCCGGCCGCCCGACGCTTGGCGATCATGGGCAACAGGTCCAGGGTGATGTCCGGGTTGCAGCTCAGGCTCAGTTTCGCCGGCTGATACGGGTCCTGGGCCACCAACTGGGCAACCAAGTTCAAGCCCTGGGCGTTGATATCCCGGGCCGCGTGGCTGTAATTGCTGCTCACATAGGATTGCTGCGCAGTGTGGCTGTGCAACAGGTTGCCCGGCTGCATGAAAAACTGCTCGACGCGAACATTGGCGGGCAAGCTATCGGCATGCAGATCGGCGAGGAAGTCCAATTCGGGGTAATCGCCGTACACACGCTCCACGAACGGCTCAAGGAAGCGCTTCTGCAGCCCGTCCCCCAACTTGGGCCGGCCCAAGGCCAGGGCGGTGTAGATCACGAGGCGGCGCTCGGGCAACTGGCGGATGCGGGCATACAGTGCGTTGACGAAGCGATTCGGCTTGCCCAGGCCCAGTGGCAGGCCCATGTGGATATGCGCGGGTAGCCTTTTCAGCACCTCCTCAACAGCACGGTCGATCGAACAGACTAGCGTCATCAGCACCTCCGCTTCGCTTACCTGGCCGGGAAGCAGCCTTCACGACCCGCCCCCTATCGGAACAATTCCGCGTGGCTACCCAAATCGACAAACGAAACCAGATCAGGTTCGGGAAATGCGTAGATCATCAGAAAATCAGCAATTCATGCGTTTGCATGCATTGCCTAGGATTTTTTGCCCGCTTTTCCTTTTTTTGGAACATCGCCATCCGTATCACCGGGCATTTCGTCTATCGAGTTGAAATGCCGGTGGATCTCCCGCGCCTGTTCCATGGCACGAGCGGTTTTCTCCGACGGCACTCTTACCTCGAAAGGCAGACCTTGACTCGCTACAACTTGGCGCAGGAACAGGCGCATCGCATCGCTGAGGCTCAACCCACACGACTTCAGTACCTCGGTAGCGCTTGCTTTCAAATCCTCGTCAATGCGGCATCGCACATCAGTGGTTTTCAGTAACGCGGCCATGTCATTCACCTCTCCGCCAAAAATGTAGCTACATTGTTCCCACACCGAACATTATCAGGTCTTTTTTCAGGCGGCACAATCGAACAGATGTTTCCAGATGCACCGGACTGCGGGACTGCATCTCTCGAAGAGGCCGGTGTCTACAAAAGGGAAGGCGCTCAAAGGCCCGACATTTTCTTGATCGCGCCCTTGAGCTCATCATCCGTGCAATCGGAGCAAGTGCCCTTGGGCGGCATGGCATTGATGCCGGTGATGGCCTTGGCCAGCAGGCCGTCGACGCCGCCTTGCTCCTTGGCGCGCTTGCCCCAGTCGGCGCCGTCGCCGATTTTCGGCGAGCCGAGCAGACCGGTGCCGTGGCAGGCATTGCAGTGCTTGGCGATGACGTCGTCGGGGCTCTTGGCGGCGCTGCCGGCGGCAGCGGTGGTGACTTCCATGCCGGGGCAGGGCTTGCCTTGCACGCACACCTGGCCGACGGGCTCAAGGCGCTTGGCGATGTCGTCGGTGACGGTTGCCTGGGCGGTCAGGGCCCACAGGGCCAATGCAGTTGCAGAGGCAGCCAGCATCTTGTTGATTTTAGCGTTCACGCCTACACCCTCGTGGTGGCTGATCACGCCCGCACCTGGGGGCGGGGAAACCTTATTATTAGCATGGGTATTGCCGCGGCGTCAGTGCGCCACGGCACCCTGATAACTGAGTGTAGCGGTGTATCGGTAATCAGAAGTTCGCCGGGGTAGCGGCACTGATCAACCGGGCGGGCTCGTCGTAGGGGTTGCGGAAGCGATGGGGCTTGGTGCTTTCGAAGTAATAGCTGTCGCCGGCTTCGAGGATGAAAGTTTCGCCACCGACCACCAGCTCCAGCTTGCCCTCCAGCAGGATGCCGGTCTCCTCGCCTTCATGGGTGAGCATTTCCTCGCCGGTGTCGGCGCCCGGCGGGTAGATCTCGTTGAGGAAGGCGATGGCCCGGCTGGGGTGCGCCTTGCCCACCAGCTTCATGGTCACGGCGCCATCGGAGATGTCGATCAGCTCGTTGGCCTTGTAGACGATCTGGGTCGGGTTTTCCGGCTGCAGCTCTTCGGAGAAGAATTCCACCATGGACATGGGAATGCCCCCCAGCACTTTGCGCAGGGAGCTGATCGAAGGGCTGACGCTGTTCTTCTCGATCATCGAAATGGTGCTGTTGGTGACGCCCGCACGCTTGGCGAGTTCACGCTGAGACAGACCTTTGAGTTTGCGAATGGCTTGCAGTCGTTCACCGACGTCCAATGCGGGAGCCTCCAGGGGGTATTCACGGTATGGGGTGCTTTTTGAACGTTATCATGGCAACAGCGTTCAGTATTTACAACAGATTGCCCCTAAGCGTGCCGCCCCCTGGCGACTTGCAGTATTGCCCTATCGAGCCTCAGCCCCCGGAATAGACCAGTTGCACCCGGCGCAGGTTGCAGAATATCTGGTAGGGAATGGTCTCGGCGCAGGCCGCTACGTCGCTGGCCAGAATGTTGCGGCCCCACAGTTCGACCACACTGCCCAGGCCCGCCTCGGGCACGTCGGTCAGATCAATGCACAGCATGTCCATGGACACGCGGCCCAGCAAGCGGCTGCGCTTGCCCGCCACCAGCACCGGCGTGCCCGTGCCGGCATGGCGTGGGTAACCGTCGGCGTAGCCCATGGCGACCACGCCGATACGCATCGGCTTGTCGGTGATGAACTTGGCGCCGTAACCCACCGGCTCGCCTGCCGGCAATTCGCGCACACAGATGACTTTCGATTCCAGGGTCATCACTGGTATCAACCGCGCGGCCTCGGCCTGGGGTTCTTCGAAAGGCGTAGCGCCATACAACATGATGCCAGGCCTCACCCAGTCGCTCGGCACTTGGGGCAGGCCCAGCACGGCAGGCGAATTGCGCAGGCTGGTTTCTGCCGCCAAGCCTTGGCGCGCCGCCTCGAATACCGCCACCTGGTCGCCGCTGCTGGGGCAATCCAGCTCATCTGCGCGGGCGAAGTGGCTCATCAGCACGATCTTCGCTACTTTGCCGGTGGCCAGCAGGCGCTGGTAGGCCCCTGCGTAGTCCTTGGGGTGCAAGCCGACACGGTGCATGCCGGAGTCGAGCTTGAGCCACACCACCAGCGGTTTGCTCAGGGGCGTCTGCTCAATGGCGTCCAACTGCCACAGGGAATGCACCACGCACCAGAAATCATGCTCCGCAGCCATTTGCAGCTCGTCGGCCTCGAAGATGCCTTCCAGCAACAACACCGGCGCCTGGATACCCCCGGCGCGCAACTCCAATGCTTCCTCGATGCACGCCACGGCAAAGCCGTCGGCCTCGGCCTCCAGGGCCTGGGCGCAACGCACGGCGCCGTGGCCATAGGCATCGGCTTTGATCACGGCCAGGGCCTTGGCCCCATTGGCGAGTTCGCGGGCCAGACGGTAGTTGTGACGCAGGGCGTCTAGGTCGATCAGGGCACGGGCAGGACGCATGACGGCTGTCTTCTTCTGGGCAGACTGTGGGCGTAAAAAACCCGGCATGGGCGGCCGCCACAGGCAGGCCGCCATGCCGGGCGAGGTAGCGTGTTACGGCAACGCGGCGACCACGGAAAGTTCGACAAGAATCTCCGGTTCGCACAGTTTGGCTTCGACGGTGGCCCGGGCAGGCGCCACGCCCTTGGGCAACCACTTGTCCCAGACACTGTTCATGCCTTCGAAGTGGGCGTCGATGTCTTTCAGGTAAATGGTCACCGACAACAGGCGCGTCTTGTCGGTACCGGCCAGGTCGAGCAGGCGCTCGATGGTGGCAAGGATCTCGCGGGTCTGCTGCTCAATGCCGGCGGTCAGGGTGTCACCCACCTGGCCCGCCAGGTAGACGGTGCCATTGTGGGTAACGACCTGGCTCATGCGCTCATTGGTGAGCTGGCGCTGGATTGACATGTCTTGCAGTCTCCTGGTGCT
The DNA here is from genome assembly GCF_013374995.1 of Pseudomonas eucalypticola. NCBI lineage: Bacteria > Pseudomonadati > Pseudomonadota > Gammaproteobacteria > Pseudomonadales > Pseudomonadaceae > Pseudomonas > Pseudomonas eucalypticola. Next base: position 236,769 of record NZ_CP056030.1, on the reverse strand, counting down.
TGCCATAACGGGAAATATCAAGGCCTTCGGCGCTGATTTGCGGCTTCTTGCGCGCCATCAGGTCGGCCAGGAAACGGCCGGAACCGCAGGCCATGGTCCAGCCGAGGGTGCCGTGGCCCGTGTTGAGGAACAGGTTTCGGAACGGGGTGGCACCCACGATAGGCGTGCCGTCGGGCGTGGTCGGGCGCAGGCCTGTCCAGAAACTGGCTTGGGCGAGGTCGCCGCCCTGAGGATAAAGATCGTTGACGATCATCTCCAGCGTTTCACGCCGACGCGGGTTCAGCGACAAGTCAAAACCAGCGATCTCGGCCATGCCGCCCACGCGGATGCGGTTATCGAAACGGGTGATGGCGACCTTGAAGCTCTCGTCCAGGATGGTGGAAGTCGGTGCCATGGCCGGGTTGGTGATGGGCACGGTCAGCGAGTAGCCCTTGAGCGGGTACACCGGGGCCTTGATGCCCAGCGGCTTGAGCAGTTGCGGGGAATAGCTGCCCAGCGCCAGCACGTAGCGGTCGGCGGTTTCCAGCTTGCCGTCGATGACGACGCCGTTGACCCGGTCGCCGGCGAAGTCCAGGCGTTCGATGTTCTGGCCGAAACGGAACTCCACGCCCAGGTCGATGGCCATCTGCGCCAGCTTGGTGGTGAACATCTGGCAATCGCCAGTCTGGTCATTGGGCAAGCGCAGGGCGCCGGCGAGGATGTTGGTGACGCTGGCCAGCGCCGGCTCCACACGAGCAATGCCTTCGCGGTCGAGCAATTCGTAGGGCACGCCGGACTGTTCCAGCACGGCGATGTCCTTGGCGGCGTTGTCCAGTTGCGCCTGGGTGCGGAACAGCTGGGTGGTGCCCAGGGTGCGGCCTTCGTAGGCGATACCGGTCTCGGCGCGCAGCTCGTCGAGGCAGTCGCGGCTGTATTCGGACAGGCGCACCATGCGTTCCTTGTTCACGGCGTAGCGGCTGGCGGTGCAATTGCGCAGCATCTGCGCCATCCACAGGTACTGGTCAATGTCGGCGGTGGCCTTGATGGCCAGGGGCGCATGGCGCTCGAGCAACCATTTGATTGCCTTCAGCGGCACGCCCGGCGCCGCCCAGGGCGAAGCATAGCCGGGCGAAACCTGGCCGGCGTTGGCGAAGCTGGTTTCCATGGCAACGGCGTTCTGGCGGTCGACGACCGTCACCTCAAAGCCCTGCCGCGCCAGATAATAGGCACTGGCGGTACCGATCACCCCGCTACCAAGTACCAGAACTCGCATGCTCAATCCCTCAACGCGGATAACCGCTGACATTTGTTGTTTATTGCGAAGATGCGCGCAGTTTAAAAAACATCAGCCAGTGCTATTCACTATATAAAGGCCTATATTTGGCGAGAATTCTCGGCAAAAAACGCTTTTACGGAGGGGCATCGCCTATGCGAACCCAGCATCAGAGCAAACGTGAGCTCGACAAGATCGACCGCGCCATCCTGCGGATCCTGCAGGCCGACGGTCGAATTTCGTTCACCGAGCTGGGTGAAAAGGTCGGCCTGTCGACCACACCCTGCACCGAGCGCGTACGCCGCCTGGAACGCGAAGGGATCATCATGGGCTACAACGCCCGGCTCAATCCGCAGCACTTGAAGGGTAGCCTGCTGGTGTTCGTGGAAATCAGTCTGGACTACAAGTCCGGGGACACCTTCGAGGAATTCCGCCGCGCCGTGCTCAAGCTGCCCCATGTGCTGGAGTGCCACCTGGTATCGGGTGACTTCGACTATCTGGTGAAAGCACGCATTTCGGAGATGGCTTCATACCGCAAGTTGCTGGGCGACATCCTGCTCAAGCTGCCCCATGTGCGCGAGTCCAAGAGCTACATCGTGATGGAAGAAGTGAAAGAAAGCCTCAACCTGCCGATTCCGGACTGAGCCGCACTGACGCGCGTGCGACGTTCAGACCAGCACTTGCCGCGTGGTGGCGATGAACTGGTGCACCGCTTTCTCGGCCAACGGGTGAATCAATTCGGCCGGACGCCGCCCGTTAGGGCACGGCAGGCTTTCGGTGGTCCCGAACAACCGGCAGATCAACGGCCGCTCGTCATACACCGTGCAGCCATTGGGCCCCAGGTGCACACAGTTCAGCTCAGCCAATGCCGCCTCCTGCTCGGCGGCGGTCTTGCGCGGTAGCCGGGCCATTTCTTCGGAGGAGGTGGTCACCGGCCCACAGCAATCGTGGCAACCCGGCACGCATTCGAACGAGGGAATCTGCTCACGCAGGAAAAGGATCTTGTGGCGGTTGCAGCTCATGGGGCGGTACCTGTCGAAGCGAACCGCCATTTTGCCTGCCCGGCGCTGCCAGCCGATACCCCCGCCGGTCCTTCATTCCCGCCAGAATGGCTTCGCGCCCTCTTCCCGAGCCTCTCCCGGCGAAAGGCCAATGTCGCGCAACTGGTCGGCGTCCAGGTCCAGCAACGCCCGGCGAGTGGTCAGGCGGTGCCACATCAACCCCCAGAAACCCAGGCCATCCGGGGCCGTGCGCAGCCGCCGCCCCTGGGCGTCAAATACCTGGAGTTCCTGGCTGCGCAGCAGCAGACGCACATCGCTCAAGCCGTTCATGACCGTGCTCCCTGGGGGCTATCGAGTAGGCGTTCATCATCGGCGCAATGCAGGCGACATTACAGATTCAAAAATGCGTTATATTTTCCATACAGCAATCATCACCTTCGCTCTGAATGCCATATTTTCCCTTGATCTGTATGGTATGCATCTGGTCGCTGGGAGTACGTCATGACCCTCTATGTCAACCTCGCCGAATTGCTGGGCTCGCGCATTGAACAAGGCTTCTACCGCCCCGGTGACCGTCTGCCTTCGGTGCGGGCCTTGAGTGCCGAACACGGGGTCAGCCTGAGTACGGTGCAGCAGGCGTACCGGCTGCTGGAAGACAACGGCCTGGCCGCACCGCGGCCCAAGTCCGGGTATTTCGTGCCCAGCGCCCGCCAATTGCCCGCCCTGCCAGCCGTGGGTCGACCCGCGCAACGCCCGGTGGAAATATCCCAGTGGGACCAGGTGGTAGAACTGGTGCGCAGTTCGCCCCTCAAGGGCGTGGTCCAGTTGGGCCGGGGCATGCCCGACGTCACCAGCCCCACCCTCAAGCCGCTGCTGCGCAGCCTGGCGCAACTGGCGCGCCGCCAGGACATGCCTGGGCTGTATTACGACACGGTGTACGGCACTGAAGCCCTGCGCGAGCAGATTGCCCGCCTGCTGCTCGATTCCGGTTGCCGGCTGCAGGCCAGTGACCTGGTCATCACCACCGGCTGCCATGAAGCCCTCTCGGCCAGCATTCGCGCCGTGTGCGAGCCGGGGGATATCGTGGCGGTGGACTCGCCGAGCTTCTTCGGCGCCATGCAAACCCTCAAGGGCCTGGGCATGAAAGCCCTGGAAATCCCCACCGACCCTATCACCGGCATCAGCCTCGAAGCCCTGGAGCTGGCGCTGGAACAGTGGCCGATCAAAGTCATTCAACTGACCCCCAACTGCAATAACCCGTTGGGCTACGTGATGCCGGAAGCCCGCAAGCGCGCCCTGCTGACCCTGGCCCAGCGCTACGACGTGGCCATTATCGAAGACGACGTGTATGGCGACCTGGCCTTCAGCTACCCGCGCCCGCGCACCATCAAGTCATTCGACGAGGACGGTCGGGTGCTGTTGTGCAGTTCGTTTTCCAAAAGCCTGGCGCCGGGGCTGCGTATCGGCTGGGTGGCGCCGGGCCGCTACCTGGAGCGCGTGCTGCACATGAAGTACATCGGCACGGGCTGCACGGCCACCCAGCCGCAATTGGCCATTGCCGACTTCATCAAGGACGGCCACTTCGAGCCGCACCTGCGGCGCATGCGCAGCCAGTACCAGCGCTCGCGCGACCTGATGATCGACTGGGTCAGCCGCTACTTTCCCGAGGGCACCCGCGCCAGTCGGCCACAAGGTGGCTTCATGCTGTGGGTGGAATTGCCGGAAAGTTTCGACACGTTGCGCCTGAACCGAGCTTTACTGGAGCAGGACGTACAGATTGCCGTGGGCAGCATCTTTTCCGCTTCCGGCAAGTACCGTAACTGCCTGCGGATGAACTTCGCCGCCCGCGCCAGCAGCGAGATCGAAGCAGCGGTACGCAAGGTCGGGGAGACGGCCAAGCGCTTGATCGCGGAAATGGATGTCGAGACCGTATGACCTTTACCGGCTCGCTGGAGTCATAGCCACGCCTGCCTTGCGTTAAGGACCCCAAGTTGCGAACCCACTGGCTACCCACGCTGCTGATGCTTGCCCTGCTGGCCGGTTGTGCCACCGGCGTGGGCCAACGCCAACCCAGCCAGGCACTGCCGGCCGACCAGTCGGCATTTGGCCGCTCGGTACAAGCGCAGGTCGCCAGCCATGGCGGCCTGTCGGGCTTTCGCCTGCTACCCAATGGACCCGAGGCGTTCCGGGCGCGGGCAGAACTGATCCGCAATGCCCAGAAGAGCCTGGACTTGCAGTACTACATCGTCCACGACGGCATCAGTACCCGAGCCCTGGTCGACGAATTGCTCAAGGCAGCCGACCGTGGGGTACGCATCCGCATTTTGCTGGACGACACCACCAGCGACGGCCTGGACGACGTCATCGCGACGCTGGCCGAACACCCCAACATCCAGATCCGCCTGTTCAACCCGCTGCACCTGGGCCGCACCACGGGTGTCACCCGCGCCATGGGCCGGCTGTTCAACCTGTCGCAGCAGCACCGCCGCATGCACAACAAACTATGGATCGCCGATGACAGCATGGCCATCGTCGGCGGCCGCAACCTGGGCGACGAATACTTCGACGCCGAACCCAACCTCAACTTCACCGACATCGACCTGTTGAGCGTAGGCCCCGCCGCCGCACACCTGGGCCAGAGTTTCGATCAGTACTGGAACAGTGCCCTGAGCCGACCGATTGGCGAATTCCTGCTGTTCCAACCCACCGCCAAGGACCTGGCCAAGACGCGCAAGCGCCTGGAGGCCTGGCTGGCCACGGCCCACCTGCAACGCCCGGCGCTGTACCAGCAGTTGATGGCCTACCGCAGCGACCCGCGCATGGCCACCTGGCGCAACGAGCTGATCTGGGCCAACAGCCAGGTGCTGTGGGATGCCCCCAGCAAGGTGCTGGCCCGCGATGAGCCGGACCCGCACCTGCTGCTGACGACGCAGCTGGCACCCCAATTGGCGGACGTTCATCAAGAGCTGATGCTGGTTTCAGCCTACTTCGTGCCACGCGAACCCGGCCTCCTGTACCTGACGGGCCGGGCCGACGCCGGGGTGGCGGTCAGCCTGCTGACCAACTCACTGGAAGCCACCGACGTACCTGCCGTGCACGGCGGTTATGCGCCTTACCGCAAGGCGTTGCTGCAACATGGGGTGAAACTGTACGAACTGCGCCGCCAACCCGGAGAGATGCCTCGGCGCAAAGGGCTGGGGCTGCATGGCAGTTCCGATTCCAGCCTGCACAGCAAGGCGATGATCTTCGACCGCCAGCGGGTGTTCATCGGTTCATTCAACTTCGATGCCCGCTCGGTGCTGTGGAATACCGAGGTCGGGGTATTGGTGAACAGCCCCGAGCTGGCCGAACGCACCCGCGAACTGGCTTTGCAGGGCATGTCGCCAGCGCTCAGCTACCAGGCGAAGTTGCAAGGCGGGAACGTGGTGTGGGTGACCGAGGACAACCACCAGTTGCATACCCTGACCACCGAGCCAGGCGACCTGTGGCGGCGGTTCAACGCCTGGATGAGCAGGGCCATCGGCCTGGAAAAAATGCTCTAGCGGCGCGCCGTTGCAGCGTCGGTCAGGCAGGCAACTCCAGCGCCTGCGGCCTGCGCGCCAGCAGCACCAGCCCGAACGCCCCCAACGCCATCAGCAGCGGCAGTGCGTGCCCGCTCACCCACTGACTGCCGGCACCGGCCAGTACCGGCCCGATCAGGCAACCAATGCCCCACAATTGCGCCACATGGGCGTTGGCCCGCACCAGCGCATCATCGCGGTAGCGCTCGCCGATCAGCACCAGCGACAAGGTGAACAGGCCGCCCGCACTGGCGCCGAAGATCACCCACAACGGCCAGATGCCCTGGGTGTCGATCAGCAACGGTATCGCCAGGCTCGACAGCATCAGCGCCAGCGCACAACCAAAGAACAGCGTGCGCCGCGACATGCGGTCGGCCAGGGCACCAATGGGCAACTGCAACAAGGCATCGCCCACCACTACCGTGCTGACCATGTACAGTGCCACTTCGGCACTGAAGCCTTGCTGCAGGCAATACACCGGCAACAGCGTCAGGATCATGGCCTCGAATGCGGCGAACAGCGCGATGGCCCAGGCGATCACGGGCAGCCGACGGCAAAAGCGTCCCAGGTCAACGAAGGTCACCCGGCACGATTCAGTACTGGGCGCACCGGTTCGCCCTAGCAGAAGCAGCGGGGATACCACCAACAGCCCCGCGCCAGTCCAGAAGCCATAATCGTGGTCGGTGCCCAGCGCGCCCAGCAGGAGTGGCCCGCATAGCTGGCTCAGCGCGTAACTGCTGCCATACAGGGCCACCAGGCGCCCACGCCATTGCTCGACCACCAGCTGGTTGATCCAGCTCTCGCCAAGAATGAAGACAATGGTCAGCACCATGCCGATCCACAGGCGCAGCAGCAACCACACTGCATAGCTGGGCAGTAACGCCAGCAAGGCAATGGACAGTGCGCCGCCCCACAGGCACAGGCGCATCAACCCCGGCGTACCGAACCGTGCCGCCAGACGGCTGGCCAGGCCCGCGCCCGCCAGCACGCCGATCGCTGGCATCGACGCCATGACCCCAATGGCGAAGCTGCCGTAGCCCCACCCCTCAAGCCGCAGCGACACCAGCGGCATGCTCACGCCTAACGCCAGGCCAACGCTCAATACAGCGCTCAGCACGGCGAAATAGGTACCCCAACGCATGTCCACGCTCCTGTGGATAACTGCACAGACAAAACAGCCGGGCCCCTTGCGGAGACCCGGCTGTACACGACCGACCACCGCCCTGTGTGGGCGCTGGCAAGCCAGCGGTCACACCGTGCAGTGGTCCGCGCAGCGAATTACAGCTTGATCCAGGTGGCCTTCAGCTCGGTGTACTTGTCGAAGGCGTGCAGCGACTTGTCACGGCCGTTGCCCGACTGCTTGAAGCCACCGAACGGCGCAGTCATGTCGCCGCCGTCGTACTGGTTCACCCATACGCTGCCGGCGCGCAGGGCCTTGGCGGTCAGGTGGCCCTTGGAGATATCCGACGTCCATACCGCGGCGGCCAGGCCGTACGGGGTGTCGTTGGCGATCTTGATGGCTTCTTCCACGGTGTCGAAAGCCAGCACCGACAGTACCGGGCCGAAGATCTCTTCCTGGGCAATGCGCATGGCGTTGTCGACGCCGTCGAAGATGGTCGGCTCGACGTAAGTGCCCCCGGTCTCTTCCAGGATACGCTTGCCGCCCACCAGCAGTTTGGCGCCGTCGTTGTGGCCCGCTTCGATGTACGACAGCACGGTGTTCATCTGCTGGGTGTCCACCAGGGCCCCCACGGTGGTGGCCGGGTCCAGCGGGTTGCCTGGTTTCCAGGCCTTCAGGGCTTCCAGCACCAGGGGCAGGAACTTGTCCTTGATGGAACGCTCGACCAGCAGGCGTGAACCCGCTGTGCATACTTCGCCCTGGTTGAAGGCAATGGCGCTGGCGGCCGATTCGGCAGCGGCTTGCAGGTCCGGGGCGTCGGCGAAGACGATGTTCGGGCTCTTGCCGCCGGCTTCCAGCCACACGCGCTTCATGTTCGATTCACCGGCATAGATCATCAGTTGCTTGGCGATCTTGGTGGAGCCGGTGAACACCAGCGTGTCCACGTCCATGTGCAAGGCCAGGGCCTTGCCGACGGTGTGGCCGTAGCCTGGCAGCACGTTGAACACGCCTTTTGGAATACCGGCCTCGATAGCCAGTTGCGCGATGCGGATAGCCGTCAGCGGCGATTTTTCCGAAGGCTTCAGGATCACCGAGTTACCGGTGGACAGCGCCGGGCCGAGCTTCCAGCAAGCCATCATCAACGGGAAGTTCCACGGCACGATGGCCGCCACTACGCCAACCGGTTCGCGGGTCACCAGGCCCAGCTGGTCATGGGGCGTGGCCGCCACTTCGTCGTAGATCTTGTCGATGGCCTCGCCGCTCCACGACAGGGCATTGGCGGCGCCGTTGACGTCGATGTTCAACGAGTCGCTGATCGGCTTGCCCATGTCCAGGGTTTCCAGCAGCGCCAGTTCCTGAGCGTTCTGCTTGAGCAGGCCGGCGAATCGGATCATGGTGGCCTTGCGCTTGGCCGGCGCCAGGCGCGACCAGGCGCCACTGTCGAAGGCGGCACGGGCACTTTCCACGGCACGCTGGGCGTCGGCCAGGTCACAGCTGGCAACCTGCGCCAGGAGGCGACCGTCGACCGGGCTCAGGCAGTCGAACGTGGCACCGGAAGCGGCGGCGGTGTATTCACCGTTGATGAATGCACGGCCTTCGATGTTCACTTCCTTGGCACGCTGTTCCCAGTCCGCACGAGTCAAAGTGGTCATACGTATCCCTCCTCTTGTTGATTTGCAGCCTGCACGCAGGATAATCGCCCAGGCTTTCGAATTAGGGCCGGTCAAATAATAGACTCACGGCACCCACCACCCTAAACCACTCGGCCCCAGATTTTCAATATATTTGACAAGATACCGGCAAAAGCCGTGTCATGTTGATTTTATTTGACAAGCAGGCAGGACTTTTCATGAGCATCGAAACGATTGTCGACTTCGCCCTGGCGACCACCCCGGCCGACCACTACCGTCCCGCCGCCGAAAAGGTCTTGAAGGGTGATCCCGAGCAGAAGGTCTATCACCATTACGCCAGCCCGTGCGCGCAATTCGGCGCGGGCGTATGGGAGGGCGAGGTCGGCCAGTGGACCGTCAACTATACCGAGCATGAGTACTGTGAAATCGTCCAGGGCGTGTCGGTGCTCCGCGACCTGGAAGGCAATGCCAGGACCCTGCGCGCCGGTGATCGGTTTGTGATCCCAGCGGGTTTCCGGGGTACATGGGAGGTACTGGAGCCTTGCCGGAAGATCTATGTGGTATTTGAGCCAAAGGCCTGAGGTCGGGCGCATCCGGCTGCGGGAAATGCTGTAGCAGAACAAAAAAAAGGCCACCCCCTGCCTGAGGAGTGGCCTAAAAAAACCGCGCTGTTCGCTACCGCGCAGTAATCACAGACAATTTGGTAATGCCCGCCTTCTCGATCGAGGCCATGGCCTTGGCTACCTTGCCGTAGTCCACACCGTCATCGGCCTGCAATTGCACCCGCACTTCCGGATCTTTGGCCTTGGCCGCTTCCAGGTTGGTCTGCAGCAGGTCCGGCTGAATTTCATCCTTGTTGATGAACAGCTTGCCGCCGCCGTCGATACTGACCACCAGCGGGTCTTTCTGCTCGACCGGGGCCACGGCCTCGGTCTTGGGCAGGTTGATCGGAATGGAGTTGGTGAGCAGCGGCGCGGTGACGATGAACACCACCAGCAGCACCAGCATCACGTCCACCAGCGGGGTAACGTTGATCTCGCTCAGTACTTCATCGCTGTCCTGGGTAGAGAAGGCCATATCAGGACGCCTCCTTCACTTTCTGACCACCAGCGCCCTGGGCGGTCTTGGTCAGGGCCGGGTGCAGCAGCACGCGGAAAGAGCTCTTCTGGGCCAGGCTGTAGAAGTCGTGGGCAAAGTCGTCGAGATCGGCGACGGTCAGCTTCAGGCGGCGCAGGAAGTAGTTGTAGACCAGCACCGCCGGCACGGCGACGGCGATACCCACGCCAGTGGCGACCAGGGCAGAACCGATAGGCCCGGCCACGGTTTCAAGGCTGGCCGAACCTGCGGCGCTGATGCCCTTGAGCGCGGACATGATGCCCCACACGGTACCGAACAGCCCAATGAACGGCGAGGTGGAACCGATACTGGCCAGCACCGCCAGGCCCGTTTCCAGGGAGCGGCGTTCACGCACGATCTGCTGGCGCAGGGCACGTTCCAGGCGGTCCTGGTGGTTGATGGCCTGGCTCAGGTCCGCGGCGTGGCCGGGTTCGCCTACCTGAATGGCGGCATAGCCTGCCTGGGCAACGCGGGCGGCGGCGCCAGGCTGGGTCACGGTCAGTTCGGCCGCCGAGTCGAGGCTCGATGCCGCCCAGAATTGCTTGTGGAATTTGCGGTCCTGGTTCTTCAGGCGGCCGAATTGCGTGCCCTTGAGCAGGAACAGGCCCCAGGTGGCGACGGAGAAGACGATCAGCAGCCAGATCACCGCGCCTTCGATGGATTCAAACGGGGAAGCCAAGTTACTCATGATGTGTATTCCTTCTCTAACTAGCGCGGATTAGCGGATCTTGAAGTCGATGGGAACGCTCACCCAGCCGTCCTGGGCGACGTCGCCCTGTTTGGCCGGTACAAAACTCCAGCGCTTGACGGCTGCCAGGGCGGCGTCATCGAGCTGTTCACGACCACTGCTCTTCTGAATCTGGATTTCACCCGGTTTGCCACTGGCCAGCACGTGCACACGCAACAGCACGGTGCCTTCCCAGTTGCGACGCATGGCCAGGGCCGGGTATTCCGGCGCCGGGTTATGCAGGTAACCGGCGTTGGCCGAGGCCGGGGTCACCGGGGCCGGCGCCGGCGGCGCGGGTGGGGCCGGTGGTGTTGGTGCGGCCACGGGTTGCGGTGGCGCTGGTTGCTCGACTGGTTTCGGCACGGGCTTGGGTACCGGCTTGGCCACCTGCTTGGGCTTGGGTTTGGGCTTGGGCGGCGGCTTGGTTGCCAGCTCGTCCTCCACCGGCGGCGGTGGCTCTACCACGGGCTGCGCCACGGGCGGTGGCGGAGGTGGCGGCGGCGCAACTACCGGGGGTGAGGGTTGGGAAAACTCGATGGTCATTGGCGGGACCTCGGGCGGCTTGACCGGCAATGCAGCCAGCGGTTTCTGGCTCAGCCAGTAAATCACCGCGCCATGCAGCACCAGCGCAAACACGCCCAGCAGAATCCCTTCACGCCGGCTCAGTACACCCTTGGGGGTCGTGTGCAGACGCGACTGAACCAGCGGCGCACGGTGCGCGCGGCCCAGGTCGACCAACTCGCCACCGGGCGCCGGGCGTACAAACGCCTGGGGTGCACTGGCTGCGGTCTGGACATTGCCCATTGTTGTACTCCTGCGGTCTTCAGCGATAAGGCGAGGAACGCCTCGCGAGACGAATGATCGACGCGAGAGGCTTAGTTCTTAAAGTAATCTTTGAAGTTATACATAGACCTAAAGGGAATATATAAAACCATTCCCAACCGCCAGCCCGCGTGCTGCAAGGCCTGTAGCAGAGCGGCTGGCGACCCATGCCTTGGGCGCATTTGAAATATTCGGAAAAGGCATGGATTTCAGCGGCTGGCGCTGGCGTTTTTCAGCGTCGTCTCGGGCGCGGCCACAGCGGTTTCGCCATGAGGCGTACCTTCCGGCACCCAGTCATAGCTCACCGGCAGCGCGCGATACACCCAATTGCTCACAGCCTCGCTGCCTGGCGCCTTGCCCTGATAAGGGCTGACGTATTCCCATACGATCTCGCCCTTGTCGGTGACCTGGAAGAAACGCCCGTTCATGCCCTCGTCGATCAGCGTGTTGCCGTTTGGAAGCCGCCGGGCACTGCTGATGAAGGAGCTGTAGAAGTCCCAGGAAGGCTGCTTGGAACTGGCCGCGCTGTACTGCCACACCACCTGCTGCTTGATAGGGTCGATCTCCAGCACCCGCGAGCCAGGGGTGAGCCCAAGGGGCGCCGACGGGTAGCCCGCAGTGCCCTGGTTGTCGAACACCAGCAGGTTGCCGGCACCCGGAAGCCCGGCCGGGATGATGTGGGCATCATGCTGGCCGACGAACTGGTCCACGGGGCGCGGCAACTGCTGCGCGGTCTTGGGGTTCAGGTTCGGCAGGTTCGGGCCCAGGTGCCACACCACCTTGCCGCTGGCCTTGTCGATGATGGCGATGAAGTTGGAGTTGCGTGAATCCAGCAGCAGATTGTCCGGGGCGAAACGCTTGTCGCCGCCATCGAACCACTTGTTCGGCCCCACCACGCTGAGGTTATTGATGTGCAGGTAGTCAGGATTATCGGTGGCGCGCACCAGCTTCAATTGCGCGGGGGTAAAGCCGAACTCGGTCAGGTGGTCACTGGCCAGCCACTGCCATTTCACCTGGCCCTGGGGGTCGACCTCGTAGACCACGTCATCGATCAACTCGGGCACCTTAAAGCCCGCCACCTTGTGCACCTTGTTGGCCAGTACCAGGGTGTTGCCGTTGCTCAGGCGGCGCTGGTCGTGGTGCTGTTGCGCGGCGCCGCCAGGGGCCTTGTCGCCCCACTGCCACAGCACCTTGCCGCTCCAGTCCAGCTCACCGACGCTCTGGTTGGCCAGGCCATTGCCCGCCGCGCCCAGCGGCCCGGGTGCCTTGTCGGAAAGTTGCAGCAGTACATGGCCGCGCTCGCCACCCACCAGTTTCGGGTCGATGATGGCCGAGGGAAAACCGTTGTACGGCCAGTTCTTGACCTCATTGCCGTCCATGTCGATGAGGTGCGTCTGCTTGTCGGCGCCTGCGAAGATCACGTATTGGTTGTAGGCCTTGGCCGGGTCGTAGCGGGTCACGCCGGTGGGGTACACGCTGGGCGCGGCGTGAGCGGTGCAGGCCAGCACGGCGCTGGCCAGCAGGGTTGCCTTGAATGCTTTCATGGTTACGCTCCTTATTGTTGTCAGAAGTCATAGCGGGCGGTCACGCCCAGGGTGCGCGGGTCGCCGAGCACGCCGCTGTAGCCACCGTTACCTTCGGCCCAAAGGGTGGTGTAGTAGGTCTTGTCGAAGGCGTTCTTCAGCCACAGCGAGACATCCCACTGGCCTTGGCCGAGGTTGCCGCGAAAGCCGGTGCTGAGGTTGACCAGGCTATAGCCGGGAATCTGCGCGTAATCCGAATCTTCCAGGGTGCCCACGGCGTGGGAGCGGTAGGAGTAGCTGCCGGTGACGTACTCTTCCAGGCCGTTATCCCAGTTCCACTTGTATTCGCCGTTGGTGTTGAACACGTATTTCGACGCGCCCGCCACCTGATGGCCGGACAGGCTGCACGAAGCAGGCGCGCCGGTCTGCTCGCTGACTTCCGGCGGGCATGGGGCATCCTTGTAGGACATGTAACGGACGTCGTTGTACGAACCGTTGAAGTTCAGGGTCAGGCCCTTGACCGGGATAACCGTGCCGTCCAGTTCAAGGCCACGGGAGCGGACAGTGCCGGCGTTGGTCAGGTACGACACTCGGTTGGTGGAGTCGTAGGCGTTGGCCTGGTAACCGTTGACCGTGGTCCAGAACAGGTTGGCGTTGAGTAACAGACGGCGATCCCACAACGTGCTCTTGACCCCCAGCTCGGCATCGTTGGCGCGCTCGGAGCCAATCAGCAGCGAGTCGGCGCCGGCCGTGGGCGCACTGCCCACCGCCAGGTTCACACCCCCCGATTTCTCGCCGTGGGACAAGGTTGCATAGCCCATCAGGTCGTCGGTGAAGTGGTAGCTGAGGTTGACCATGCCTGATGGGCTGGCGCTGTAGAGGCTCAGGTCGCCGGAATCGTAGGCACCGACGCGCCCGTTGCGTGCCGCCAGCGCAGCACCGGTAACTGCGGCGCCGCCTACCGGGGCATCGCGCTCGACAGTGGCGCTTTTCTCCTCGTAGGTGCCGCGAATACCGGCGGTCAAATCCAGCTTGGGCGTGAGGTGCCAGGTGCCCTGAGCAAATAGTGCGAAGCTGTCGGTGTCGATGTGACCGCGGCCAATGCTGGTCACGTTGGCCAGCGCGCCGGTGGCCGTACCGTTCCAGATATCAGCCTGCGGGCCGTAATACGAGAACGACTTGTTGTCAGTCTTGGAGCCGAAATAGTAGGCACCCAGCACATAGTCGAACGGGCCGCCGGTGGGCGATGCCAGGCGAAATTCCTGGGACCATTGCTTGTCTTCCACCGACACGCCAGCGTTGTACGAGGCCGGGACGTTCAGGCCGTCATCGTTGCGCGGGGTGAAGTTCCAGAAGCGATACGAGCTGATGGATGTCAGGGTGAAATCGCTCGGCAGCTTCCAGTTGGCTTCCACCGAGCCGCCGCCCTGGTGCACGGTCACGTGCTGGTCGCTGTCCAGGTTCACCTTGCGCGAGCGCGGGTTGACCAGGGTAGCCCCGGCCGCCGCGGCGCGGGTCTCGTAGAGGTTGACGCCATTGACCGTCGGCCCGGTGCTGAATAGCGTGCGGGTACCCGAGCTGGAGTCTTCCTCGTTGTAGTCGACGATGGCGCGCAGGCTGAAGTCTTCGTTGGGCTTGAACAGCAATTGCCCACGCAGGCCGTCGCGCTCGCCACCGCCCAGCTTGTGGCCGTTTTCCTCGTTGGTGATGGTGCCGCCGCTGTCGCTGCGGTACACCGAGAGGCGCCCGGCCAGTTCGTCGGTGATGGGGCCGGAAATAGTGCCCTTGGTCTGCACGTAGCCGTGCTGGCCCACCGAGCTTTCGATGGTGCGCTCAGGGGTGAAGCTCGGCGCGCGGGTGGTGATGTTGATCACCCCCGCCGTGGTGTTCTTGCCGAACAGCGTGCCCTGCGGGCCGCGCAGCACAGCCAACTGGTCAATGTCCATAAGGTCGAACACGGCCATCCCCGGGCGCCCGAGGTAGACGTTGTCGATGTAAAGGCCGACGCTGCCTTCCAGGCCGTCACTGGCCGGGTTGTTGCCAAGGCCGCGGATCGACACGCTGGACTGGCGCGCATGCATGAAGGCCACGTTGACGCTGGGCACCAGCTGCTGCAAGTCCTGGATGCGGTACACATGTTGGCTTTCCAGGGTGCTGCCATCCACGGTGCTGATCGGCGTGGGCACGTCCTGGGCGCTTTCTTCGCGGCGCCGAGCGGTCACCGTTACCGTCTTCAGGTGGGCGCCGTCATCCTGGGCGGCAGGCGCCGCCACACTGGCCGCCGCCACCTCGTCAGCCGCGTGGGCCAGGGAAAAACTGGCGCTGCCAGCCAGCAGCAATGCCAACGGCAGGCGCTTGAGCCTGGCCGAGGTGGGAACGGACAACGGTGACGGGCTACTCATGATACGGCTCCTGGGTGAAGGAATCGGGAAGCGGTCAACGACTCCGCATATTCCTTTCTGTTATTTGCATATGTTTTTCTAGAGATTTACTGCATAAGTGATTGCCTTTATAAGGAGTGCACCGGATGCATAGCAAATGCATTTGCCCGATACTTTTAATGTGAAAAATGCATATAGACCTGCGCCAACTTCGCCACTTGATCGCGCTCGCCGAGCACCGCAGCTTCGTGGCCGCCGCCGTGGCCGTGAACCTTTCGCAATCGGCCTTTAGCCGTAGCATCCAGGCCCTGGAGCACAGTGTCGGCTGCCAGCTGGTGGACCGCGGGCGCAAAGATCTGCCGCCCACCAAGCAGGGGCAGGTCGTGCTCGAACACGCCCGCCGGCTGGTCAGCGGAGCGCGGCAACTGAGCAACGAGATCAGCCAGTTCAATGGCCTGGAGGCGGGCGAGCTGCGCTTCGGCTGTGGCCCGGCGCCCGCCGCGGGCCTGGTACCAGCTGCCGTGGGCAGCTTCATCGGGCGATATCCCAAGGCGCGGGTGCAATTCCACATCGACGACTGGCACAGCCTGAGCAAGCGCCTGCTGAGCGAGGAATTCGAATTTTTCGTTGCCGACACCCGCCAGTTCGAAGCCGACCCCGATTACCGGACCCACCGGCTGCGCCCGCGTCGCTGGCATTTTTGCTGCCGCGCGGGTCATCCGCTGGCCCAGCAGGAAACGGTGACTGCCGAACAACTGCTCAGCTACCCGATGGCCGCCACCGTGCGCCCTCCCAACCTGCGCAAAGTGTTGGCCGACCTCAGTGGCCGGCCGGACTTCACCCCGAACGTGGAATGCGAGAGCAGTTTTGCCCTGCTGAACGTGGTGTTGCGCTCGGACGCCGTGGGCATCAGCGGCACCTACCGCGACGGCGGCCATGGCGCCCGGGGTGAACTGGTGCGCCTGCGGGTCGAGGGGTTGGATGAGCAGCGCGAAGAGCTCTACACCCGCTACGGCATCGTCAGCCGCGCGGGGTATCGGTTGTCGCCGTTGGCCGAGGCAATGATCGAAGAAATCAAGCGGGTAGATGACGAAGATGAGCCTGCGGCGGGCTACGAGATTCACAACCTGGCGGTATGACCTCGGCGCTGAGGGCGCGCAGCGCCATGCACTGCATGCATACAAAGTATTCATTGAATGCGCTTGCCGAATACCCCTGCCTGAACGCGAAATAGTCCTCATTTTCCAGTGACTTGCGCAATCAGGAAGGCCCATGAGAAAACGCTTCAGACCCTTGCTTGGCCTAGTACTGGCCGCCCTGCTCGGCCAGACCCACGCAGCGGACCCGGTGACCATTCGCATTGGCTCGCCTGACCAGGGCGCCGGCACCACGCCGTTCATTGCCGGGCCGGTGGGCATGGCGCATATCCAGCAGCAGCTGGAAAAGGAATTCGCTGCCGACGGCGTGAAGGTCGAGTGGCACTTCTTCAAAGGCGCCGGCCCGGCCGTCAACGAAGCGCTCGCCAACCAGCAACTGGACTTCGCCTGGCTCGGCGACCTGGCCGCGATCATCGGCCGCTCCAGTGGCCTGCCCACCCGCCTGCTGCTGGGCGCCAGGGGCAACAACATGTATTTGGCCACGGCCCCTAACGCGGACATCCACAGCCTGGCCGACCTCAAGGGCAAGCGCGTGGCAGTCTACCGTGGCACCGCTGACCAGCTGTCGTTCGGCCGTGCGCTGCAAAGCCAGGGCTTGAAGGAACATGACCTGCAGATCATCAGCCTGGACTGGAGCGCGGCCCGCGCCGCCCTGGCCAGCGGGCAGATCGACGCCACCTGGTCAGGCATGGGCATTCTCGCCCTGGGCCCGAAAGGCATCCAGTTCCCCTTGAGCACCAAGCAACTGCCACCCCTGGCGACCACCCAGGCGGGACTGGTCGCCACCCAGGCGTTCATCGACCAGCACCCCGACCTGACCCAGCGCCTGGTCACCGTGCTGGTCAAGAACGCCGCGTGGTTGACCGACACCCGGAACCAGCCAGCCTATAACCAGCAGATGGCCGAACAGAGCGCCATCCCCGCCACGCTGTTCGAGCAGGAAGCCAAGGGCGACAACCTGGCCTTCCGCGAATCGCCACGCATCGACCCGTTCCTGCGTGCCAGCCTGCAGGACAGCGTTGAACAGGCCAAGGCCCTTGGCCTGGTACGCCGTACCTTCGATACCGCCGACTGGGTGGAACCCCGCTTCGTCGACGCCGCCATCGAACAGCTGAAAATCGGCAGCCTGTGGCCCGCCTTCGACGCCAACGGCAAAGCCCTCTGACCCCAGGTATATCCATGACCGCCATCAAGAACGTGCTGTATATCATGTGCGACCAGCTGCGCCGCGACTACCTGTCGTGCTACGGCCACCCGCACTTGCATACCCCTAACATCGACCGCCTGGCCGCGGCTGGCGTGCGCTTCACCCGTGCCTATACCCAAGGCACCATCTGCGGGCCGTCGCGCATGTCGGCCTACACCGGCCGTTACGTCAGCAGCCACCAGGTGGCATGGAATGGCGTGCCGCTGCCGCTGGATGAATTCACCCTCGGCGATTACCTGCGCCCCGCGGGTATCCGTACCGCGCTGGTGGGCAAGACCCACGCCACGCCCAACACCGACGCGCAGCAGCGCCTGGCCATGACACCGGGCAGCAGCGAGGCCGAGCAGTTGAATGAGGTAGGTTTCGAGGCCTATTTCCGCCATGACGGTCTGTTCCCCGACGACCCGATCTTCGACAGCAAACGTGAAGGCTCGCCCTACACCCACCACCTGCGTGGCCTGGGCTTCGAAGGCCGCAACCCGTGGCACGACTGGGCCAACGCCGCCGAAGGCGACAACGGCGAAATCCTCAGCGGCTGGAAGATGCGCAACGCGCACCTGCCGGCGCGCATTCCCGAGCAGCACTCGGAAACCGTCTATACCACCGACCGCGCCATCGACTTCATCGGTGAACAGGGTGAGCAACCCTGGTGCCTGCATCTCTCGTACATCAAACCTCACTGGCCCTACATAGCACCGGCGCCCTACCACGCGCTGTACAGCAAAGACCAGGTACTGCCCGCCGTGCGCCCAGCGCCGGGAGCCGAAAACGATCACCCGGTGTACAACGCCTTCCGCCAGCACGAGGAGAGCCTGAATTTCTCCCGCGAAGAAGTGCGCCTGAACGTGATCCCTACCTACATGGGCCTGATCAAGCAGGTAGATGATCAATTGGGGCGCCTGTTCGACTTCATGCAAAGCAACGGCCGCTGGGACGACACCCTGATCGTGTTCACCAGTGACCATGGTGATTACCTGGGCGACCACTTCCTGGGCGAAAAGGAGTTCTTGCTGGAACCGGCGGTAGGGGTGCCATTGATCGTGCGCGACCCCCGCCCCCAGGCCGACGTGACCCGTGGCACGGTGGACGAACACCTGGCCGAAACCATCGATGCCCTGCCCACCTTCCTCGACGCGCTGGGGCTACCCGCTGCCGACCACCGCCTGGAAGGGCGTTCGCTGATCCCGCTGTTGCATGGCCAGCAACCGGCCTGGCGTGATTTCGCCGTGGCCGAGTATGACTATGCGTTCCAGGCCCCCGCCCGCGAGCGCCTGGGCCAGGCGATCGACCGCTGCCGCATGTACATGGTGCGCAGCGAACGCTTCAAGTACCTGGCTTACGACGGTTACCGGCCGCAGTTGTTCGACCTGCAGGAAGACCCCCAGGAGCTGCACGACCTGGGCACCGATCCGGCGTTCGCCGCAGTCCGCGAGCAACACCAGGGCTATCTGTTCGATTGGCTGCGCGGGTTGAAACGCCGTACCACCATCAGCAACCAGGAGATCGACCTGCGCGGCAAGCGCTTCCGCTATGGCGAGCCGGAAACCGAAAAACTGGTGCCGATCGGCGTCTGGTGACAGACGCCGTACCGCCCTTCTACAGGCCGCGGGTGGTCACGCTGCGTTGCCCGGCGACACCCACCGGCACTTCGCCCTGCAAGGTCACCCGGCGCACGATGCGCTCCTGGGTGCCATAGTCGTCCACTGCATAGTGCTGGGTAGCGCGGTTGTCCCAGATGGCCACGTCACCGGCCGCCCAGCGCCAGCGCACGGTGTTTTCCAGGCGTACCACGTGGCTTTGCAGCACCGCGAACAGGTGTGCCGAATCGCTGGCCGAATAGCCTTTAATGCGCTTGACGAAATGGCCGAGCAGCAGGGTTTTCTCGCCGCTGATGGGGTGCACGCGCACCACAGGGTGCTCTGTCTCGAACACCGTGGAGGTAAATACCTTGCGGTACTGCTCAATTTTTTCGGCCGATACGTCCGGCTTGGCCGTGGCGTAATCGTATTCGTTGCTATGCACTGCCCAGAGCTTGTCCGCCAACTCCTGCAGGGGGGCTGGCAGCTCGTTGTAGGCGGCCGCGGTGTTGGCCCATACGGTGTCGCCACCTGAAGCAGGGGCGATGACAGAGCGCAGGATGGACGCCTTCGGATAAGCGTCCACGAAGGTCACATCGGTGTGCCACGAGTTGGCCCGCTGGCCATCAGCGCCGCTGAGCTGCATCAGGTAACGGGTGCCGTCACGTACCGGCACGGTGGGATGGGCGATTGGCTCGCCGAGCAGGTGGGCAAAGGCTTCCTGGCTCTGGTCATCCAGGTGCGTCTGACCACGGAAGAAGATCACCTTGTACTGCACCAGCGCAGCCTGAATGGCGGCCACGGTGGCAGCGTCCAGGTCGGCGCCCAGGGTGATGCCGCGGATTTCGGCACCGATGCGACCGGCCACCGGGTGGATATCCAGCGCCACGGCGGTGGCGTTTGCAGCGAGAGTGGCATTGCTCATGGTCAGCTCCTCATCTTTCTATGTATAGAAGAATTGGTTCTAGATAAATCACCAACGCTTCGTTGACGGAATAAGAGCTTCCATTTAAAACCTTCACCCACCCGCTGTACCAATACCTTCGCCCTATTTTTCAGATGCCGGGAATGCATATGGACCTGCGCCAACTGCGGTACTTCATCGCGCTCAACGAACACCGCAGTTTTGTCCGTGCCGCCGACGCCATGGGCATCACCCAGCCAGCCTTCAGCCGCAGCATCCAAGGCCTGGAGCAAGAGTTCGGCTGCGTGCTGGTGGACCGCGCCAACAAGGACCTGCGGCCTACGCCCGAAGGCATGGTGGTGCTGCAACATGCGCTGAGCCTGGTGCAGGGGGCGGCGCTGCTGGCCAGCGAAGTCACGCAGATGACCAAGCTCGATGCCGGCGAGCTGCGCTTCGGCTGCGGCCCGGCGCCGGCAGTGCGATTGGTGCCCGAGGCAGTGTCGAGCTTCGTGCGCGCACACCCCAAGGTGCGTACGTACTTCGAGGTGAACAACTGGGAGAAACTTAGCCGTGCGTTGAGCCGCGAGGAGATCGAGTTCTTCATCGCCGACATCCGCCACTTCGAGGCCGACCCCAATTTTCAGACGCAGGAGCTGACCCCCAAGCGTGGGGTATTCTTCTGTAGGCCGGGGCACCCCTTGCTGGCCAAGGAAAGCCTGTCGACCAACGACCTGTTCGACTACCCCTTGGCCGCGGCGCTGATCCCGCCGGGCGTGCGCAAGCTACTCGCCAACCTGAGCGGCAAGACCGATTTCAGCCCGCATATCCAGACTGAGCACGTGCCAGCGCTGGTCAAGATCGTGCTGGACTCCGATGCCATCGGCCTGACCACCGAAGAGAGCTTCGAAGAGAACGGCAAGGACCTGCAATTGGGCCGGCTGCACTGGCGCAACCTGCCCCAGAACCTGGAAAGCCTCAGTGCCCGCTGCGGCATTGTCAGCCGCATGGGGTATCGGCTGTCACCGGCAGCGCGGGCGATGATCGACACCATCGTCGAGATCGATGCCCAGCCTGCCGCCAAGGCGGGCTGACGCTACGCCCCCGGTGTGCCGCGCCCGACGGCCCCGTTGAAACCCGTTAACCTGGCCGCGTCACGAACGCCGCACAGCACCAGACACCCCGCGTGCGGCAGGCCTCAGTTAGCGGGCCACCCAATCAGCCACCTTGAACGGTTTGCGAATCAGGCGCTCCTGGGCTGCCAGGTCCACGGAGGATTGCAACTTGCCCAGGAACTGCGGATCCAGCGTCGCCGGGAACACTTCGCTGAGTTTGTCGGCCTGCAGGTCCTGGGCCACCAGCGCTGGCGGGTAGCTGGCCTGCTTGGAAACCAACTGCACATAGGCATCCTTGTTGCCGTCCTGGGTCAGCCATTGCACCGCGCTATCCTGGGCCTTGATCAGCCGCGCGACGATGTCGGGGTGGGCGTCGACGAATGCGCCATTGCCCACCAGCACACTCTGGATGCTACCCGCGCCGCCCAGGTCGCGGGTATTGAGGGGTATATCCGCCAACCCGCGCTGTTGCAGCACGATGGCATTGAGCAAGCCCCAGGTGGCATCGATCTGCTTGGCCGCCAGGGCCGACTGGGCCGCGCTGTAGTCCAGGTTGACGATCTTCAAGTCCTTTTCACTCAGGCCTTGGCTGGCGAGCGCGGCGTCGAACGACAATTGGCTGGCAGTACCGCGGAACAGCCCCACGCGCTTGCCCTTGAGGTCTTGCAGGGTCTTGATGCCCGAGCCCGGTTGCACGGCCAGGTATTGCTTGATGCCCCGGCCAGTAGCGCTCAGCAGGCGGGTATCCAGGCCATTGGACTTGCCGATGATGGCAGCCAGGTCCCCCAGGTAGGCGAGGTCGACCTGGCCATTGGCGAACGCCTCGTTGATGACCGGGCCGGCCCCTTTGAAGAATTGCCATTGGATATGGATGCCATCGGCGGCGAAGGCTTTCTCGAACGCCTGCTGCTGGCGCAACACATCGACTACCCCGCCGCCGCTGTGTTCGGTGCCCGCGCTGAGGTCGGGCACGGCAATGCGAATTTCCTTGACCGCATCGGCATGCGCGGCCAATGGCAGGCACGCCAGCAACACGGGTAAAGCAACGAGTCGGGCGAGGTGGGTAAGGCTTTTCTTCATGGCGGAGGCTCTTGGCTGGGTCACGGGTGGCGCTCAGTCAGACATACCTCAGGCACTTTGATTAAATACTATAAATTCACATTTTAGTTACTTTAAGGAATAAGCAGCCAGAGCGGGGCTTGCGCCACGGCCATGCAGGGCGCGCATCGAAAATATTCCTCGAATGCATTGGATGCCAGGCGCCCGGCAGCCTTAAATGGCACCTCTTATCCCTTTATTGAATCACTTCTATTTTTGATAGATCCAATAAGAATATACAAATAGCCTCACGCAGTAGCCGACAACGGAGGTCTGACATGGCCCGTGATTCTCTCCTCAGCCTGCCCCTGGCCAAGCCCGCGGCCGCCAAGCGGCGTGCCGGGCCCTCGCCTTGGCAACGGCTGCAAGCCTTCTACCTGCCCGCGGCGCTCTTCGCGCTATGGTGGCTGGCCAGCCGCAACCATTGGATGAGCGAACAGATTCTGCCCGCACCCTCGCTGGTCTGGCAAAGCACCCTGGAGCTAGCCACCGGCGACCTGCCGGGCAACCTGTGGATAAGCCTGCAACGGCTGTTCTGGGGCCTGCTGGCGGGCATCGGCAGTGGTGCGGTACTGGGCGCCTGGCTGGGCTTCAGCCGGCGCGCCGAACGCCTGGTATTGCCGACCTTCACCGCGCTGGCGCAGGTTCCGACGTTGGCGTGGATCCCGCTGTTCATGGTGTTTTTCGGCATCGGCGAACTGCTCAAGCTGGTGGTGCTGATCAAGGCGATCGTCGTACCCGTCACACTGCACACCCTGGTCGGTGTCAGGGACGCCCAGCCCAAGCTGCGTGAGGCCGCTGCCGTGCTGCGGCTGCCGCCACACCTGCTGGTGCGCCGCCTGGTACTGCCGGCGGCCTTGCCGTCGTTCATGGCCGGCGTACGCCTGGCCCTGGGGGCGGGCTGGTCTTCGCTGCTGGCGGTGGAACTGCTGGCCTCCAGCGAAGGCATCGGTTACCTGATGGTGTGGGCGCGGCAGTTGTTCATGCTCGACATCGTATTCGTGTGCGTGGTGGTGATAGGCATCATCGGCGTGGCCATGGACAAGGGCATCGCCCTGGCCGACAGCAAGCTGGTGCACTGGCCCCACGCAGCCACCGCTGCCCTGCCTCGCAGCCGCCGCGCCCGAGGCCTGGACCGCCTGACACCCTGGCTGTTGCCCCTGGCGCTGCTGGTGCTGTGGCAGCTCGCCAGCCAGCTGCAGTGGGTGGATGCCAATATCCTCGCTTCGCCCCTGGGCGTGCTGCGCACCACCTGGGCTGGGTTGCTCGACGGCTCGTTGCTGACCGCCATGGGCCTGAGCCTGGGCCGCACCGTCGGCGGCCTGCTGCTGGGCGGTGGGCTGGGGTTTGGCCTGGGCCTGTTGCTGGGCCTGTGGAAGCCGGCTGACCGGGTGCTGGGCCCGAGCCTGGCGGCGCTGCGCCAGATTGCCATCTTTGCCTGGGTGCCACTGATCACCGCGTGGTTTGGCCTGGGGGAACCGGCCAAATGGGTATTCGTTGCGCTGGCGGCGTTTTTCCCGCTCTTCATCGCCACCCACCGCAGCGTCGCCAACCTGTCGCCGCAATTGGCCGAGGCAGCCCGGGTGCTGCGCCTGAACCTGTGGCAACGCCTGCGCCGCCTGGTCTTGCCGGGCGCCGCCCCAGGTATTTTCGCCGGTTTGCGCCTGAGCCTGATCTACGCCTGGTTGGGCACCATCGGCGCGGAGTATTTCATGCCGTCCAACGGCGGCATCGCCAGCCTGATGATCGGCGCGCAGCAGTTGATGCGCATGGACCTGATCATGAGCGGCATGCTCCTGGTCGGCCTTACCGGCGCTTTGCTCAACGCCCTCGGACAACGCATCGAAGCGCGCGCCACGCGCTGGAGACACGCATGAACGCACTGACCCACCCTATCGTCAGCTTCAATCACGTCGGCAAACTGTTCGAAGTGGACGGCGGCAGCCTGGAAGCCATTCGTGAATTCAACCTGCAGATCGCCGAGGGCGAGTTCGTCGCCATCGTCGGCTCCAGCGGTTGCGGCAAGTCGACCCTGCTGCGCCTGTTGATCGGCCTGGACACCGATTTTCGCGGCGAGATTCAAGTCGACGGCAAGGCCGTGACCGGCATCGGCAGCGAGCGTGGCATCGTCTTTCAGGAGCACCGCCTGTTCCCCTGGCTGACCGTGGAAGAAAACATCGGCCTGGGCCTGGTCAACGAGCCCCTGAGCAACGAGCAGCGCCAGCGCCGAGTGCATGACTTCATCGACCTGGTAGGCCTGAAGGATTTCACCCGCGCCTACCCGCACCAGCTCTCCGGCGGCATGGCCCAGCGGGTGGCCATCGCGCGCGGCCTGGTGGCGAGCCCGCGGATCCTGCTGCTGGACGAACCCTTTGGCGCCCTCGACGCCCTTACCCGGCAGCAGATGCAGGACGAGCTGCTGGCCATTCGCGAACGGGCGCACATCACCACGGTGCTGGTGACCCACGACGTGGAAGAAGCCATCTTCCTGGCCGACCGCGTGGTGGTCATGGAACCCCGGCCGGGGCGCATCAAGCGCGTGGTGGACATCGACTTGCCGCACCCGCGCCAGCGCAGCAGTTTCGACTTCCACCAACTGCGCGAAGAACTGCTGCATGAATTGACCAGCGACGGGCACTACGTCGCCCCCCAGCCCGAGCAGATCCGCGATCTGCACCCGGCCTTTATCGCCTGCTGAGCAGAGGTACCTGCCTGATGCCCCAACGTCCCAATTTTCTCGTGATCCTGGCCGACGACCTCGGCTTTTCCGACATCGGCGCCTTTGGCAGCGAAATCGCCACACCCCACCTGGACAAACTGGCCCTGGCCGGGCTGCGCCTGACCGACTTTCACACTGCACCCACGTGTTCGCCCACCCGCTCGATGCTGCTCACCGGCACCGACCACCACATCGCCGGCATCGGCACCATGGCCGAGGCGCTGACACCCGAGCTGATCGGCAAGCCAGGCTACGAGGGCTACCTCAACGACCGTGTGGTAGCCCTGCCGGAACTGCTGCGTGAAGCGGGCTACCAGACGCTGATGAGCGGCAAGTGGCACTTGGGCCTGACGGCCGAGCTGGCGCCCCACGCCCGCGGCTTCGAGCGTTCGTTCTCGCTGCTGCCCGGTGCCGCCAACCACTACGGCTTCGAGCCCACCTTCGATGACACCACCCCTGGCCTGCTCAAGGCCACGCCGGCGCTGTACATCGAAGACGACACCTTCGTCGACGAACTGCCCGCGGACTTCTATTCCTCCGACGCCTTCGGCGCCAAGCTGCTGCAGTACCTGAAGGAACGTGACCAGAGCCGCCCCTTCTTCGCCTACCTGCCCTTCTCGGCGCCGCACTGGCCGCTGCAGGCCCCGGCCGACCTGGTGGCCAAGTACAAGGGCCGCTACGATGCCGGGCCCCACGCCCTGCGCCAGGAACGCCTGGTCCGGCTGCGGGAGCTGGGCCTGATCGACGAGAACACCGAGGCGCACCCGTTGCTGGAATTGAACGCCGAGTGGGACAAGCTCGATGACAGCCAGCGCCGGGCCTCGGCCCGGGCCATGGAGGTGTACGCCGCCATGGTCGAACGCATGGACTGGAACATCGGGCGGGTGGTGGAGTACCTGCGCCAGCAGGGCCAGCTGGACAATACCTTCATTCTGTTTCTGTCCGACAACGGCGCCGAAGGTGCGCTGCTGGAAGCGTTCCCCACCTTTGGCCCGGAGCTGATGAGCTACCTGGACACCCACTACGACAACAGCCTGGACAATATCGGCCGGGCCAACTCCTACGTCTGGTATGGGCCAGGCTGGGCTCAGGCAGCCACCGCACCATCGCGGCTGTTCAAGGCTTTCACCACCGAAGGCGGCATCCGTGTGCCGGCGCTCATCCATTACCCGGCACTGGCCCGCCAGGGGCAGATAGGCCATGGCTTCGGCACGGTGATGGACGTGACCCCGACCATTCTCGACCTGGCGGGCGTGCGCCATCCGGGCAAGCGCTGGCGCGGCCGTGAGGTGGCGCCGGTACGTGGCCGCTCCTGGCTGGGGTATTTGTCCGGCGAAACCGCCACGGTGCATGACGACAAGACCGTGACCGGGTGGGAGCTGTTCGGCCAGCGGGCCATTCGCCAGGGGAATTGGAAGGCGGTCTGGATTCCAGGGCCCGTGGGGCCTGCTACCTGGCAGCTCTACGACCTGAGCCAAGACCGTGGCGAGATCCACGACCTGGCGGCCAGCCACCCGGACAAACTGGCGGCGTTGATCGGGGAATGGCAGAAATATGTCGAAGAGACCGGGGTGGTGCTGAGCCAGTCCCCGTTCCAACCTGACTGAGAGCCTCGCCCGCCCCCTGTGGGACCGGGCGAAGCTCGGGAAATGCGCACCACGGTGTATCAGGCCGCAGAACTGGCGCCCACGGGAGCCTCTGCGGGCTGCCGGGTGAAGCGATTCGCCCGGCCAAAGGTCCCGAAATCATTGAACCGCACGCCCATCTCAGCCATCACCCGGTGCGCAACCGGCGCGGTCATCTGGCGAATGTAGAAGGGCTCCTTCACCACAAAATGGTGAATGCCATGGGTGCT
Source organism: Pseudomonas eucalypticola (assembly GCF_013374995.1). NCBI lineage: Bacteria > Pseudomonadati > Pseudomonadota > Gammaproteobacteria > Pseudomonadales > Pseudomonadaceae > Pseudomonas > Pseudomonas eucalypticola. The sequence continues at coordinate 210,007 of NZ_CP056030.1, read as the reverse complement.
GCCGAAGTTGAAGCAGAACGCCTGCAATGGCCACAGCCACCAGGCATTGAGCACCTGGGTCTGTTGCATCACATTGCCCAGCTCTACATCACCGTAGTAATGCATGTTCGAGCTGACAAAATGCAGGCAGAAAGTGCGCAACACGTTCGGCCCGACGATCACCACCACCGCAATGTCCACCCAGTGCATGACCGCCAGGGTGCTGACCGACCACTCGATGGGCGCGCCCAGCAGCCAAGCCACCCCGTTGGCGGCGTGAAAGCCCAGAAACACATACCAGGCACTCCAGTTCATCAGCGCCAGCGGCGCGTAGACCCGCAGGGTACGCTTGAGGATGCTCCACTTGTGCGTCCAGGTCTTGGCCCGCAGCATGCGGATCAGTGACGACATCACGTTATCGCCCACCATCAGCAGCCGGACCAGCCCCCATGGCTCGCCGTTGGTGATGGCACGCTCTTCCATGTCGGTCTCTGTGCCCGACACTTTGTGGTGGTTGAGGTGCAGATGGCGGCGGATCCAAGGGTTGATGGTGCTGGGCCGCGCCAGCCAGACCAGCGCCAGCATCACGTTGTGCGGCACCCGTTGCTTGCGAAAATACATGCTGTGAATCAGGTCATGTTCCAGCTCGTGGGTCAGCGAAGCGAAGAAGGCGTTGAGCAACAGGCACGCCCACCAGGCCATGTAACCGGCGAGATAGAGCGCCGCGCTGCCGACCATGGCAGCCAGCGCAAAGGCCAGGATACTGGCGCCGATGGCATCCTGATGCTTGAGTATGGGGTACTGGCGACGCAATTCGTCACCCTTGGCCATCACCACCTGGCGAATATGCGCACTGCGTTGTTGTGCATTCAGTCTGTCGGGGCTTGCACAAGTGCGGTCCATGCTTCCATCCTCTTGTTATTGATGGGCACACTGTGCAGCAGCTAAAGCAAAAGGACGCTAGCCGTGGACGCCAACCTGTTGACCTCAGGCGCCATTGACCATGCCTGAACCGACCTCGCTTGCCAGCTGGACCCGCGCCTTGCGCAAGCAACTGGACGCACTGGGCCTCGACAGCGCCGCGCTGTGCGAGAAGGCGGGGCTCGACCTGCATACCATGGACGACCCCAAGGCCCGGTACCCATTGTCGGCCACCACCCAGCTATGGCGCCTGGCGGTGGAAGCCAGCGGCGACCCGGCCATCGGCCTGCGTGTGTCGCGCTACGTCAGCCCCACTACCTTCCACGCCCTGGGCTATGCGCTGGTGGCCAGCGAAAACCTGCGCGAAGTGTTCGAACGCATCGTGCGCTACCACCAGGTGGTCAGCGACGCCGTGGTGCCGCACCTGAGCCGCGAGGATGGCCGTTATGTGTTCTGCCTTGACGTGCCGAAGGACAGCCCGCCACCCGCGCCGGAAGCCATGGACGCCTTCGCGGCCATCTACGTGCGCACCTGCCGTAACCGCCTGGGCCGTGATTATGCGCCCCTGGGCGTATGGCTGACCCGGCCCGCCCCCGTGGACCCGACGCCCTGGCACACCGTGTTCCGCGCCCCCATCCATTTCGCCGCCGCGCAGAACCGCCTGGAATTCGCCTGCGGCGACTTTGAATGCCACCTGGATGACGCCAACCCCGAGCTGGCCGAACACAACGAAGCGGTACTCAACCGAACCCTGGAGCTGCTGCACCCGCTCACCTGGGAGCGCCGGGTGCGCAACGCCATAGAACTGCACCTGCCCAAGGGCGTGCCCTCGGCCGACCAGATCGCCGAATCCATGCACCTGAGCCTGCGCAGCCTGCAGCGCCATCTGGCCGATGAAGGCTGCCGCTATGACGCCTTGCTGGACCAAAGCCGGCAGAACCTGGCGCTGGCGTACCTGCGCGAAGCCGAGCTGGCCCTGAGCGAAATCGGTTACCGCCTGGGCTTCGCCGACGCCAGCAGTTTCAACCGCGCTTTCAAGCGCTGGACCGGGCTATCGCCGGGCCAGTTTCGCGATCGCATGGTCTAGCCCTTCCACCACTGAGGACACAACAATGAAAAACCTCGTCGACCACCTGAGCCAATACGCGGCCTACCACCGCGACCCACGCAACATCGCCAGCCATTTCATCGGCATCCCGCTGATCGTGGTGGCGGTCACCGTGCTGCTGTCGCGGCCGGGGGCGGATTTTCTGGGGCTGTGGATAAGCCCGGCGCTGTTCGTGGCGCTGGCGTCGGCGTGGTTTTACCTGCGGCTGGACCGAGCGCTGGGCGCGGTCATGAGCGTGCTGCTGGCGCTGTGCCTGTGGCTTGGGGCGGTGCTGGCGGTGCAAGCCACAGCGGTGTGGCTGGGCGCGGGAGCGGGGTTGTTCGTGGTGGGCTGGGCTATCCAGTTTGTCGGCCACTACTGGGAGGGGCGCAAGCCGGCATTCGTGGATGATGTGATGGGGCTGATCGTGGGGCCGTTGTTCGTGGTGGCGGAGCTGGCGTTTCTGCTGGGCATGCGCCGGGGGCTGAACCGCGACATCGAAGCTCGCTTGCAACCCCTGTAGGCCCGGGTGAAGCTCGGACCTACAGGGGGTGCGGTCAAAGGTTCGGGGCCTTTTGCCAGACCTTGGGTTTGAAGAACAGGGTTTCCCCCTTCGCCAGGCCCGACAGGCTGTCATGGTCCTTGACCACCTCGGCTTCGATCAGGTCGTTCTGCCCTTCCACTTTCAAGGTGACCCGCGTGGTGGCACCCAACGGGCGGATGTCGCGGACCTCAGCCGGGTGGTGGCCTTCCACTTCCGAGCGCGACAGCGACACTTCGTGCGGGCGGAACAGCACGTGGTTGTCTTCGCCCAGGTGCAGGCGGTTGGAGTCGCCCAGGAAGTGGTAGACGAAATCACTGGCGGGGTTCTCGTACACTTCGCCCGGTGAACCGATCTGCTCTATCACGCCCTTGTTCATCACCACGATGCGGTCGGCCACCTCCATGGCTTCTTCCTGATCGTGGGTCACGAAAACCGAGGTCAGGTTGATGTCCTCGTGCAGGCGGGCCAGCCAACGGCGCAGCTCCTTGCGCACCTTGGCATCCAGAGCGCCAAAGGGTTCGTCCAGCAGCAGCACCTTGGGCTCAACCGCCAGGGCCCGCGCCAGGGCGATCCGCTGGCGCTGGCCGCCGGACAGTTGCTCGGGGTAGCGGTCGGCCAGCCAGTCCAGTTGCACCATGTTCAGCAGCTCATGGACCTTCTCGGCGATGCGGCTTTCATTCGGGCGCTCGGCCTTGGGCTTCATGCGCAGGCCGAACGCCACGTTGTCGAACACCGTCATGTGGCGGAACAGGGCGTAGTGCTGGAACACGAAACCGACGTTGCGATCCCGCACGTCAGTGCCCGAGACGTCTTCGCCATGGAACACGATGCTGCCCTGGTCCGGGGTTTCCAGGCCAGCGATGATGCGCAGCAGGGTGGTCTTGCCGCAACCGGAGGGGCCCAGCAGGGCTACCAACTCGCCACTCTGGATGTCCAGATTGATGGAGTTCAGCGCCTGGAAGGCGTTGAAGCGCTTGCTGACATTACGAACTTCGATCGACATGAATTATTCCTCCGCAGCGCTATGGCGCAGGCGGTTAATACGGTTCTCGCTCCACTGCTTGAGCAGCAGGATGAAGAGCGCCATGACCAGCAACAGGCTCGCTACCGCGAAGGCCGCGACGTGGTTGTACTCGTTGTAGAGGATCTCGACGTGCAGCGGCAGGGTGTTGGTGACACCACGAATGTGCCCGGACACCACCGACACGGCGCCGAACTCGCCCATGGCACGCGCGGTACACAGCACCACGCCGTAGATCAGGCCCCATTTGATGTTGGGCACGGTGACGTGCCAGAACATCTGCCAGCCGTTGGCGCCCAGCAAGCGGGCAGCCTCCTCTTCCTGGGTGCCTTGTTCCTGCATCAGCGGGATCAGCTCCCGGGCCACGAACGGCACGGTGACGAAGATGGTTGCCAGCACGATACCCGGCAACGCAAAGACGATCTGGATGTCATGGTCGGCCAGCCACGGGCCGAACAGGCCCTGGGCACCGAACATCAGCACGTAGACCAGGCCGGCGATGACCGGCGACACCGAGAACGGCAGGTCGATCAGGGTCACCAGCACGCTCTTGCCGCGGAACGAGTATTTGCTCACGCACCACGCGGCGCTGACGCCGAACACCACGTTGAGCGGCACCGAGATCACCACCGCGATCACCGTGAGCTTCAGGGCCGACAGGGCATCGGGCTCCAGGATCGCGGTGAAGAACGCCCCCAGGCCATTGCTCAGGCCCTGGGACACGACGATGAACAGCGGCAGCAGCAGGAACAGAAAGAAGATCAGCCAGCCCAGGCCGATCAGCACCCGGCGCGACAGGGCGCTGCCCCGGCGGGCGGCATTGGCGCTGGACGCGGTGAGCGTTGTGGATGCAGACATGTTCAGCGCCTCCTTCAAGGGGTTTCGATGCGCCGCTGCAGCAAGTTGATCAGCAGCAACAGAATGAAGGAAACCACCAGCATCATCACGCCGATGGCGGTGGCGCCGGTGTAGTCGTACTGGTCGAGCTTGACCATGATCAGCAGCGGCAGTATCTCGGTCTTCATCGGCATGTTGCCGGCAATGAAAATCACCGAGCCGTACTCACCCACGCCACGGGCGAACGCCAGGGCGAAGCCGGTTAGCCAGGCGGGCAGCAAGGCAGGCGCCAGGATGTAGCGAAACACCTGCAGCGGCTTGGCCCCCAGGCACGCGGCAGCTTCTTCCACTTCGCGCGGAATGTCGGCCAGTACCGGCTGCACCGTGCGCACCACGAACGGCAGGGTGACGAACGTCAGCGCCAGGGTGATGCCCAGTGGGGTGTAGGCGATCTTGAAACCCAGGCTCTCGGCGAACTGCCCGACCAGGCCATTGGGGGTATACAGCGCGGTCAAGGCGATACCGGCCACTGCCGTGGGCAAGGCGAACGGCAGGTCGATCATGGCATCGATGATCTTGCGCCCAGGGAAGGTATAGCGCACCAGCACCCAGGCCAGCAGGGTGCCGATGATACCGTTGATCACGGCGGCACATAGCGCGGTACCGAAGCTGAGCTTCAGCGCGGCCAGGGTGCGGGGGGAACTGATGATGGCCCAGAACTGTTCGAACGTCAGCTGGGCAGCGTGGACAAACATGACGGCCAGCGGGATGAGCACAATCAGGCTGAGGTACACGACGGTGTAGCCCAGCGTCAGCCCGAAGCCGGGTATGACGGGGGAGATACGACGCGACATATGAGTCCTTGGTTTGGAAGCACCTACAAGCTGCAAGCGGCAAGCTTCAAGCCAGAAGCCGACCTCTTGCAGCTAACCACTTGCAGCTTGCAGCTGCTTTTACTGTGCCTGGTAGATTTGGTCGAAGACGCCGCCATCGTTGAAGAATTTAGGCTGCGCGGTTTTCCAGCCGCCGAAGTCCTTGTCGATGGTCGCCAGGCTCTTCACTTCCTGGAACTGCTTGGCGTATTGCGCCGCTACGTCCTTGTCCCGTGGACGGTAGAAGTTCTTGGCGGCGATTTCCTGGCCTTCCTTGCTGTACAGGTGCTTGAGGTAGGCCTCGGCGATTTCCGCGTTGCCTTTCTTCTCGGCGTTCTTCTCGACCACGGCCACTGGCGGTTCAGCCAGAATAGACACCGATGGCACGACGATGTCGAACTTGTCCTTGCCGCCGTCTTCCTTCAGCGCCAGGTAGGCTTCGTTTTCCCAGGCCAGCAGCACGTCACCCTGGCCGTTGTTGACGAAGGTAATGGTCGAGCCGCGGGCCCCGGTGTCCAGTACCGGCACGTGCTTGAACAAGGTCTGGATGTACTGCTTGGCCTTGGCCTCGTCACCACCGTTGGCTTTCAGGCCGTAGGCCCAGGCGGCCAGGAAGTTCCAGCGCGCGCCGCCCGAGGTTTTCGGGTTCGGGGTAATGACCGACACGCCGTCCTTGATCAGGTCGTTCCAGTCGTGGATGCCCTTGGGGTTGCCCTTGCGCACCAGGAACACGATGGTCGAGGTGTAGGGGGTGCTGGCGTCCGGCAGCTTGGTCTGCCAGTTTTCCGGCAAGGTCTTGCCCAGCTTGGCGATTTCATCGATGTCGCCGGCCAGGGCCAGGGTCACCACGTCGGCACGCAGGCCGTCGATGACTGCACGGCCTTGCTTGCCCGAGCCGCCATGGGACTGCTTGATGTCGACCTTGTCGTCGGGGTGGGACTTCTTCCAGAAGTTCACGAACTCGGCGTTGTAATCCTGATACAGCTCGCGCGTCGGGTCGTAGGAAACGTTAAGCAGCTCGTAGTCCTTGGCGACCGCAGAGCCTGCGAACAGCGCGCTGGCGAGCGCCGCCAGAGCGTAATGACGGATAGACATGGTGAAGCTCCTGGATGACTTTGTAGTTTTTCTGTTGGCTTTTCTTATGGCTGGCGCGTTGGCTCAGCTGGGCTTGTTGCCCGGGTTCTGCAGGCGAAACTTTTCCTTGCGCTCGATCTGCACCACTTGGGCGTTGTGCACGGTGATTTCCACCGCGCCAAAGCGCAGGTCACGTAGCGCGCTCTGGATTTCGCGCAGAATGGTTGCTTCGTCCTGCCCGTCGACGCTACGCAGAGATGCGCTCATGATCATGCTCCTTGGATGTGAGAGGTGTCTTGAGCGCCATAGTAGATAGGCCGGGTTATACTTAAAAATACTATTTAAGAATGCCCATATAACCAGAAGAATACTCAGCCCAGGCTCACACCGTTTTTCCAGGAGCCCGTTACTACCGGGGCTGTGGCCAGGTCAGCTCGGCAGCAGGCATGGGGCGACCGAACCAGTAGCCCTGGCCCAATTCACACTGGTGGCTCATCAGGAACTGCGCCTGTTCAGGCTGTTCGATGCCCTCGGCATGAACCTGCATGCCCATGCTGCGGGCCAGGGCGATAATGACCCGAACGATGGCAGCATCGTCTTCATCCAGAGGCAGGCCAGCCACGAAGCCCTGGTCGATCTTGAGCTTTTGCACCGGTAACCGCTTCAAGCGCAGCAACGAGGAGTAACCGGTACCGAAATCATCGATGGACAGGCGCAGGCCCAGTTCACGCAAGCGGTGCATCTGCTCCAACGCTGATTCGGGATCCTCCATCACCGCACTCTCGGTCACTTCCAGTTCCAGGCGCGCCGGGTTCAGGCCGGTGTCGGCAAGAATCCGCGCCACTTGCCGGTACAGGTCCTGGTGGCCGAACAGGCGGCTGGAGACGTTCACCGCGATGAAATCCAGCTGATGGCCCTCGGCCTGCCACGCACACATCTGCTGGCAAGCGCGGGTCATCACCCAGGCATCGATTTCGGCGATCAGGCCACTGCGTTCGGCCACCGGGATGAAATCGCCGGGCGGCACCAGTCCGCGTTCGGGATGCATCCAGCGCACCAGTGCTTCCACCCCGACCAACTCACGGCTGGCCAGGTCGTGTACCGGCTGGTAATAAACCCGCAGTTCTTCCTGGGCCAGGGCCCTGCGCAACTCGGCGGTCATTTCCACTCGTTGCTGGGCGTGGGCGGTGAGCTCTTCGGTGTACAGAGCATAACCACCGCGGCCGTTGCCCTTGGCCTTGAACAGCGCGGAGTCGGCATTGCGCAGCAGCTGTTCAGCACCGATGGCATCGCTTGGAAATACGCTGATGCCAATGCTGGCACTGATGAACAGGGTGTGGCCGTCTACCAGGAAGGGTTGCTTGAGGGTGTCGATGATCGCCTGGGCCAGCGTCGCCGCGTCCGCCACCTGGGGCGTGTCCTCCAGCAGCACGGCAAATTCGTCGCCCCCCATGCGCGCCAGGGTCATGCCGCTTTTCATCAGGCTTTGCAGGCGGGTCACCACCGCCTTGATCAGCTGGTCGCCCACCGCATGGCCGAGGCTGTCATTGATGCTCTGGAAATGATCCAGGTCCAGCAGCAACAGGGCACAGCCGCGCTTGTTGGCCTGCGCCGCAGCCAGGGCCTGCTCGGCGCGGTCGTGGAAGAGCAGGCGGTTGGGCAGCTCGGTGAGCGGGTCGTGCTGGATCAGGTGCGCTCGCTCACGCTCGGAGCGTTTGAGCGCGCTGATGTCCGAAAACACTGCCACATAGTGGCTGACGTGGCCGGCGTCGTTGTGAATGGCGCGGATCGTCTGCCACTGCGGGTAGATCTCGCCGCTTTTGCGCCGGTTCCAGATCTCGCCGCTCCAGCGCCCTTCGTGGTCGAGGGTATGGAAGATCTGCCGGTAGAACGCCACGTCATGGCGCCCCGACTTGAACTTGCTGGGGTTGTGGCCCAGGACTTCGTCCTCGTGGTAACCGGTGATGTCCATGAATGCACGGTTGACGTGCACGATGTTGCCCAGGCGGTTGGTCACCAGCACGCCTTCCAGGGTGCTATCGAACACGGCCGCCGCCATGCGCAGGCGCTCGCGCTCTATGCGCCCCTGGTCACCCAGGCCGAAACAGCGCAGCAGCCGGGCCCGGGCCAGGAAGATGAGTACCGCGGTCGCCAGCACCCACGCATAACCGTTGATCAGCTGCCAACGCAGCGCCTGAGCCGAATCATCGAAAAGGCTGCTCAATATTTGACCAACCGGCACCAGCCAGACCAGCGAAGCCAACAGGTAAAGCAAGGCGGCCCGCAAGGCGCCGCGAGAGGAACCAGGCATATGTTCGAACAAGCCCACTCGAAAAGGTGAGGATTATAAAGCAGAAACATTCAGCGACTCTTATCTAAAACCCGCACTGGTTTTATCGGCCAGCATGCCGATAATGCTCTCTGCTGTTACTTTTTATTTAACGAGGGCCCTGCAGCCTATGTGGTACAACGGTTTTCTTGACCTGTCAGCCTGGCAACTGGTGGCGGTCACCCTGTTGATGACCCACGTGACGATCGTCAGCGTCACCATCTACCTCCACCGCTATTCCTCCCACCGCTCGCTGGAACTGAACGCCGGGCTCAAGCACTTCTTCCGCTTCTGGCTGTGGCTAACCACGGCGCAGAACACCCGTGAGTGGACAGCCATCCACCGCAAGCACCACGCCAAATGCGAGACCGCCGACGACCCCCACAGCCCGGTGGTCAAGGGCCTGGGCACCGTTCTGAGCCGCGGTGCCGAGCTGTACCGCGCCGAAGCGCAGAATGCGGAAACATTGCGCATCTACGGCAAGAACTGCCCCGAAGACTGGATCGAGCGCAACCTGTACTCGCGCTACCGCCTGGCCGGCGTATTCCTGATGCTGGCCATCGACCTGGCCTGCTTCGGCGCCATCGGCCTGACCGTGTGGGCCATCCAGATGATGTGGATCCCCTTCTGGGCCGCGGGCGTGGTCAATGGCCTGGGCCATGCCGTGGGCTACCGCAACTTCGAATGCCGCGACGCGGCCACCAACCTGGTGCCCTGGGGCATCATCATTGGCGGTGAAGAACTGCACAACAATCACCACACCTACCCCAATTCGGCGAAGCTGTCGGTGCGCAAGTGGGAGTTCGACATGGGCTGGATGTGGATTCGCATCCTCTCGTTCATGCGCCTGGCGAAGGTGCAGCGCGTAGCCCCCATTGCCCACCGGGTTGAAGGCAAGGGCCACCTGGACATGGACACCGCCATGGCCATCCTCAACAACCGCTTCCAGATCATGGCCCAGTACCGCAAGCTGGTGATCGCCCCCCTCGTGACCCAGGAACTGGCGCGGGTCGACGCGTCGGTGCGCCACCAGTTCCGCCGCGCCAAGCGGCTGCTGTCGCGCGAGACCAGCCTGCTGGACGAGCGCCATCATGTGCGTATCCAGACCATGCTGGAACACAGCCAGGCGTTGAAAGTGATATACGAAAAGCGCCTGGCCCTGCAACAGATCTGGGCCCGTACCAGCTCCAACGGCCATGACATGCTGGCGGCCATGAAGGACTGGATTCACGAGGCCGAGGCCAGTGGCATTCAGTCGCTGCGTGACTTCGCCGCCCAACTCAAGACCTACTCGCTGCGCCCCGCCCTGGCTTGATGCCGTCCATCGGCACGCCCCTGCGAAGGGCGTGCCGACTGGAACTTCATTACAAAATATTAATCTCACGAATGGATCGCCAACGCGGGCGAGCCTCACGCACCCGGTTGCTCAGGCCCGGCCTAACGTGACATTCGAGAATTCGTAATGATGGTCAACAAGCAACCGCAATCGCCACCTTTTGCCCACATGCCAGCGGCGGCCGAGACGCTGCTGGCGTTGATGCATGCCCAGGGTGAAGTGGCGCGGTTGAGTGAGCGCGAACAGCTGTTCAGTTCCCTGCTGGTCAGCGTCAACGCGGTGCTGTGGGCGTTCGACTGGGAAGCCCAGCGCATGATCTATGTCAGCCCCGCCTACGAGCGCATCTTCGGACGTTCGGCCGGGCTGCTGCTGGCTGACTACAACGAATGGCGCGACAGCATTTACCCCGACGACCTTGACTACGCCGAGCGCACCCTGGCCGAAGTGCTGGAAAAGGGCGCGGTGGAAGATCGCGAGTACCGCATCATCAGCGCCGACGGGCAGATCCGTTGGCTCAGCGACAAATGCTTCATCAGCCAGCAGAGCAGCCCGGATCAACGGGTGATCGTGGTGGGCATCGCCGAGGACATTACCGAAAAGAAGCATCTGGAAGGCGAGCTGCAGCGCCTGGCGACCACGGATGTACTGACCCAGAGCAGTAATCGTCGGCACTTTTTCGAATGCGCCCACCGCGAGTTCGAGCAGGCCCGCCTGGAAGGCCGGGACATCTCGTTTCTGCTGCTGGACATTGATGACTTCAAGGTGATCAACGACACCTACGGGCACCAGGAAGGTGACCAGGTACTGCAGCGCATCGCCGAGACGGGCCGCGCGGTGCTGCGGCGCGGCGACCTGTTCGGGCGTATCGGCGGCGAGGAGTTCGCCGCGGTGTTTCCCGGTTGTTCGCCGGAGGTTGCCCAGCAGATCGCCGAACGCTTGCAGCGTGAGATTCAGCGCCTGAGCTTCAACCATGAAGGCCAGGTTTATGGTGTGACCGTGAGCCAGGGGCTGACGGGGCGCACGGATGAAGACGGTATTCTCGACACCCTCTTTGCCCGGGCCGACGTGGCCATGTACCAGGCCAAGCGGCAGGGCAAGAACCAGATCGTGCTGGGTTGAAGCTCTAAACCAGACGCCAGCGACTCAACTGCGTCGCAGGCGCGTCAGCGCTGCCAAATCCATTTTCAACAGCCGCGCCGTCTTGCCATTGGCGATAGGCTCCAGGCTCGCTCCTGCCGGCAGCCGCGCCAATTGCCCGGCCAGGTTCATGGCCAGGGTATCGCGGCTGTAGACCCCGCCCCCCAAGTGATAGATGGCTGCAATCAGCTCCCGCAGCTCCAGTGGCAAACGCCAACGGGTGCGCAAGGCCGAGCCGAACGCGGCGCCGAAGTCCATCAACGCCTTATCCACCTGCCCCGGAGCAAGCACGCCACCGCCCAGCCGCCATTCCTGCAGCGCGCGCAACAGCGCCAGGTCGCCCAGGCAGTGCAGCAGGCCTGCGCAATAGCAACGCTCCTGGTCCACATCCAGGTTGCGCGCCAGGGTGCGGGCATACTCGGCGGCATGCAGCGAGTCTGCCCAGAAACGTTCGGCGTATTGCGCCAGTTCCGGGTCTGACAACCGCGCGCTGCGCTTGAGCGCCAACCCCAGAATCAAGTTCATGCTCTGCGTGGCCCCCAGCTTCTGGAGCGCCTGAAGCAGCGTCTGCGCCGGGGCATCGCGGTGATGGGCGGCGCTGTTGGCCGCCGCGATCAGTACGGCGGTGATCTGTGGGTCGGTCCGAATCTCTTCTTCCAATTGGCGCAAATTCAGGCCTTGCGCGTTCAAGGCACGCTTGACCGCCACCTGCACATCAGCCATCAGCGGGCCGCCATCGGAATACTGGCGACGCTCTTCAAGAAAGGTTTCCAGCTGCACGCCAGCGGTCAGCGCCGGAATTTCGCAGAACACCTGCTGCCCCACTTCCAGCAGCAAGCCATTGAGGCGCGCCTTGAGCGAATCGAGGTTCAGTGGTTTGGTGAGGTAGGCCGTGGGGCTCAGCGGCACGGCTTCGCGCACGCTGGCGACGTCACTGCGTTCGCTGATCAGAATGAAGGGGATGGCCCTGCGCTGGCTCTTGTGCCGCACATTGCGCAACAGGTCCAGGCCATCGACGCCGGGCAATTCGCGGGCGGCGATCACCAGGTCCGGCTGGCGCTGCAGCAATTGCAGGGCATCCTGGCCGTCGGTACAGACGTCGAGGTGTGCATCGCAGCGCACACTCAACAACATTTGCGTCAGCAGGTCCCGGGTCCAGGGGTCGGCTTCGGCAATCAATACCCGGGGTACTGCCGGGCTATCCTGCGCACTCATGGCTGTTACTCCGAAGGCATTGCCTACAGGTTATCCAGACATTATGCGCGGCGCTTGGATTCAGGCAAAAAAATATGCCCTGCGTCACATTCCACCATTGCCGCGCTGCACAAAAAAACCCGCCGAGGCGGGTTTTTTCGTTCAACCAAAGAAGCTTACGCCAGTTCGGCGAAGCACTCTTCGATGATGGCCAGGCCCTTGTCCAGCTGCTCGTCCGGCGAGGTCAGCGGAACCAGGATGCGCAGCACGTTGCCGTAGGTACCGCACGACAGCAGGATCAGGCCCTTGTCGCGCGCCTTGGCAACCACCGAAGCCACGGCAGCGGCGTTCGGCTTGTGGTTGTCGGCGCCTTCGAACACTTCAACCGCGATCATGGCGCCCAGGGCACGCACGTCACCGATGATCGGGTGCTTGGCCTGGATCTCGCGCAGGCCAGCCACCAGGCGCTCGCCCACGGCCTTGCTGCGGTCCAGCAGGTGCTCTTCCTCGAACACTTCCATCACGGCCAGGGCCGCGGCGCAGGCGATCGGGCTACCGGCGTAGGTGCCGCCCAGGCCACCTGGAGCGATGGCATCCATGTACTCGGCCTTGCCGCACACACCGGCCAGCGGGAAACCGCCAGCGATGGATTTGGCGAAGGTGGTCAGGTCAGGGGCAACGCCCATCTGTTCCATGGCGAAGAAGGTACCGGTACGGCCGGCGCCCGTCTGCACTTCGTCAGCGATCAGCAGGATGCCGTGCTGGTCGCACAGGGCGCGCAGGCGCTTCATGAATTCTTTTGGCGCGACGTAGAAACCGCCTTCACCCTGAACCGGCTCGATGATGATGGCAGCGATGTCACGCGGCTCGGCATCGTTCTTGAACACGCGCTCGATGCTGGCGATGGAATCGTCGACGCTCACGCCGTGCAGTTCGTTCGGGTACAGGGCGCGGAACACGCCACCTGGCATCAGGCCCATGCCGGCCGAGTACGGAACGACCTTGCCGGTCAGGCCCAGGGTCATCATGGTACGGCCGTGGTAGGCACCGGTGAAGGCGATGACGCCAGCGCGGCCAGTGGCGGCACGGGCGATCTTCACGGCGTTTTCAACGGCTTCGGAACCGGTGGTGACCAGCAGGGTTTTCTTGTCGAAGTCGCCTGGTACACGTGCGTTGATTTTCTCGCACACTTCAACGTACGGCTCGTAGGCCAGCACCTGGAAGCAGGTGTGAGTCAGCTTGTGCAATTGAGCTTCGACGGCGGCGATGACCTTCGGGTGCACGTGGCCGGTGTTCAGTACCGCGATACCGCCTGCGAAGTCGATGAACTCGCGACCTTCAACGTCGGTAACGGTAGCGTTCTTCGCCGAATCGGCGAAGATCGGGTGAATTTGACCAACGCCACGTGGGACGGCTGCCTGGCGGCGTTGCATCAAGGATTCGTTAGTCTTGCTCATGTTTTCCTCATTCGCCGCTCATCGGGCGGCGTGGTTCAAGGACAAAGCAGCAGGGGTCAACGGTGGCAGCATACGATGATCGACTGCCACGGCCTCCCGGCTACCGAAAGGGTTTTGGTGCTACAAAAGACCGCCGCAACGTCGCTCTCGCGCTGCGGCGGTTGCAATACCGCGGCCCGGTCAGATGGACAGGCAGAGGTATTTGATTTCCAGGTAGTCTTCGATGCCGTACTTGGAGCCTTCACGGCCCAGGCCCGACGCCTTGATGCCACCGAACGGCGCCACTTCGTTGGAGATCAGGCCGGTGTTGATACCCACCATGCCGTACTCCAGCGCTTCAGCCACGCGGAACACGCGGCTCAGGTCGCGGGCGTAGAAGTACGACGCCAGCCCGAACTCGGTGTCGTTGGACATGGCGATCACTTCGGCTTCATCGGTGAAGCGGAACAGCGGTGCCAGTGGGCCGAAGGTTTCTTCCTTGGCCACGGCAGCGTTCTTCGGCACGTTGACCAGCACGGTCGGCTCGAAGAAGTTGCCTTCCATGGCGTTGCCGCCGGTCAGCACGGTAGCGCCTTTGCTCAGGGCATCGGCGATGTGTTCCTTGACCTTGGCCACGGCTTTTTCGTCGATCAGCGGGCCGGTAGTGGTGCCTTCTTCCAGACCGTTGCCGATCTTCAGCTTGTTCACCGCGGCTTTCAGTTTCTCGGCGAACGCGTCGTAGACGCCGTCCTGCACGTAGATGCGGTTGGCGCAGACGCAAGTCTGGCCGTTGTTGCGGTACTTGGAGATGATCGCGCCTTCGACAGCCTTGTCCAGGTCAGCGTCATCGAACACGATGAAGGGGGCGTTGCCACCCAGCTCCAGGGACACTTTCTTGATGTCCTTGGCGCATTCGGACATCAGCTGACGGCCGATCTCGGTGGAACCCGTGAAGGACAGTTTGCGCACGATCGGGTTGCCGGTCAGCTCGCTGCCGATGTCGCCGGCGCTACCGGTAACCACGCTGAAAACGCCTTGCGGGATGCCGGCGCGCTCGGCCAGTTCGGCCAGGGCCAGGGCGGAATACGGGGTCTGCGAAGCAGGCTTGAGCACCATGGTGCAGCCAGCGGCCAGGGCCGGGCCGGCTTTACGGGTGATCATCGCCGCCGGAAAGTTCCACGGGGTAATGGCCGCGGTCACGCCGATTGGCTGCTTGATCACGATCAGGCGCTTGTCCGGCTGGTGGCCCGGGATGGTGTCGCCGTACACGCGCTTGGCTTCTTCAGCGAACCATTCGATGAAGGAAGCCGCGTAGGCGATTTCGCCCTTGGCTTCGGCCAATGGCTTGCCCTGCTCCAGGGTCATCAGGCGAGCGAGGTCGTCCTGGTTCTCGATCATCAGCTCGAACCAGCGGCGCAGCTTGCCCGAACGCTCTTTGGCGGTCAGGGCGCGCCAGGCCGGCAGGGCCTTGTCGGCGGCTTCGATGGCACGGCGGGTTTCAGCGGCGCCCATCTTTGGCACGGTACCCAGGGTTTCACCCGTGGCCGGGTTGGTGACCTTGATGGTCTGGCCGTTGTCCGCGTCAGCCCATACACCGTTGAGGTAGGCTTTCTGGCGGAACAACTGAGCGTCTTTAAGCTGCATGTCGGCTTCCTTAACAGCACCGTGCGCACACGGGGCGATTGTTGATTATTGGAAAGGCGTTCCCTGTGGAACTGCCGTCAGGAAATCATACGCCGGGCAAAACACCAAATGCGCACAGGATATTACCCGTGCGAGCGCAGCACCGGACTGAGGAGCGTTTGAAATCTCAAACGAATCCTAGGAGCAATGGGGGTAAAGGACAATAGGCTGTTCGGAAAAAAGAACAAAATTACCCCCAGCGGCAGGGTTTTCTGACTGGCGTAGCGGTTGGACCGCAAACTGTGCGGAATCGTCCACACATCACCGCAATAGACGACCACCGCCTAGATGGGTATGATGGCGCCCGCGTTGCACTTGTAGCTCAGCTGGATAGAGTACTGCCCTCCGAAGGCAGGGGTCGTGGGTTCGAATCCCGCCAAGTGCGCCATATAAACGAAAAGCCCCGAGGTTTGCGCCTCGGGGCTTTTTGCTTTTTAGCCGCTGCCTGCCGCAGTCGCTACGGATCAGAGGTGACGGGGGGCATCCATTGCTTTGTGCAGGATACGCACAATGGCAACACCGTAGTTCTGTACCTTGAGGTAGATCGTATGGTGCTCGACATTGATACGACGGTAGCCTTCCCTGATCTCATCGCACACTCTGGCCATTGATGGGCAGGCTGCCACATCACCAAATGCACGGGCCAGGAGATCTACGTACGTATTTGCCTGCTCTGCGCTCCACCTTTGCGCGGTGTAGCGCCAAATATCCTCGAGGTCGGAAATAGCCGCTGGCGTAAGGCGATATTCAGGCATGCCTGCTCATCATTCCCTGCTTGAACGCTTCGACATCAAAAGGACGTGGCTCACCGCTATTCTCGCCGGCAATCAAAGCGGCGCGGATGGCTTCGAGACTGTGGCGATGCTCTTGTTCTCGACGAATCAGGTCGCGAATGCATTCACTGTCGTTGGTATACAACCCCGAATCAATCTGAGCTTTTATCCAACTGTCTTGCGCGTCTGTCAGGGTGATGGTTTTGCGTACGGTGGCCATGATTTTCACCTCGGAGGACTGAACTGCCAACACATATTATCATACTATTGGTGCAACCCCGAAAGCGCCACCCCTTGCAGTTGCTGCCGCCAGGCTGCGCCGGCCAGTGTGGGCTCTGGGAGATCTTCAGCGAAGCACTGCTCGAGCCAGCCGTGGCACACGAGATTGATCACCAGCGGCATATCAGGCCTTCTTGCGCCGAACTCGCCAGGCAACCAGCCCTGCACAACCGAGCACCAGCAAGGCGATCATGGCGTAGCGATACTGCCGCAGCCACGACCGTGCATCACGCCAGGCATGCACGTACGGGAAGCGCGCCGCCGCATCGAAGTCCGGCTCCACGCACTGATGGCCGAAGTCTTCAGCAAAGGCCACGGCGGCGCCCTCTTTCACGTAGCGCAGGTACACCTTCTCCGCCCGCTCCTGATCGTTCTGCACAAAGTGCGTGGCCTGGCACAGCACTGCCGCAAAGGCCTGGGAGCGTGCAGGCACGTTGTCCGCCGCTTTCAGGGCATGCTCCACGGCCACGTAGCGATAGTGGAAACGCTGTGGCTGCGGCTCAGTGGCGGCATAGCGCTGACGCTCACCGTCGCTGACCAGCGGGCCTGGCAAGTCGGAGACGGCGCGCTGCTCCGCGGTATCGCGTGGCAACGGCTTGCCGTCGGCGCCGTTGCGAGGATAGCTGTAGCGGCCGGCGCCATAGGTGTATGCGCCGCCGAATTCAGCGAAGTCCGGTGCCTGTTCGTAGCCCATGATTTCCATGCCGTGCTGCCGCGCCAGCGTGGCGGCCGCATACCAGGCGCGGGCGCGGGTAGTGTCGCGCCAGGCGTGCTCGGCGTCTTCCAGGGCATCGCCATAGGCCTTGGCCCAACGGCGGGCGGTGGTGGTGGCGAGGTAGGATTTTTCCGCGTTCTGATCGTAGACGGTGTCTACATTGCGCGGATCGCTGTCCTCGGGGAAGTAAGGCAGCGCCTGCTGTACACGACCCTCTCGCACCAAGCGCCGGGCCAGCAGCGAACGCAAGCGGTCGCCTTGGGTGAAATGCGGGTAAGCGTTCTGCGTGCTCCAGGTGGAAAACTCCTGCTGGCTGAAGTCCTTGAACCCGGCCGGCGTGACCGGTGCAGCGGAGGCGGACACATGCTGGTCGACGTAAGCCTTGAGTTCATCGACGGTCAGCACGCGCTCGGCCACGTAGGCCATGTCACCGTAGTAATCACCGCCACTGTATTGGCTGCCCCCGGCTGCAATCTGCGCCGCCATGTAGAACTGATCCAGCGCCTGCACGTAATCGCCACGCGACAGCGTCAGCACGCCCTGCTCGCCCTTGATCTGCGCGCCCACCACCGGCTCGACGCTGTTATCCAGCGTGGGGAACGACTGGGACGCCTGCGCGTAGGCCTGCGCGGCGGCGGGTGTATTGCCCTGGCGCAGGGCCAGCTTGGCCCGTACCCAACCGGCCAGGGCGCTGGACTGTTTGTCGACCAGGGCCTGGGCCATGCTGTAATCACCCACGCGGTAGGCCAGTGCGGCCAGGCGGTCGGCGCCTTGCACTTGCTGTAGATCTTTTTTGCGGATCGCCTCGACCAGGGTCTTCAGCACCGCATTGCTGGTGTAGTCGGCGGGGGTGTCGGCGTTTTCACCCAGCACATCACCTGCTCGCCCGATGGCATACGCCACCAGCAGCCGTTGGCTCAGCGGGTCATCGATCACCGACGCCGCGGTGTCGCCATCGCTGAGCAACCACTCGGCGAGGATTCGCAACGACTGCAGGCCGATATCGGAGCCTCGCGCTGCCTGCTCGGCATACAGTGCGATGGCCCGCTGCAGGTTGGCAGGGGTGATGCCGTTGGGGCATTCAGTGCCATTGGTGAAGTCGGTGTAGTCGCAGCGTTGCTGGGCGTTTACCAGGTACAGGCGGGCTTCTTCGCCGTAGCTGCTGACGGCCAGGCCCCAAGGGTCGGAAGCCCCGGCCAGTGCCAGGGTGCGGGCCTGCTTGAAGGCCTGCGCTGCGGCACTTTGCTCGCCACGCTCGGCATGCAACCGGCCCAATGCGTACGCCGCCCACACCGAACGTACTGCGCCCTGTTCGGCAGGCAGGTCCAGCACCGCCTGGAAACGCTGGGCTGCCAGGGCCTGCCATTCATCCACGCACCCTTGCGCCTCTGCCGCGCAGCGTTGCGCGGCCTTCAGATCCACCGCGCCGGTGGTGTACAGCCGCAAGGCAGGCGGCAGCGTGCCACCCAAGGCATATGCCGCGCCGTCGCTGTCGGCCTGGCGCATCGCTTGCAGGGCAGTCCATTGGGCCGCGGGCAGCGAAGCCTGATCAGGCTTGTCGGGGGTAACGGGTTCGCCATAAGGGTTGTTGTCGCGCTCATTGGCCTTAAGCGCGTCCGCAGGTGTAATCCAATGCGTTGCCTCGAAGGCGAACGAATTGCCCGGGGGCGATGCCAACGCCTGCGCACGATCATCCAGCATCTGCAGCGGAAAGAACGGCCCGCAGGCCATCACCGCCACGGTGCCGGTCGACAGGGCGACGGCGATGACCGTCGCCAGTTTTTTACGATTCCACATGCAGCGATTCCTTTCCTTGTTCACAACGAAGCCAACCGATGGGGCGCTGCCTGCCGGGCCGAAGCAGCCCGGGTTCGCGCGCCTGGAACAACAAGCCATCGGCCGTGCGCTCCATGAAATAACCATTGATACCGTCTGCCGCCGCGCAGCGCCCGGACACCTTTACTGTGGTGGGAGGCAAGCCATCACCCACGCCGGTATTGGTCAGTACCAGGTCGAACAGTTGCACGTCCCCGGTGCCGCGCAATTGCGCGGAGATGACCGGATCGATGGGCGAATTCGTCAATACCGCGCGCCACGTCGACGGGCTCCAGGCGCGGGTGTCCTGCTCGGTGGGCAGGCGAAACCAGACAATGCCCGCCAACCCTTTGGGCGGATCGGCTGACAGCTGGCGGGTGAAGTCCTGGAGGTTTTGTGGGTCGGCCATCAGCTCGTGGGCCTCCATGCCGGTGACCAGCATCGAGCGCTCGCTTTCGATGCTGACCACGCGAGCGTCACGGTCCCAGGCCACGCGGCTGCCGTAGGCAGGCAGCGCGACGCGCCAGGGGTTGTGCATATGGGCGGCGAAGGCGTCGAGCCAGGTACAGGCGGCCTTGGGGTCGAACAGCCCTACCCGGGGGTTCTGTACGGCGTGAACTTGCAGCACAGCTTCGTCGACCTGGCCCAGGAGGCTGTCTAGCGCAGCGCTGTTGAGCCAGGTGGGCAATGCGGTGATCGAAAGCCGTTCGTTGCCGTGAAGGGTGGTGCGCAGGGTGGCCAGCCAATGGGCATACGCGGGTAACCTGGCGGTGGCGCAGTCGTGGTCGATTTCGATGCCGGCCAGGGGGATGCCGCTGGCTCGCCAGGTTTGCATGACCGAAGCTACCTGTTGCGACAGGAGCTTTTCATCGAAGTGCGCAAGTTGGCCGTCAATACGGACGACAGCAATTACCGGCCTTCCGGCGCCCGTGAGTACAGCCCAGTCAGGCGCCGTGATCTGCCATTGGCCGTTGGCATCGGCCTGGGCGGCCAGGACGCGCCAGTGGGTGATGATGTCGGCGTTGGACTGCACGGCGGACACCAGTGCTGGGGTCCACTGGCGTTGCCAGATGTAGGCGTCGTTGGGCAGGACGACCGGGGGACGGGAGCAGGCTTGGACGACAGTCAGCAGCGCTATCAGCGCCAATTGGGGGACAAGTCTTAACATGATGACAAAAGGCGAAATCCGTGTCGCGGGCCGTAGAGTCTAACGCAGTCTGGTAGCCGCTGCCGCCAGGCTGCGCTGGTCCTAATACACACCGGAGACTTTCGCTGCAGCGAAGCTGCCGGCATAGCTTCGGCGCATTGACACCACTACAAAGTCTTAAAAATAAGATCCATTTCAAAATTTTTTAGATTTCCAGACGTCTTTGACCAACCACACAGCGCCGGACGAAGAAACAAAAGTTATCGCCTCCCCTTTCTGCTGAACATTGACAAAAGGATTTGAGTCCAAGGACATAAGCGCCCATTTCAAAGCACCTCCTATCTATTTGCTAAAATAGCCACATGAGCCATGTGCCGCGTCCCCCCGAATAGACCGCGCCGCCAATTGATAAAGAAAAATATTTAAATATGACACCTTTAGGTCTAGCGACAAAGCAGCATCCAATCTTCGATTATCAAAGCTTACCACTATCACACGGAGACCGTAGCTGCTTAGGACTACGCTCATGTCAACCTATCCGCCGAGACCGGAAGCCAAACACGAATTTGATCGGTATACCATTTTGGCTAGGAATAATCTAATGCATCAACAATGCTGAAATCGTTCTGATTTCATAATAAAAATCGGAGACAACTTCAGAAGACAGATCTTCTTCATAATTAAGGATCCGATAAACATCGTCAGGCATAAAATGGCACGAAATTAGAAACAGCGTATGCTGAAACACAAAAAGCCCGCCCTTTGCAACCTCTAAATATGAGTCACTTTTACCAGCCAAGCGATAATGATTTGCCAATTTTTCGGTGTCAGCCAAAAGATTTTTGAACCTGAGAACGTTGAAGACACCTAGCTGATGCAGATCATAGATGAACGTACCCTCTACTTTACTGGAAAACTCATCGCGCAACTTACTTTCCAACATTCTTAACTCATCCACTTTTTCGCCCTTTGATGGAAGTAGGTAATTTCACCGAATCGCCACATCAACACATTAGATCTCCAACATACAGCTCTTCAAAAACCAAGTCTCTAGGCAACTCGTCAAAACTATCGAAGTCATCAAAAAGCGCTGGGAGACCGAAATACACCTGATAATTTCTGTCGAGGACCAGATACCCACCAAATTCAAACTGCCTGCGTGACATCTTCGATATTTCAGACACACTCATACCTGGACCAAGACGACCGTCATACAGTCCTTGATAGGGCTGCCGGCACCACAACGAAACAATTACACCATCACCGTCAACGCCGAAACCAACGACTCCTCCATCTAGTTCATACAAGGTAAAAGCACCTGCTGGCCCTTCACTTTCCGTATTTTCTACTCTGCACGAATCCTGCAAACAGGCAAGCACTTCATCGGCAAAACCTCCCAACTCAATCCCGCCTAACGATGTCCCCGCGACAATCGGCGCGTTATAATCAGGTACCACGTTGTTCATCATTTGCTCCAAGGGAGAGCGCGATGCAATCGCGCCCTCTTTGTAATTTTCCTTCCTCACGCTCATGGGCGTCTCATCAAAATCAAATCACATGGAATGACGCAGAGCTATTTTCTTCCAGCTGGCCACTCGCTGCTTGCCGATCCATGTGTCGAGCTTGACCGCAGAAGGCCGCCCTGTTTTTGAATAAGTCACAGGTACCATCATTAAAAGTGTTACTTCGCCGGTAGCATTGAGGTTACCCGCTCCCTGTTTGAACTGGTAATTCACCGCAGCAAAAGCATCAACATCGGCAGGCCAAATTTCGCTCAATTCGAGAGTAGCCTGCTTTCCGACCACGTACCCTTCTGCAATGGCTTCCCCTCCCAGGCGCCGCAAGGCCAACATCCTTAACAACTGCGCAGGGAATGATACGGATAAAGGCGAAATGACTGCACTGTCATTTAAAGGCCAGTCATGAGGTAGGCAAATCATAAATTCTATGGACGGGGTAATTTCATACGCCCCAATAGTACATAGTACTTTAAACTCTCCGCCTTTCCCTACCAAAGCCGTTCGCAAGTCAATCGCCTGATCGTCAGCAATAAGCGCCAGCCTATTTGAAAGGATGGGGCCGACGTTATGGAATAGGTGTTCTAAAATCCCTGAGGCGCGCTCCTGTGACAGGTCAATAGGCTCCTGTGCCCGCATCCCACCTGCACGAGATATTAACTCGGCTGTATCCTCGCTACCGTATACAGTTGCCGTATCGAGAGCCGTTTGATTAAACTTGCATTGCAGTCGATTGACGTCGGCACCCTGCGCTATCAAGCGTCTCGCCAACTCAGTATCATTGACTCTCGCGCTTTCTATCAGGGGTGTAGTAATACCTCGACAATCTCCGTTAATGTCGGCTCCCCGCTCAATAAGCCAGAACGCAACCTCTTGCTTCCCGCTACCTGTCGCATATACCAGGGGTGTCCGATACGCTCCATCGATGAGATTGACGTCCATTCCCTCATCAACCAGAAACTTACAGACTTCCAAGGCCCCGATGCTTGCAGCATGATGCAGAAGACTTACGGCATCACTGGAGTCACCAAACATAGGAATTTGTAGCAAGCCACTATTTGCTTTAGCCAGTATGCTTAGTTGCCTTGCATCGTCATTGGAAATGAAATCATAAATATCGCCAAATAATTCAGCATTTTTCTCAAAAACACCTATTTGGTCTGTCATCAATAAAACTTCTCGGCTAAAGCGTCCAAAGTTAAATTCCATTTACACATTTCGCACTTCACCAATAAACCTACGCCCTTATTTTATAACGAGACTGATCGGCCTGCGTGTGGTTGTACACCAAAGATCGCTAGCGCACACGTGGACTAGCGTCATAAAAAATATGGCCACCCAAGCTATCAAAGGGTTGACTTATGCCATTTGTCATCCCTGAAAGTTTCCTTTTTCTTGATACGCCACCCGCCACTTGTTTCAACGAGCTCAAAACGGAACACTGCACGTAGTCCCCCGGCTTGCTTAACGGTGGCGACCCAAGACTTGCCTACTGGCCCCACTACTTCCAGCAGGTCTCTATCAGGGTCGTACATACTGGGCCTGGTGCAGCCCATTCCATCCAGCCGGGCCCAGCTTTTAGTGTCCTCCAATGAACAAGCGCTCAAAATTGATGCTAGACGGTGCTTGTATTCGGCATCGCAAACTGCCGTGGGCTGGCCACCCTCAATCAATTCCATCTGGGATGCATAAAATGAATTTTCCCATTCCGCCATCTGTGTCAGAAATCGATTAAGGACTGCTTCTGGCCCTTGACCTAAATGACTCATCAGTACCTCTTCAATTATTGAAAATACCTGACATCACCTGACGCCCCTGTTGGGAAATAGAATAAATTATTTTACCCAATTGAGTGAATGAATTCCCATAGGGTGGGCTGGGCGCTGACGCAACGTACGCGGCTGCGTAGGCGACCACTGTGGTCGTAATCGCTGATCACGCGGCTGTCGCGGTCTCAGGCCACGGTGATGGACAGGACATTTTCAATTAGGTGGGCCAGTGAGTGATGATGTTGGCATGGGGCTTCGCGGATGACACCGCTGCCGGGGGGCCCCGCGTAGTCAGATATAGGCATCGGAGGGCAAGGCGACCGGCGGACGCGACCAACCTTGAGCGATGGTCAGTAGCAGGGCCCCAAGGCCAGGCGATAGAGGGACCTGGGCACCATGGGAAGCGGCGAATTCCGTGTTGCAGGTAGGGACGAAGTTTACCGCAAAAAAGGAATACCCAATCTGAAACCGGATCAAGCTCGGGAAGTGAGCATCGCCGAATGCCATTAAGTAGACCCTTTATCTGGCAAACGATTTTAGACTCAGGGCTTTGAGAACCCTACCTCAAGGCCACCTTGCTTGCACAACTCAACAAACTGAGATGACACTACCAGACGCTCACAAAACTCCCGGTCTCTTGCCATATAAAACTCCGCAATCGTACCATCCTTATAAACCGCGTCATCAAGCAACCTTTCACCTTCGGCCAACAACCTAAAGGTTGAGCGCTGTTCATCTATCAGGGGTAGGTATTTTAAAATCTTACCAAGAAAAAATGAGTATTCCTCGCCTTTGCAAACCACTACACACTCATAAAACTCCACCTCACCAGGCGCCACTTCAAGAAGCCTATCTTTTGCTTTCCGTGAAAAAACTGGTATACCAATATCTGTTTCCAAGTAGTCCACTACTTGAAGTCGACGGGGTGTGATACCCGCTTGAGCCTCACCTCGAGGGACTGTGAATTTCAGAAACCCCCCATCAATTTCATTCCATATAAAGAACTTTGACAACCTGCCTTTAACATCACGCAGCGAGATCAATGCTCCCACGTTGGACACTAGACTTTTAATTCCCAACAGTTTCATCTACCTTTCCACGATGCACACGTATATTTGCCATTCTAAAACTGGCGCGCTGCAATCGCTAGCAACCATTCCGAACCGGTAAAGACCATCCGAGCATTCGAAAGTGAAAAGATCACCTGATTGTGGCCACTTTGCACTTTTTTTCTGCGAGTCCAACACCCTGATAATCCCTACCATTTCAAATTCGGTTCGTTCCAAGCCAATTTTCACCGCAGTACACTGCGTCGACATTTAGCTTACGCCATGCTGTCGTGTTCGAAGCCTCAAAATCTTCGCGATGCCGACATCTACAGGTTTGGCCCCATGCCAGAGTCGTTGAGCGCCGCAAGCGACGAGGCGGTGAGTAGCTACCCGCGGACGCTCCTGGCTATCATCCCGCCGCAAATAGTCAGTCAAGGTGCGTCAGGGTACCGTTGGTTGACGCCGACTGCTACGCAAGCGATGCTCGCCGCTATCAGCCAACCAGGGACGGGCACCGAGTGGAGAAGAAACGGTCCGCGAAAGCACAGCGCAGAAACGAGGAACGCAGGGTAAACCAGCGAATCTACTGGCTCAGTTTCTATCGTCGCCAGTACAAGGCAAAACTCGCCGGTGCGGCCGCCATGTTCGTGTTGATGGGCAGTCTTTCGGTTTACTACCACACCATCATTCCCATAGCGCTGATGACGCCCATCCTGGTCATCAGCATCTCGCTACTGACATGGCTATGGCGGGACAAGATTGGATTGGTGAATCAGAAGCCGAGGGAATGAAGCGGTTCGACTGCAAGCCCTCTCTCACCCCCACTGCGGATACGACGGCCCCCCCGAGTTTTGCAGCCGTCGAGTTTGCGTTCTTCGCCATGGGGCACGACGTGCCACACGGGCTTCGTAATGGCGTCAAGCTGGCCTTCGCATGATGTACGCCACCCCTGCGAACTACGCCTACTACCTGAAAAATGAAGGGCTCGACAAGCCGGAACCCAGTCGGAGGCATGGGCTGGAAGTCTTAGCCGATACCCGCCGGCGGGCAAGCCGTTGGCCTTCGGTCTCCTGTCGACCTAATTTATCCTGGGCGGTGTACCGCAGCTGTTTTGGAGGCCGTCTCATCGTTCAACGAACGCCATCAATATGTGAGCTGGCGCTATTTCAGGCGTTTCAATTGCCGTCGCAACAACGAGTTCTCATCTCTCAACCCCAATAGAACGATCAATACCAGCACCACGGCACCGGCGTCCGCGCCCAGAAAATGCCAGAATGCCCAGGCCAGCACCGCCGCCAACAGCCCTGTCACGACCAACAGGAAGAAGTCTTTCATACGTTCACCGCCGCCTGCGACACCTGGTGGTCAACCGGGAGGTTGACGGTAATCAGCATATCGGAATGGGCGGTGGAAACGATAATGACCGCACCCAACGGGGCGTGTCGCTTCGACATAGTGCAATCCCTTGAAAGTCTGTATTGGCAATCCATGCGCGGCGCGCTTGGACGACACCCCGATGAAAACCTCGATGAAAAATAGTCCGCACAGGACCCGCTCATCGATAAACGTGCTTGATTACCTCGACGGTAATCATGGGAATTCCTGTCAGCAGGACGGCGCGCCCGCATCGCTTGTGTTGTACCGGCGACGCGGGACGCCTATCCACGATCGGCATCAGCGCCCGAGCATCACCGCTTGCAGGCGCGTCTGAGCTTGCTGAACGCTTTTGGCCTGGGTGTTCAGGTCTTGAAGCAACGTGTTCAACTCTGCCTGCACCTTCGGGTCTTGCACTTTGACGATGGGGTCGTTCATTTCGATCTGCGCCTTGTGGGCGTCAACGTAATCAGCCACTTTCAGCGTACTATCCATGGCGCTATCGATTTGCGGCAACACCTCCAAAAAGGTATTGGACGGCACGCTCACGGTGCGGTCATAGGCCTGGTCATAAACCGCCTTCAAGTCGTCTGGCTGCTTGAGCTGGGCGTGGGCAGCATCGGCCTTGGCCTTCGACGCTTTGAGCTGCTGCCCCATGTCATTCAGGCCGCTTTGCACTGTCTTTAGATCGTCGCGATGTGCGATCACGTCATTCAACGAGCGTACTGCTGCCTTCTGCGCGAGGCCGCCAAACGGCTTGATGCTGGCGCTCATTTCATTGTTGAAATCAGTAATCACAGCATACTGCCCCGCGTAATCGCCAAATGCCTTGGACTCGTCCCCGGTTGGCTGCGGAACATGAACGCCCGGTTTGTCGATGATGCGGGTTTGCAGGAACTGTTTGAAAGCGGCACGCTGGTCAGGCTCGCTGTTACCGCACGCGATAAGGGCTAGGGGGAGCGCAAGGGCGAGTAGCCAATGAGGGCGAAACGAGACGTTCATGTCGATGAATCTCCAGTGAAAAACGGGGCCGCGGCAGAGGATTCCGCGGCGGGAGCGCAAGCTTATCGCGTCTCAACGTCACCGCCAAATGCCGGGGCTAGCGGGCTTGTAGTGTTACGGCCCTTGCGGATCCAATCCAAAACTCTCAAACTTCGTGCCAGCTGAATCTTCTACCACGCACGCGCTACAGCGTTGCGGGTATGCATTGACGGGCCGTGCGCATTAAAACGCGGCCGCCCCCCTCCGGTCGAATGGTTCGACCAGAAAAATCCACAAGGAGTGGAACATGAGCACTACCGAGCAACTGAATACCCCTACCGTAAGCTCGAAATGGCAAGAGCGCTTCGCGTTTTTCGAGCAACATGGTGGCCCCAGCAGCCCCGGCTTCAAGGAAGCGTTCAAGGCGCTGCCCAAAGGCAAACGGATATTGATCAATATCAACATCATTGCTGTGTTCTTTGGTCTGATCTATTTCTTTGTACTGGGCCTGTGGAAGAAAAACCTGTCGTTGATTGCTATCGTCCTGGTGACCTCCATTGGTATTAACTTCGCATTCTATGCCATGGGGCATGACGTGCCGAAGTGGCTGGATAATGGGCTTAATATTGCATTCGGGCTGATGTATGGTTTTACTGCCAACTATGCCTATTACCTGAAGAAGGTCAAGGGTTCGCAGAGCTGGAATCCGTTCGAGGGGATGCGCTGGATCTGAGGTGTATTTGGAATTGGCGGCACTTAGGTGCCGCTATTCCTGATGGCGGCTTTATCGCATTTGGACGAGTATTGGCGCGTGGTTGGATGGTACGTTTTTGGCGCTCGATGAAAGTGTCATGCTGTTTGAACAAAAAACAAATCTGGCGCATTCAGGGTGCTTTCAGGCTTCTTTAGCAGCAGGTAGCCCAAGGCATCCACAAGATAGAATACGTCAGAATAATCTTCCGGAAAGTCGCCCGAGTAGAATTGGCAAAAGAACTGGTATTCTTTCAATATCGCAGCGGGAAGCTGTAACCCATTGGGTACCATGTTCGAGACCAACGAAAAAACTGGAAAGTCTTCGGAAGCTACAACGCGTTCGATGAGCCTGGTCGCGATCTGAGGCATCACCAAGCCTGACGCCGAGCTAACGGTGTGTTGCGTCGCCTGAAGAACCTGAGTGAATCCGGTTTCTATAAGAGCCAATTCCTGCTGTGCGCCAGTGA
This sequence comes from Pseudomonas eucalypticola, assembly GCF_013374995.1. NCBI lineage: Bacteria > Pseudomonadati > Pseudomonadota > Gammaproteobacteria > Pseudomonadales > Pseudomonadaceae > Pseudomonas > Pseudomonas eucalypticola. The sequence goes on along the minus strand of NZ_CP056030.1, from coordinate 181,918 downwards.
AGGTGATACTGTCCAGAAAATATTCGGTTTTGCTATATGTAGAAAAAACATACAACTTTGCGTTGGGGAAACTACAATCTGGAAGCTTACTCTTTAACTTAAGGCAATCTATGGTTGCGACGAGGAGTAGTGGTACACCGTCCGGATTCGAAGGCCAAGACGGTAGGTTTACGATTCCGCCACCCAAAACGATCGCGGCCTCATCAATTGCCAGGGAATTATCTGGGACAATCTCAAAACACCTCATACCTTACACCTTTTTTACGCTTATTCAGGTAGAAATTGAACGCATTTAGCGTACTTACACCACCCTGAAAAACCCCCGAGGGAATCGTGGAATATATTCCAGTGAGGCTTCATAAAGATATCCGATTGCCTCTCCCTTATCTTACATCCTGTCTTTCCTGGGGCTCGTTCACGACGTCATACCTACCAAGAAAAGCCTCATATATAGCTTGAGGATTTATTGCCCTCGCCGACGCATTCTCGATATTTTCTGACTCATCATCATCTGTCATGGAAACAAATACAACTGCCTTGCCAGCTTTTTTACAGAGACTATCAAAAAAACGCTCCTTGACCATATCATCCAGCGCATCAGTCATAGCCTGCAAAACTTTATCTTTGAATGCCTTGAAGTCAGCTCTTTCAGCACTCTCACTTAGATCTTTATTAATACCTTTAAAAAACTCACCACCTACCGCTTCATAAGCCCATTCGGAAGAGGCCCATTTGTAATAGGCCGCATTCTCCGGGGTTTCGTCTTCGCCTTCGAGCTCCGACTGGATCTTTTCGTTTAACCGCTCGATAGAGTTAGCAGATGGACCGATGCCCATTGCACTACTATCAGTATAAAGTGCAAATGCGTAAAACTCTTCATTGGGGCATTTATCATGCAACTCCGCAAAAGCCTTCTTAGCGAAATGATAAATACGACTTTGCAATTCAGACCAATCCATATACACCTCTCTAATTCAGCCGCCAAGAATGTCGACAACAATTTGCTGTACTCTGCCTTCATGGCCCCAGTAACTTTTCAAATGATAGCTCCCTCGCCATAATTGATTTATCCGTTATGTCCAGCTTTGAAGCGACAAGCTTAGCGTTAGCGATAGAATGGCCTTGTCCCTCTACCCACATCATTGCAACAAGATCGTGAACTGGATTGATTCTATACCGTTCCATCAAGATCATACTTCGCTGTAAGGCTTTTGCATCATTGCTGATTTCGCGAGTTCCCCTTTGAAAACAATGTAATGAGCGTGAGGCCTGACCATTAACGTGCTCGTCGAAGCAGTAGGCGGTGGTCTTGCCGGAGCAGTGCTGGTAAGACGCTCCACTTGCGCCAGCGTGTTCCACCACAGGTACTTGGACTTGCGTGGCATCAAAGATGGTGTGCGGCAGTCCGTCGTCTGTAGTTATACTCGGTAGTGTTGCCCAAGGCATAAGTTTCAGCCAACAGATTGCCCTTGTGAGCACTGCAAGACAGGACTCGAATCATCGATGTAAATAAAAATTATATATAAGCGCTACCATATCCATTTTAGAGCATATATCCCCGCGCAGTTGAATTCGCCAGGGTTGCATCTGAACTGGGAGCCCTAACAATTACGGAAATCATATCAAGAACCACAGTTATCTCGTTCAAAATCATGGTGCTCTGATCATAATTATGATCGGACTCATAATTCAATAAATCGAGATTCTCAAGCATCAGACCAATAGCGCCTTGGATACTAGCTCCATCCTCCGACAATGCATTTCCGAGAAAATAATATAGGCTAATCATTGCATTTTGTGCATAGGCGCCTTCTTCCTCACTAAACTCGTCGGTATCAGGGATATTCGCTTCGGAAATGCTATAACATTTCTTCTTTTCCTCCTCGTTCCCATCTATAGCCACTTGAAGCCCATGCACGAAAATAGGCGTCAATGCTTCACCGTAAACCTTGTCGAAACGTTCAACCAATGACTGCTGCCGTAGTAAATAAGCGGCAACCAAGCAAAGCCGCTGATTCAGAAAGAGATGATTATAGTTAGCCGCAACTTTACTATCTTCAAAATTAAACTGTATTGCATTAGACCCTCCCCTACTTATCACTACACAAGCATTATTGCGTCCTGTACGCGAACTATCTGATAGGAGGGGCAAAGGTATCCGAGACGATATCATTCCCCCACTAACGCATCAAAAACTTCGAGACCATTCACAGTAGCCAGCCTATAAAGCTTATGAAAAATCAATGCGAGACCACTTGACAGGCAAGTATCCAACCGTATTTTCGGCCGACAAGTTTGCTGAATGAACCGCTTGACGCCCACGCAGCGTTAAAACACAGGAATACCCCAACCAGACTATACGTACAATTCGAAGTCTGCATATTTGAAGTCGAAATACTCGGCCATGTCCTTGACCCGCCTGGAAACAACCAGCCTAAAATCATTAGCAATCCCAAAATCATCAAAACCAGCCCCACCGACAATCTTTAACCAGAAAAATCTCGGAAGCAAGGCTTGTGAAAATATTTCTGAAACCTCCTCGGCAACAGAAACAGTTACTGGGCCAAGTTCATACCCGGTAAACTTATCAGAAATAAGTTTTTCTGCCAAACGTGAGGATACGATAAAGCAAGGAAATGATTCCAAAATATCATCTCCAAGCCACCCTTCGAATTTATACTCAAGATGGCTAACCACCGGTGGATGGACGCTCACATCTATCACCGTACTATCACCCAATCTGCCAGCGACTTCCGGCTCAATGAAATAATACATATTGGTTCTTCTAAAGCCCCCTACTTGCGTCTCATGGCGTCGTAGCTGAAGTAGCTGAAACCGGATGGGCCGCTACGCGAAAATCCGCCGAATTAAAATTCGCCCAAATTTGCAGCAGAGAAAAAGCCGCTACCAGCAGCTAGAAGCGGCCATTTCGCAAACTAGAAATCTAAAAAATCGTCGTTATCCTGGTAATAATTTAGCGCTCGAATCAAATCTTCTACAGAGCAGTTGCCAGGCTGATTCAGCACATTTCTCAACACGTCATTAAATTGAGGGCCATATGAAAATAATTCCAAATCGTTCAACCGCACAAACTCGCTTACCTGCTCTACATCCGAGACAATCGAAGGACACACATCCAATGCACAACGAGTATCTCCTGATATCTCGTCAGCATCCCCCTTGACATAAATACAATAATCTTCATCAACACCCTCACTGGCGATTATCGCTTGCAAGAGTTCGACAGCACTCATTACTTTTCTTAGCTCAATTTTTTTCATCAGCACTCACCTTTCAAGGATTACACCTGACAAAAATTCATTCCGTAAGCGGGTATCTTCTAAAAAGATAGAAATCCAAGTATTCATTACCTCAAAAATATTTATTTCTTGCAGCGTCGTTAAAGGCTCATCATGCCACCAAATAAACCCCTTGTCCTCATCATGCCCATCGCGATCTATAACCAGGTAGTCGCCACCACCATTAGAAAATACAGTCACAAGCGAATCAGAAATTTCTACATCTTCGTCAACAAGATCAGAGAGACTCGAAAAATCATCGACACTCAAAGGCCCCATTGACCGGGCAGGGAAAAAAGTAAAGCCATTGTGCACGTCATTATAAAATTCAGATAGCCTTGCAGGGAAACCCTTCAATTTCTCTCCCGCAACCTGTTGTCGAACAGGCAGGCCACCCACATAGTAATACAATGCGGAAATATCATGAAAAACGTACACCAAAAAAACATCAGAAGTTGATTCGTCGTGGAGAATAGCGCTCCCCAACAGACAATCATCTAAGAGCATCAAAACCCATGGTAACCGATCTGAAAATCGACGCCAACTTATCGGATAGTCCCTCCCCCCCAATGTCAATTCCGAAGCAGTCCCATTCCTTGGGGATTTGAACATGGGACGGGACTTCTGAAGCTACGAAGTAAATTTTTTGCCGCGGAAAGGTAACTGTTAAATCCTGCTTTATCTGCTCAACTGTGATCATATTCCCTCCTAAGGTAATAGACTAGTCCATCATCCAATCTGATTCACGGCGCGCTAGGTTGCCCTCGACAATCTCATTATTGCAGCCATCACTATCTAGGAGTACAGCCTTTCGATCTGAATATGCAAATACACCGATCTCACCACCACCGTTATGGCGTAGCGGGAAATTTACGCACTGTGAAGGAGGCACCACATCAGAACAATAGTGCATCCCTTTATGAAAACCCTTGCATCGGGCTAATCATCCCAATCGGCATGAGAATTGTTGCATTTAAACTCAGGGCATTTAACTGGGATTACACCCAACACTATTGCTCGTGTAGGTTTAACCAACAAACGCAAACCTCTCAACCATTGATAAAGCTTTGGCTTGATTAACTGAGTATTCAGTAGTTCGATCATAAATAATGGTATAGCTATCGAGCTCATCAGATAATACCTCAAGAACCTTACCAGCGTAATTTGTGAGCTCTATGAATCCGTTCGCGACCGCCTCTAGATTTCTCACCTCACGAATTAGAGCGGGGAATTTTGTTAAACTTCCTTCAGGGCCGTTGCCACTTCCAATTTTAGGGTTGTCAAAATAAACTATGAGCTTAGGACTTGGCAGGCGCCCCCAATCGAGTATAGGAACAATATCCCAGCGAAGCGCTTTGAATTCCTCAACTGTTTCCGTACCTGAAAATTCGCACCGGTAAATAGGAACACACAGGAACAGGTTAGCGCGCAAATCATCTAACCGGCCTTTAAAATATCCATGAAACTCACTAGGCACGATAATCATATGTGAGAGGCCATAAAAATTTTCTTCGATGGCGACAAGTGTAGGAGTGCTACGATTGATTTGTTCCGGTACCTGACGGATAATCGAGGCAGAAAACTCGTCATCGACAATATTTTCTACAACAGTAAGAAAGCCCCCAAACTCAGAGACTGAAAGGCCATAGTTGTAAGTGTACTTGGGCATCACATCTTGAAATCTAAAATATCCGTACCGATCCCTGAAAACTTCTCCGAAACCTGATTCCAACTGCGGCTGAATAATCATCTATCACCTCTAATTATAATCCAGACCAACATCCTGTTGATATCGAACTCCATCCTGAAGCATCTTCGCCCCATCAGAGCTATTGGCAGACCGCAGGCGAATGCTCATATTGTCTGTATCATTATAGAAGTCGTTTCGGACTGGCCTGCTAGAATCATACCCCGTTTCATTCCAGTGTTCTACTACAGCTTTATTATGCTCAATCGTAATTCGCGGATCATCGCGAGAACCAACTTCACCATCGCTTGTCATAACCTTGCCAGCGTTCAGCCCCTTTTGAATCGTATTTGCATCAAGAACCTGATCTTTCACCCCACTCCTGTAGCTACACGGAGAACCTAGCGTAAAACACTCCGCAGCACCCTAAATTAGGCCATTTTCACGGAATGGCGCTGCGTACCTGGCGAATTATGTCTTGCCACCGATGAGTAGCAACTGATCGGACATCGGTAGCCTGATACCTTCCCCCTTGTCTTCCGCCACTAAATAGGTAGCAGAGCATAGTACGTCGTTGTACATTATATCCAAATCATCACTTACGAATAGCCGCCTTATTCGGGGAAGCATTTCAAGTTAGCCCAAAAAACTGCGATAATCCTTTTATACGACGTCATCGTATTCCGCTTTATATGGAAATGTGGACTCATCCCAGCCAGCCGACTGTGCATGCCGCATTCAAAGCAGCATAGCGTCAACGGATTGCAACCCTCGCCAATTTCACCCTTCCTTTCTCTACTCATCCACACCCCCCAAAATAAATTGATAAACCCAAACAAGCAACTCATCGAAACCATTGAAAGTCTCAAAGATATTATCAAATGCTTGCCTATCTCGAACCTGATAAACCTTTAGATCCAAATCCAGAACATATACATCTTGATCACTATCTCCAAGAACAAGAAAATTTTTCATCCAATCCAAGTCACGATACCCAAGATTCACTTCAATGAATCCGTTGTTGTAGCCGCTTCCATCAGGCAGCAAGGTCTTTTGAGATGAATAAACAAATACGCCATTACCAGCGACTCCATTATGGCGCTGCAAAAAATCCACGTACTGTGCAGGAGGAAACTGCCCAAGAGCTGCAGAGCAACCATCTAGGCTCTGTACGAAAAGAGCTGTCGCAAACACCGCATGGAACAAGCCAGCGAGACCATAGCGGCATAGCTTTTCGCGAGCTTGTCGAAGCGCATCACGATCCGGCGGTTTTCTTTCAGCCATCCAAACATGCGCTCGATGATGTTGCGCTGTCGGTACTTTGGCCGATCGAACAGTCTTGGTAAGCCAGGCTTGGGTTTGCGCTTCATCGAGCGCAGCGGGATGACGGGTTGCATTCGATATTGATCGCAGTAGCGGCGTAGCGCTTCGGCGTCGTAACCCTTGTCGGCAAGCAACCACTTACAGCGCTTACGCGGGCGGCCACGTTGGCGCGATGGAATGCTGACCTCGTCCAGCAGGGGTTGAGCGTAGCTGATGTCACTGGCTTGACCGCCAGAGAGCAAAAAGCGCAACGGTGTCCCGTTGGCGTCGCAGAGCATGTGGATTTTGGTTGTCAGGCCACCGCGGCTGCGGCCTAGAGCGTGATCGGCAGGCTCGTCAGGCCCCCTTTTTCCCCGGCGCCAGAAGAGGCTCGGGTTGCGCGTACTGCGGTGAGTCGATCATCCAGGTTTGCACATCGATCAAGCCTTGCTCATTCAGTCTCAGGTGCAAGCGTTCGAGCATCTGATCGAATGTCCCCTGGTTTCGCCAGTCCCGAAACCGTTGATACACCGTTGACCACGGGCCGAAGCGTTCCGGCATATCTCGCCACGCAGCACCCGAGCAGAGCACCCAGAGCACGCCATCGAGCATCAGGCGGTCGCTCAGGCGGGGCCGCCCCCGGCCATGGGTTTCGGTGAAGAGATCGGCAACCACAGTCCAGGCCTCATCCGAGAGTTCGTAACGCTTTGCCATCACAGGATTCCTTTCCGTAGATGGCTGGAAACTCTACAAAATTTCAGCTTCCGAGGGACACCGATTGGGTTTCTTGGGATTTCGTACAGAGCCTAAACTATCGGGCTACCACCGGTGCCCATATCATCGATGCTTTTTGCGGCTATTTGGCCATACAAGCAGCAGACCTTAAGAATATACACTTTACACTTCTCCGCCATAAATCCCCGCTGCCCTACGCGTCTCTTAAAGTTCGCCAGTGGATATTTCCGAGACGACCTTCACTCCTAAAACCCTATTCCTTTCAATCAACTCCTTAACACGGTCGACGACTAAAATAGTGGTAAAGGCCTCTGTAGCACGAAATATATCTCTATCGGGTGTCAAGTCCTGCTTTGGAAATATATCTGTGTACGTCCTTGGACCCTCCGGCAAATAACTTAATAGCGGCTTACTCTTCGATTTCTCCGAATCGAATGCAGACATCTTACTGGTAATATTTATAACTTTATAACCTTCTTGTAACACCCCTCCGATATACACGTCCGCATCAAAAAACTGAACTCCAGAAACCTTTGACTCCAACATTAACGCGTGGAGCCTTGGGCTGATAAAATTCGGACCATCGCTAAAATAGAAGTCATACTTTTTAACAGCGCTCACACTTACTTTTTTTGCCAATCGAAACTCTAAACGCCAGTCGCTGCTTAGTTCCTGTCCTTTCTTGAGTTCAATCGGATCCTGGCCATCCTGGGCGACGCTTTTGAACCAGTAGCTTTCAGGATAATCATCCGATATTTGCAAAATATAAATTCTAGCCACATGCAGCCCCTCTGATTGAATTTTTTGTTCAGCATCGTTTGACCTGTTCGCAAACCTTTTCTTTCATTTACGATGGTAGCTCTAACCGCTCGATCGTATTCCGCTTTCGACCAACCGTTACTGTGCCCATGCTCGTGAATAGCATCCAGCTTCGCTTCCACTGAGGCTGTGTACTGGGGATGAGATCCCCGGTGAATAGTTCTTGTGGGGTGATTCTCCGGCTGTGTTGGCAGATATATCACATTTGAAACATCATGAATATTTAACCCCGCTAATTTAATTGCCTCATGGCCCGCCAACTGCTGGGGAATTATGTGATGCTTCTGAAACCCTGCAATACTTTCCATAGTATTATAGGTAACCCAGCCCAATGGATCCAACCATCCTAGCGGGTTTGGTGCGTATTTATAAAGATTAAAGCCGCCATCCAACCCAATCGGATCCTGCGTTATAAACCGCCCAATCTCCGGATCGTGATACCGAAACGTATTGTAGTGCAGCCCCGTCTCACCATCGAAATACTGACCCTGGAACCGCAGGTTCTGCTCAACCTCCGCCACCGGCAGCGTCTCGATGCTCCCCCACGCCTTGTACGTCGCCTGCCAGACGATCCGCCCTTCGGCGTTGGTCATCTCCAGCGGCGTACCGATCTGGTCCGTGTGGTAGTAGTAAAGCTGCTGCGCCTCGCCTTCCGTGCGGTCCACCCGCGCCAGCGGCGCATAACTCCCCGGCTCATAGAGGTACAGGCTATCGCGCTCCGGCGTCAGCTCCTGCAGCATTCGCAGGCCCTGCCAGAGGAACCGCTTCCCCTGCACCTGCCCGTCCTGTTCAGCACTCTTGCCGACGCGCCGTCCCAGGCTGTCGTACTGGTAGCGCCCCTTGCTGTGCAGGCGCCCCTGCACCATTGTCTCAGAAGCAACCAGCCGGTTCTCGCAGTCATACTTGAAATACTGCACCTGCCGCTGCCCACTACGCTTCTCGATCAGGTTGCCCCATGGATCATAGCGGTACTCGTTGTTCTGCCAGTTGCGCAGGCGGTTGTCCTTCACCTTGTCGAACTGGCTGGTGCCGAAGTTCAGCCGGTTGGCGGCCGGGTCGTAACGAAACTCCTCGCTGGTCATCAGCTTGCCGGTTTCGCGGCCGTGCAATTGGCCGTTGGCTTCGTATTCGTAGCGGATTTCACCGCGCAGTTGATCCAGCGTGCGGGTCAGCTCGCCGGCAGGGTCGTATTCGTACTGACGCTGCACGGCATTGCGGTAGTCGTTGAGCAGCACCCGCGTCGGCACGTTGGGGTTGGTGACCTTCGAGAGCTTTTCGGCCGGGACGCTGGACGCGTATTGCCAGGCCTTGCGGCCCATGGCGTCGTAGCCGAAGCAGCTGGTGAGCTTGCCCTAGGTGCGGTAGACCTCGCGGTGCAGGTCGTCGCGTTCGAAGTTGCTAATGAATTCGTAGCCGACATCGCTTGGGACGTGGTTTCCGTGAGCAGGCGGCCTAGCGGGTCGTACGCCAATTTAAGCTGCGCTTTCCGCACGCCTAAGCGGAAACCCGCATTGATCGCCATACGCTCGATGCCCAGAAGGCGATCCGCATCGTCGTATTGGGATTCCAAACGCGCATCGTCTTTGCTGCGCGCCAGCAACCGCCCAATGCTATCCCGCTCAAACTCGGCAAGCCGTCGTCGCTACACCCTTGACACAAAAATAAACATGCTCGCCAAGTATAGCTTCCTCAGGCCACACCCAAAGAATTACTTACTAACTTTTTAATATATGCATCTCCTCGCGGAGAGTAGCTAGGATAATTTTTCATATCGGAAAAATTAATATCCTTCTCATTATCAAATATATCCACCAACTTAGAGGAGCCTGGTGCACCATAAGCGAACCTTACGGATTCATTTTCTGGAGCGGTGTAATCTTCCTGATGCGCAATGATTCTCCAATCACCTTTAATCTTACGATCAAATAGCCCATACGAATCAAGTATCAGCGGTTCTCCTAACCTAACAAATCCATCAAGAGAGCATATTTCGGGATCATTTAGTACGGGAAGGAAGATTTCTGCAACATGGCCAAGGTCATTCGCAGTCATTACACGACCAAACACAAAACTATCATCCAAGTACTGAAAGCAAAAAATATCCCCCGGAAGTATCTTCCTCAGCAGCGTTCTTTTTTTTTGCTTCCAGCCATATATCTGTAGATTTGACATTTAACAAGCCCCTTTCAAACTGGTTGTTTTTTTCTTAAAGTTACTTTCGAAATTTTCTTGCCGCGAAGCAGCCCTTGTAGTATTTGCGTGATCAAATGAGCTTACTTTGTTACCTCTATTTCTATCGGATATCTGCTGCCCAATAACTCCCGTCTTTGTGTCATAGTGCTCTATGTAGGCCTGCTCATACCCACGAGCTTCACCGTACGTTATGTTTTTATCGAGGGGCCTCATCTCCGCTTCCTCGGAAAGTCTTCCACTATACTCGTGCTCCGTCGCTCGACGCTTTAAGTCGTCTGTAATACCTACGTAGTAAGGTTTATCTGCTCCCTCATCAAACAATCCGTACACATTGTATCCACCAGTGGATTCATGCACCCAACCCAGGGGATCAATCCAACGACTAGAGTTTGGCGCATAGGCGTATAAGTTGTCTCCACCCCTCAACCCAATCGGATCCTGCGTGATAAACCGCCCAATCTCCGGATCGTAATACCGAAACGTATTGTAGTGCAGCCCCGTCTCACCATCGAAGTACTGACCCTGGAACCGCAGGTTCTGCTCAACCTCCGCCACCGCCAGCGTCTCGATGCTCCCCCACGCCTTGTACGTCGCCTGCCAGACGATGCGGCCATCAGCATCCGTCATTTCCAGCGGCGTACCGATCTGATCCGTGTGGTAGTAGTAAAGCTGCTGCGCCTGCCCTTCCGCGCGGTCCACCCGTGCCAGCGGCGCATAGCTCCCCGGCTCATACAGGTACAGGCTATCGCGCTCCGGCGTCAGCTCCTGCAGCATTCGCAGGCCCTGCCACAGGAAGCGTTTTTCCTCTATGCGATCATCCTGCTCAGACGTCTTGCCGATCCGGCGCCCCAGGCTGTCGTACTGGTAGCGCCCCTCGCTGTGGACTTGCGCCCCGACGATGGTCTGTGACCACACCAACCGGTTCTCACAGTCGTACCTGAAATACTGCACCTGCCGCTGCCCGCTGCGCTTCTCGATCAGGTTGCCCCACGGGTCATAGCGGTACTCGTTGTTCTGCCAGTTGCGCAGGCGGTTGTCCTTCACCTTGTCGAACTGGCTGGTGCCGAAGTTCAGCCGGTTGGCCGCCGGGTCGTAACGAAACTCTTCGCTGGTCATCAGCTTGCCAGTTTCGCGGCCGTGCAATTGGCCGTTGGCTTCGTACTCGTAGCGGATTTCACCGCGCAGTTGATCCAGGGTGCTGGCCAGCTCGCCGGCAGGGTCGTATTCGTACTGACGCTGCACGGCATTGCGGTAGTCGTTGAGCAGCACCCGCGTCGGCACGTTGGGGTTGGTGACCTTCGAGAGCTTTTCGGCCGGGACGCTGGACGCGTATTGCCAGGCCTTGCGGCCCATGGCGTCGTAGCCGAAGCAGCTGGTGAGCTTGCCCTGGGTGCGGTAGACCTCGCGGTGCAGGTCGTCGCGTTCGAAGTCGCTGATGACCTGACCGTCGAGGTTGAGTTGGTGCAGGTGACCGCTGCCGTAGTACAGGTGGTTGAGTTGGCGGCCGTCGGGCAGGGTCAGGGTGGTGAGGTTGCTGAGCGGGTCGTATTCGTAGCTCAGGTCACCTTGTGAAGTGCTTTCCTTGAGCAGGCGCCCCAGCAGGTCGTAACTGAAACTCAACTTCTCGTGCTTTACGCCCAGGCGCAGGCCGCTGTTGGTGGCCGTGCGTTGAATGCTCAGCAGGCGGTCAGCGTCGTCGTAAGCGTACTCAAGGCGTGCATCGTCATTGGTCCGCGCGATCAATCGCCCGATGCTGTCGCGCTCGAACTCCGTGCTGCGCTGTGGGGTTTCGGCCCGTTCGCCGTAGCCGATTTCCTCGACCTGAGTCAGATGCCCACCCACGCTGTAGTGGAAACGCCGGGTCAGGTTGTCGATGCGCCGCTCTTCGATCAGCCGGTCGCTGGCGTCGTACGCAAACTGGTAGGCCGCGTTGTTTTCGTTGACCAGGGCCGTCAGGCGGATGGCCTTGTCGTACTGGTAGCCGATGCGCTGGCCCTTGGCGTCCTGGCGGCTGCTGGGCAGGCCGCGGGCGGTGCGTTGCAGGCGGGTGATCTGGCCCTTGCCATCGGTGTGCGTGAGTACCTGGCCCAGGGCGTTGTAGGTGAACTGCTCCGAGGTGCCGTCAGGATGCTCGATCTTCAGCACTTCGCCCGCGGGCTTGCGCTGCAACGAGGTAGTCTGCCCCAGCGCATCGGTCACGGCCTGCAGGTGCTGATGCTCGTCGAAGCGGTAGGCGGTGCTCTTGCCGGAGCAGTCCTGGTAACGCTCCACCTGGGCCAGCGTGTTCCACCACAGGTGCTTGGACTTGTGCGTGGCGTCGACGATGGTGTGCGGCAGGCCGTCGTCGCTGTAGTAGTACTCGGTGGTGTTGCCCAGGGCATCGGTTTCAGCCAGCAGGTTGCCCTTGTTGTCGTACTGGGCTTTCCAGCTGGAGCCGTCCGGGTAGTCCACCTGCTTCACCAGGGTGGTGAGCTGGTGGTGTTTGTAGCGGGTGGTGCGGCCCAGTGGGTCGGTTTCCTCGACCAGGCGCGAGTATTGATCGTACCGCAGGGTGATCTGGTTGCCGTCGGGCAGGGTCAGGCCGGTCAGGTTGCCGCGGTCGTCCAGGGCCATCTGGTAGCGCTCGCCGCCAAAATCGGTGCTGGCCACCACACGGCGGTCGGCGTTGTAGTGCACCTGGGCTTCGCGGCCCAGGACGTCGGTGACCCAGGTGGTACGGGCGCCGAAGTCGTAGCGGAAATCGAAGTGTTCGCCGTCGCTGGTCCAGTGCTCGACCACCCGGGGCTGACCGTCGAGGGTTTCCCAGCGGTAGTGGCAGCTCAGGCCCAGGGCGTTGGCGTGGCGGGTCATGACGCCGTCGGTGTAGGCGAAACTGCGTACGGTGTCGCCGTTGCGGTTCACCACCTCCAGCAGTTGGCCGCGGTCGTCGTAGCGGTACTGCACCAGGGTTTCGACGGCGGTGTCGCCGACCACGCGCTTGACCTCGGTCAGGCGGCCCAGGGGGATGATCGTAGGTTACTTCAATAACCAAAATCTTTCGCAGCCCAAATAGCGCTGCGGACCCCAAACTTAGTTAATCATAGGCTACTCATCTAGCCCGGATTCCAACTCTAGATTGTCCAAAAACATGCTGAATGAAGACGCTAGAATTTTTTGGGCAGCTAGGTGATTAGCGGCCGAACTCCTATCCGGGCGAAAGGCATCCGTAGCATAAAACTGCACCGTACCATTAAGCATGTCCAAACAGAAAAAATTACCACCATCATCAACCGCGAACGGTAACAGGGTGTGAGGTATTACATCACGCATCAACATAAATTGATAGCATCCCAAAATATCTTCTGTGTCAGCCGAATCAACCTCCTTAGAAATAAATTTGAAATCTGCTATCTGCATAGGATCATAACCATCATTAGTTACTACCCAGCTTTTTTCTGGAACCCCACCATTGTAATGTAAATATAGATCCACAAATGATTGGGGTAGTTTGAATTCCAACTTATTTTCCAGGCTGTGAATGTCTTCCAGACAAATTTTAGAATACGGATGAAGAAGAACAAAGTCACTCATATTGACTCCTTTAGCACGTCACGCTTGATGTTTTAGGAGCTCGCCCTTTGAGCCAGCCCTGCGAATGTGAAATTCCTACTGCGTCCCCGCCTCCGTAGGCGCCCGACGGAAGTCCAAAGTGCTTCTCGAACTGGGCAACGGAACCGGTATGAGGAAGGGATGCTTCGTGAGCGGAGCGGGTTACCAACTGCATGGTCGACGTTCCAGTTTTTGGATCAAAATCATCTAGGTGGTGCCAAGTATACTTACCCTGCGCTTTAACATATGATTCCTTCAGTCCTGCTTGTTTATACGCCTCGGTAAAATCACGAGAGCGCGAGCCTTGCATTTGAATAGTGACAATATTTTTTTGATTTCCTGAAACAGGAAAGAGTTCAGACGAGCCTTCAAAGTTTACGCTTTTATATGCTAACCCCCACGGATCAACCCATAAATTCGGATTTATAGCATACTGATAAACGTTGGTACCACCATCCAACCCAATCGGATCCTGCGTTATAAACCGCCCCACCTCCGGATCGTAATACCGAAACGTATTGTAGTGCAGCCCCGTCTCACCATCGAAATACTGACCCTGGAACCGCAGGTTCTGCTCAACCTCAGCCACCGCCAGCGTCTCGATGCTCCCCCACGCCTTGTACGTCGCCTGCCAGACGATGCGACCATCGGCATCGGTCATCTCCAGCGGCGTACCGATCTGGTCCGTGTGGTAATAGTAAAGCGCCTGGGCCTCGCCTTCCGTGCGGTCCACCCGCGCCAGCGGCGCATAACTCCCCGGCTCATAGAGGTACAGGCTATCGCGCTCCGGCGTCAGCTCCTGAAGCATCCGCAGGCCCTGCCAGAGGAACCGCTTCTCCTGCACCTGCCCGTCCTGTTGAGCACTCTTGCCGACGCGCCGTCCCAGGCTGTCGTACTGGTACCGCCCCTTGCTGTGCAGGCGCCCCTGCACCAAGGTCTCCGAAGCAACCAACCGGTTCTCGCAGTCATACTTGAAATACTGCACCTGCCGCTGCCCACTACGCTTCTCGATCAGGTTGCCCCATGGATCATAGCGGTACTCGTTGTTCTGCCAGTTGCGCAGGCGGTTGTCCTTCACCTTGTCGAATTGGCTGGTGCCGAAGTTCAGCCGGTTGGCCGCCGGGTCGTAACGAAACTCTTCGCTGGTCATCAGCTTGCCGGTTTCGCGGCCGTGCAATTGGCCGTTGGCTTCGTACTCGTAGCGGATCTCACCCCTGAGCTGATCCAGGGTGCGGGTCAGCTCGCCGGCAGGGTCGTATTCGTACTGACGCTGCACGGCGTTGCGGTAGTCGTTGAGCAGCACCCGCGTCGGCACGTACCTTCGAGAGCTTTCGGCCGGGACGCTGGACGCGTACTGCCAGTTGCCCTTGTTGTCGTACTGCCCTTCAAGCTGGAGCCGTCTGGGTAGTCGACCTGGGTCACCGAGGTGGTGAAGTGATGGTGCTTGCAGCGGGTGGTGCGACTTCACCGTATAATTTTAATCAATCGTGAGTCAGATCTCGGTTCGATTGTTCGATGGAAGGGTTCGCTCACCGTTTGAAGACAGATATCAAAACCATAATCGACATCATTGACTTCATTATACAGATGAACACCTGCGACACTCACCCTGTACATTCCGGTCGGAACTGGTAAAAGCGTCCAACCTGTAAATTCCTCCCAATCCCACAAAACGGCCATATCTGCCACATACAGGCCACCAACCACATTTAAATAGAAGTACTCATCTTCGAATACAACCTCGCGCCGCTCTTTACAAGGCGCCTCATCTATAAAAATCCTAAGTCGATACGTGCCGTCATCAACCCCCATAATAGGCAAAGCAACACCCTTATCCAAAACCTCATCGCCTTTATCTGTAGTAGTAAAGGCTCGAAGCACATTCTGACCTGGTTGCACCCCACCTTCAAATAAATCGGCCAACTTAGGATACACGAACATTACTATGCCATTAAAGTCGACATCCACATCGCACTCAAACCTCATGAGCAGCCTCCCTTTATTCCAGTAGATCGCTTTTTATACCAATTAACTAGCTCAGCATAAGCGGCCTTAGGTGTGACATTTTTTGCAATTACTTCGCCTGTAGCTGGAATTCGTAGATCTCCTTTAATATGAGAGACCGCATCGAGATTTTTACCCGCAGCCTCAATCAGGTCCCCCGGGGTTTTGGTCCAAGCACCTTGGAGGCTACCGATATCTGGTTTAATCGCCCGGTGAAGCTCTTCATGCATTCCCTCCTCATAGGG
Organism: Pseudomonas eucalypticola; assembly: GCF_013374995.1. Classification (NCBI taxonomy): domain Bacteria; kingdom Pseudomonadati; phylum Pseudomonadota; class Gammaproteobacteria; order Pseudomonadales; family Pseudomonadaceae; genus Pseudomonas; species Pseudomonas eucalypticola. The sequence goes on along the minus strand of NZ_CP056030.1, from coordinate 166,046 downwards.
GATAGGAAAGAAGGTAGGCGTATTAAGCTTCGTTCCTAGCTCATTGAGCCCAACACTATTAGCCTTTCCTCTAGGTATCATGTGATGCCCCATACCGTCAGGATTCCATGCCCACGGCATCCAACCCAGAGGATCTACCCACCCGCTGGGGTTTAGCACATAGTGATAAACATTAGTTCCACCCACCAGCCCAATCGGATCCTGCGTTATAAACCGCCCCACCTCCGGATCGTAATACCGAAACGTATTGTAGTGCAGCCCCGTCTCACCATCGAAATACTGACCCTGGAACCGCAGGTTCTGCTCAACCTCAGCCACCGCCAGTGTCTCGATGCTCCCCCACGCCTTGTACGTCGCCTGCCAGACGATGCGACCATCGGCGTCGGTCATCTCCAGCGGCGTACCGATCTGGTCCGTGTGGTAGTAGTAAAGCTGCTGCGCCTCGCCTTCCGTGCGGTCCACCCGCGCCAGCGGCGCATAGCTCCCGGGCTCATAGAGGTACAGGCTATCGCGCTCCGGCGTCAGCTCCTGCAGCATTCGCAGGCCCTGCCAGAGGAACCGCTTCTCCTGCACCTGCCCGTCCTGTTGAGCACTCTTGCCGACGCGACGTCCCAGGCTGTCGTACTGGTAGCGCCCCTTGCTGTGCAGGCGCCCCTGCACCAAGGTCTCCGAAGCAACCAGCCGGTTCTCGCAGTCGTACTTGAAATACTGCACCTGCCGCTGCCCGCTGCGCTTCTCGATCAGGTTGCCCCATGGATCATAGCGGTACTCGTTGTTCTGCCAGTTGCGCAGGCGGTTGTCCTTCACCTTGTCGAATTGGCTGGTGCCGAAGTTCAGCCGGTTGGCCGCCGGGTCGTAACGAAACTCCTCGCTGGTCATCAGCTTGCCGGTTTCGCGGCCGTGCAATTGGCCGTTGGCTTCGTACTCGTAGCGGATTTCACCGCGCAGTTGATCCAGCGTGCGGATCAGCTCGCCGGCAGGGTCGTATTCGTACTGACGTTGCACGGCATTGCGGTAGTCGTTGAGCAGCACCCGCGTCGGCACGTTGGGGTTGGTGACCTTCGAGAGCTTTTCGGCCGGGACGCTGGACGCGTATTGCCAGGCCTTGCGGCCCATGGCGTCGTAGCCGAAGCAGCTGGTGAGCTTGCCTTGGGTACGGTAGACCTCGCGGTGCAGGTCGTCGCGTTCGAAGTCGCTGATGACCTGGCCGTCGAGGTTGAGTTGGTGCAGGTGGCCGCTGCCGTAGTACAGGTGGTTGAGTTGGCGGCCATCGGGCAGGGTCAGGGTGGTGAGGTTGCTGAGCGGGTCGTACTCATAAGCCAGCTCTCCCTGCGGGGTTGTCTCGGTAAGCAGACGGCCCAGCAGGTCGTAGCTGAAATTCAACTTCTCGTGCTTCACGCCCAGGCGCAGGCCGCCGTTGGTGGCCGTGCGTTGAATGCTCAGCAGGCGGTCGGCATCGTCGTAAGCGTACTCAAGGCGTGCATCGTCATTGGTCCGCGCGATCAATCGCCCGATGCTGTCCCGTTCAAACTCCGTGCTGCGCTGTGGTGTTTCGGCCCGTTCGCCGTAGCCGATTTCCTCGACCCGCGTCAGATACCCGCCCTGGCTATAGCTGAAACGCCGGGTCAGGTTGTCGATGCGCCGCTCTTCGATCAGCCGGTCGCTGGCGTCGTACGCAAACTGGTAGGCCGCGTTGTTTTCGTTGACCAGGGCCGTCAGGCGGATGGCCTTGTCGTACTGGTAGCCGATGCGCTGGCCCTTGGCGTCCTGGCGGCTGCTGGGCAGGCCGCGGGCGGTGCGTTGCAGGCGGGTGATCTGGCCCTTGCCATCGGTGTGCGTGAGTACCTGGCCCAGGGCGTTGTAGGTGAACTGCTCCGAGGTGCCGTCAGGATGCTCGATCTTCAGCACTTCGCCCGCGGGCTTGCGCTGCAACGAGGTAGTCTGCCCCAGCGCATCGGTCACGGCCTGCAGGTGCTGATGCTCGTCGAAGCGGTAGGCGGTGCTCTTGCCGGAGCAGTCCTGGTAACGCTCCACCTGGGCCAGCGTGTTCCACCACAGGTGCTTGGACTTGTGCGTGGCGTCGACGATGGTGTGCGGCAGGCCGTCGTCGCTGTAGTAGTACTCGGTGGTGTTGCCCAGGGCATCGGTTTCAGCCAGCAGGTTGCCCTTGTTGTCGTACTGGGCTTTCCAGCTGGAGCCGTCCGGGTAGTCCACCTGCTTCACCAGGGTGGTGAGCTGGTGGTGTTTGTAGCGGGTGGTGCGGCCCAGTGGGTCGGTTTCCTCGACCAGGCGCGAGTATTGATCGTACCGCAGGGTGATCTGGTTGCCGTCGGGCAGGGTCAGGCCGGTCAGGTTGCCGCGGTCGTCCAGGGCCATCTGGTAGCGCTCGCCGCCAAAATCGGTGCTGGCCACCACACGGCGGTCGGCGTTGTAGTGCACCTGGGCTTCGCGGCCCAGGACGTCGGTGACCCAGGTGGTACGGGCGCCGAAGTCGTAGCGGAAATCGAAGTGTTCGCCGTCGCTGGTCCAGTGCTCGACCACCCGGGGCTGACCGTCGAGGGTTTCCCAGCGGTAGTGGCAGCTCAGGCCCAGGGCGTTGGCGTGGCGGGTCATGACGCCGTCGGTGTAGGCGAAACTGCGTACGGTGTCGCCGTTGCGGTTCACCACCTCCAGCAGTTGGCCGCGGTCGTCGTAGCGGTACTGCACCAGGGTTTCGACGGCGGTGTCGCCGACCACGCGCTTGACCTCGGTCAGGCGGCCCAGGGGGTGGGCGTAGTGCAGGTGCACGCGCTGCTCGCCGGTGGCGGTGATGTCGGTGAGTTGGCCGTCGACGCTGCGGGTGAAATGCAGGTAGTGGCCCAAGGCGTTTTCGATGCGTTGCAGTGGTACCGCGATATTGTCGTCGGCGACTTCGCCGAAGTAGAAGAAGAGGTTATCCAGGGTTTGCAACAGGTAGTGGCCACCCTCGCTGCGTACCAGGTAGACCTGCTCGTGGGGGTTGTAGATGCGCTCGCCCGGCTCCAGCGTCACGAACGGCACGCTACGGCCCTGGTTGTCGGTGAGGTAGATGAAGTCGCCGCGCCGACGCAGGCTTTGCTCCCACGGCAGTACCCAGCCGCGGCCCAGAACGCTGTCCACGGTGAGGTCGCTGGCGTAGAAGCGCGACCATTCGATAGGCATCAGGCCCGGCAGGACGAAGTCGGTCTCGTCCGGCAGCAGCTTGCGGCCGGTGGTGGTGTCGACCGGGTTGCCGTGCAGGCCGCCCATGACTTTCTCAGCGACTGGCGCGACACCGAAACGCATGATGGCATCGCCGGCCACGACGCCGGCCATGAAGCGCAACGCACAGGGCCCAGCGGCCTTGAGACCTTGCTGCAAGCCCAGTTTGTAGATGCTGAGCACGGCCCTGGCGCCGCCGGCCACGGCCATCAGGATGTCGACGGTGTAACGCAGCCATTTCGGTACTTCGTCGTTGACCGGCAGGTAGCCGTAGGTGCCGCCGCCGATGAACACGTTGCCCGACCCCGAAGCGATCTTGGCGCCGCAGGTCAGCTTGTCACCTTTGCGTGCGGCACCGAAACCGTTGATGAACACGTTGGCCGAGCCTTCGGCCACCTGCACGGTAGGCGAATGCTTTTCGCACACCCCCACGCTGCCTTCGGCATAGGCCGCCGCGCGGCCGTTGATGAACACGTTCGGCGAGGCAGATTCGATCTGCCCCGCGGGCGAGCTGAAGGCGCTGCCTAATCGCTCCCCCAGGCTGACGATGCCCCCGCCCACAATGCCTGCCGCCACACCCAACAGGAAGCCACCCACGCCGCAGGTGGCAAAGGTGAAGGCGACGTAGGCCACCAGGGCAATGCCCGCCACGGCGCCCAGCAGGAAGCCGGCTAGCGCGCTGGTGTGTTCGATGCCGTCGTGTAACCGGGCTGCTTCGAACATGGCCTTACTCCTGTACGCCGCTGGCTGCCGGGTCCGGGTTCAATTGCCTGGGTTGGTAACTGGCGAGCAGGTCGGTCCAGTTGCGGTTCTGTTCGGCCGTGAAGTCAGCCTGGCTGGTGCACGCGAATACCAGGACACGGCCGGGCGCGATGATGAAAGCCGCCTGGCGTTGATGAATGGGGCGTTTGTCGCTCATGTAATACGCTTCGATCTGCACCCCTGGTACGGGGTGGGAAGCGGATAGCTCGACAGTTTTCTGTTCAAGCACGGTGTAGCCACGCAGCTTCGACGCCAGCAGTTTCAGTTGGCGCTTCAGGTAAGCGCCGAGGTCTTCACCGGGCAGGTGCGTGTCGCGCGAAAGGGTGATGCTCAAGGGGGCGGGCGTCGTCGTGCCGAACACGAACATGTTGACGGTGCGGTCCTGGAAACCTTCAGGCAATGTGAAGCTGCCTTCCTGAAACTGATAATCCATTTTAAATTCTGTCCTGTCGGATATGAAACGCGGCTCAGAGGCCCGTTAGCCCATTGAGCATGTTATCGAAATCAAGCAGCCAGCCCTTGAGCGCGGGCTTGTCGGGGTCGATCACGCAGCTGATAGCCAGCCACTGTCGTTCATTGCGGTCGGCGACCGGAACCATTGCCCCGACCAGACGGCCATGACGCTCCTGGTGGCCAGCGCGGAACACGAAATCCAGGGCAAGCGCATCGCTGCCGGCCATGGTGCTCTCCCTGCGGCGGATAATGCGCAAGCTGCCATGACGCTCGTGCAACCCCTGCACGGCCTCATCGAAAGCCTGATCCAAGGTGCGGTCCTGCGCTACCGAGCAGCGCTGCACGCTGATGGCAACAGGTTCTCCCCGGAGCATGGCGGTGATTTGCAGGTCCTCGAACCTGAGCGCGGCAGGAAAGCCGAAGCTGAACCCCCCGAGGTTAAACGTCGTGGGGGCTTCGTCCTGCATTGCCAGCGGTACTACGTTCTGCGCTTGTGCAGGTGCCTCGGCCGCGCGGCGTTCCTCTTCCTCGCGAGCCAAGGCCTCAAGGGCAATACGCCGTTCGGAGATGCGGTCGTACATGCTGGTGCGCGTCATGGCCTCTAGCCCTCTTCGTTGATCTGAACGGGCGCACCGGTAATCTGCGTGGCGCCTGTACTCTTCGTGACGATCAAGTCGGAACTGATCTCGATTTTTCCAGGCATGAGCGTGATGCTGCTGCCCTGGACCTGCAACACGATCGCGGTCTGGGCGCTGATGGTGATGGATTGCTCGTTGACGGTTAGCGAGAAGGCACCCTCCTGGACGCTGATCTGGGTATTGCCTGTGATCGTTTCGGTGTGGGTACCGCCGACCGTGATAGCGCGGTTGTTACCCACGGCGTGGGTCTCATCCACTTCGATCTCGGTATCCATGTTGCGCTCGGCATGCACGATCACCTGCTCGGCGCCCTGCTTGTCCTCGAAGCGGAAGAAGTTGGCGGTGCCGCCGTCGCCCTTCAATGACCGGGTCAGGAAACCGCTCTGGGTCTTGTTCGCCGGTAACGCCCACGGCGGCGTATTCTGCGAGTTGTACACGCTGCCCATGATCAAAGGGCGGTCGGGGTCGCCATCGAGGAAGGCCACCACCACTTCATCGCCAACGCGCGGAATCAGGATGCTGCCGAAACCACCACTGGCACCGGATTGCGCCACGCGTACCCAGCAGGAGCTTTTGTGGTTGAACTCGCCGAGGCGGTCCCAGTGGAACTGGACCTTCACGCGGCCCAGTTCATCGGTGTAGATCTCTTCGCCTGGCGGCCCGACGATGATGGCGGTTTGCGGACCGGAGATGGTCGGTTTGGCGGCGCTGTTGGTAGGGCGGAACTTGATCTTGCTGCGCACGCAGGTGAACCGGTTGCCATAGCCGGCCTGACCGCCACTGAGGTAGTTGTTGCTGCCGCCATGCCGGATATACATGGGCAGGAACTGGCGGTCCTCGGCCGAGCCGTTGTCGTGGTCGAAATGCTGGGTGAGCTCGAAGGTGTAGCCCAGGCGCAGTGCGCGGCAGTTGCTTTCGCCTGCGAATGTCTTGCCTTGCAGTTCAATGGCTTCGATGCGGTTACGCGCCAGGATTTCGCCCTGGTCGCTGTCGCCGTGGGTGTAGTGGCCCATGTAATCGTAGATTTCGAACTGGTCGACATCACCCTGGTTGTTGAGGCTGGCCATGCTCACCGGCAGGCGATTGCGCGGCTGGCGGTAGTCGAACGTCTGCGCCGAGAAACGCCCCGATTGCAGCGTACGCTGGGCGGTCCAGTCGGTGATGGAGTCGGCGGTTTCAGTCACCGAGGCGCTATGGAAGCGAATTTGTGGCTGTTCGGGCAGCGGCGTCAGCACGGTGGAGTCGTCCATGATGATCATGGTGTGGCCGTCAGCGGTGTGCTCGAAGTAGTAGAACAGGCCTTCGCTTTCCAGCAACCGCAGCACGAAGTTACGGTCGTTTTCACGGTACTGAGTGATGTAGCTCTGCTGCTTGAGTGCGCGGCTGACGCGGAACTCGAACTTGGCCAGGCCTTCGTAGCGGCTGAAGATACTGGTGACCACCTGAATGATGGTCTGGTCCTGGAAGATCTGCGAATCAAACCGCTGGGCCAGCATGTTCAGCCACGACCCGAGGGTGGCGTTGTATTGGCACATGCCGCCGTCGCTGCCCTTGTTGGCGAAGCTGATAATGTGGCCATGAATGTACCGGCTGCCGCCAGTGGACAATTCAATTTCGATCAGTGTGGGCTGGCCGATGGCCGTCTTCAGCTCGACGTCGGCGCTTTCGCTGATCAGTTGCAGTTCGAAGGCGAAGTCACCGGACAGCGCCTCGTAGCCGCCGAAGGACTCGAGCAGCAGCTCCTGACCGCCCTTGAGTGGCAGGGTGATTTTGAACAGCCGCTGGTTCTGCGCTGTGAACAGGGCGGAAAGGTCCATCGACATGGTGATCTCCTTGAAAGCTAGTTGCTAGGCCGTGGTGCGCAGGGCGTAGCGGGTAATCGGTTATTTCGGGGACCGTCGCAAGCCTGAGGCCCACCGGTACAGACGGACGAGCCACCACCGGCTGCGCGCCTCGCGAATTTCCTCGATATTTTCGAAGGTGTAGAAAACGCCCTGTTCTCGCTCCTGCGCGCGAAGGGTGCGCAGGCCGCGGATCAGGTGGCGGAAGTAGAAAAGCAGGGACGCCGTTGTCGTAAGCGACACAAGGGTCATCGGCAAAGAGCTTTTCGAAGCAGCCGCCATGTTTATAACTATATAAATAGCAAAAATAATAATTAACGATAAGGGCAGGTTTGGAGTCCATCCATCCCACGGTAAGCTCTTGACGCGGCGAGCAACGACTTTGAAAGACGGGACAAACGATCGGGTGAAATAGACCCATGACGCCAATGCACTAATAACCGCAGCGACGGCCAAAGAAAACAAATCTGCTTGCCATGACATCCATCCCCAATCATCGCTAGCCAATGTGTGGGCTGTACTGCAAGACATAAACGCGAAAGAGATAAAGGGCAAATAAACCACAAAGTTTGCGAAAGAGGTGAATCGTTCATTTGCATACGTCAAGTACATTGCATACAGAATTAGGACAACCAGCGCCGGCCAAAAAAACCACGGAAAAATGGGCACCAAAAGTGCGTAGAAGCCACTAAAAATGCCCACAAGAACCGCGCAGGCCAGCGGCGCCTTTTTGATACTATCTGGGGAGGTGATGATCATCACGAATGGAAACCCGCCGGTGAGACCTTCTTGAAATCGCACAGCCCCCGCGAGAACACTTTCAAAATGCCAAACCTGCCATAAACAAGGCGCGAATTTTCTGATGATGTGGAGATGCATCGGTCATCATCACCGCGCGCCTTTCAGTATTTTCGAAGCCAGCCTGCCAACTATCCACTGACTGCGCACATGCCGGACTTCTTCCAGATTTTCAAACGTGTAGGCACAGCCTTGGACACGCTCTTGAGCCGTCAAGGTTCGCAGCCCCCTGATAACATTTCGGCTATAAACAATGAGAAACAAACTACAGGAAAACATTGCGACAGCCATCGTCATCAGAACGGTTTCTGCACTAAACAGTTTAACGATAATGGCCGACCCACCCGCCGTCAGCCCCCCACAAGCGCGCTGTACCTATCGACTTTAACGTGTAGGCTAACAACCCGACCCTTTTGAACATCGAAGGGAAAACTTGATGCCTTAGTCAAGCTAACCCAAAGGTAAACCGCAGTAATCACTGATGCAAAAACAAAACAACTCACTAATGCTAAATGGAGCGGATAACCCCATTCGTTCTTCATCAAAAAGAAAACCGCCAACACGCCCAAGAAGGCAACCATTGCCACCATCCCTATCATCATAGTATTTGCATAGCGTGTGAAACGCTCATTTACATACGCAAGCATGAACGCTTGGAATATCAAAAATATACAAATAAAAAAGTAGGGCAGCCACAACCAAGGGACGGCCTGTGCCAATGCTGCACCGAAGCCGGCGAAAAATATAGCTAAGGCAAATGGGCTGCTTCGCATAGTGCTTGGAAAAGTATTAAACATTATTTACCACTTGGTTAAAAAATCGCCAATGCTTTTGTCTGCGCCTGATTCACCCATTGCATATTGCGCGAGCCACCCTGCGGACAGGCCAATGGCCAATACTACGACGAAGGGGACAGCCGTGCTGGCGAACACAACCGAAACGACAACACCGGCGCCAAATGCCGCTACGTTTGTGGGTTGACTGTATGCACTTTTATTGAGGAATTCGTGGACGCTATTTGAGTTAGTGGCGTCAATATACGCTTGGGGACCTACTGCAAGCAGCGCCCCAACCGAGTTTCCGCTTAGCACCTTTGCAGCACCCGTTGCTCCATTGGCATGCACCCAACTCCACTTGCCCAGCCTAGGCGCAGTCCCAGCAGCCGGAACTCGAACATGTGTATTTCCAGATTTATTTAAAATCCGGTAGTTGGTGGCCTGTGCAGTTAATGGTATTTCCAGGTGCAGCACGCCATTCACACGTACTAATTTTATACGGCCTTTAAAATGGCGGTTAGCCTTCGTGTAATTTTTCGAGCCACCACTTTTTGCCCAAGCTTGTAGCTTTTTCCTGAGTGCAGGCGTCATATCCAGCAGGTTGTTTACTGATGTTGTCTGAGCAGCCCCAGCTATTAGCCCCCCCACTCCAGCAAGCGTGCCCGGCAAATTTGCAGCGGAAAACATGAGCGGTCCTATAACAGGAATACCCTCGGCAGCCTTCTGTAATTCCACCATTTCCTCGAAGCCGACTTTTCCCTCCTTGTACAGCTTGGCCATGAGGTCACGAAGCATCAATGCTGCCGCTTCCAGTTCCGCTGCACTCATTCCCGGATCGGGCGACTGCAGGTCATTGGCCAAAAACATCGCCGCGCCATAATCATCTGTGGCATAGAGCCCCCCAATGTTCAGCGGCGAGCAGGTAAACGCCCCCATCTGCATATCGGGCGCAGACGGCAGTGTGCCCTTGCCCAACAAACCAGGCTGGCGTTGAGGGCCGAGGTTGGCCATGGCGGTCTTGGGCAAGAGCATTTCATCCATGAACGAACACCCCTGCATTTAAGGCATGAAGCGGGTAGAGCGAACTGGAGAATGAAGCGGGAATAAAGGGCGACATGGGCGATCTCCATGAAAAACAGCGCTAACCCTCGCGCTGAGGCCTGTTACCGATGTCGAGGAGCTCCGTTTCGACACGGCTTGAAACAACAGTTCAGTAACCACCACGCCACTGAGCACAATTTTTCCGGGTGAAGACATGTTTCAGTTCAAACACGCTTCCCCCCAATCCTGGCTGGCAACTGCGACCTCTGGGCAAAAGAGGCCCCAAGCCCCCGGAATATCAGGGCTTTGGCCGGCAATCGCGAGTAACGCGGGTGGAATATGTTCGCGAAGGAGACACCGCTTGGACGGACGTGTCAAGTAACAGGGCATCTGACAAACAGTTTCCCAACGTTTGGAAATAGTGTCGATTTGATACCGGTGCGATATCAAAAAAATGGCACGGCGGTTCCAGATTGATTGGCTCCCCACAGTTCTTTGATCCCCATTTTTCCTCGGTTACAAAGATTTAAAAATTCGTGGAAAGCATTGCTCATCGGCGTTTGGCTCCAGGATTCGTAGGGCGAAAATCGGAAGATGTCATTTAGCTATCATTGATCTTTGTATCCGAACCGTAAACCATATGGATCCTTTTTTTGAAACTTTTACAAAAGCCTCGTGTCACAGCGGGAACTGATGGCAAACCGCCACAGAAACGCTATACACCCTTTGGCTTACGAAGCTCGGTACGCAAAGGCCCACGCCGCTCATTCGGTACGAGCGTGCAATTCGATGCGTCACCCGCGTTTGATTAGTCAGGCCGCCCCCGACTGACAGGACGTTGTGCCAGCTTCAAGGACGATGATTTCGATGACCCAAGCGTTTGACGTAGAAGCACTGATCAAGCTCAGACTGCAGACCCGCGCCATCTCCGATGTGCTGCGGGCGCAGGCTGCCGACTACCTGTCGACGCTTACCCCACTGCTGCGCCCACAAGCGCTGTTCGGCGAGTACCTTCAGGGCGCACCACGGGGCAGCGGGCGCGAAACCCAGCATCACTTCCGCGAGCTCAAGGAGCTGTACGACCGGGTGGCCTCGGCTTCGCCGTTCCAACTGGTGAGCGAACTGGAAGTGCCGTTGAGCCTGGTGAGCACCACCCCCGAATTGTTCCCGGTGGAATACGACATCGTGCTGGCCCAAAGCGGGCAGACGGTGCGCATCACCAGCCCGACGCGCTGGGTGGTGGGTTTCAACTCGTTCGACCTGGCGGGCTTTCGCAAAGTGGTACGCGACCCTAACCGCAGCAGTGCGGAACTTTATCGGTTTGTCGTCCACTACCTGGTGCTGTTCCAGTGCCTGAGCAAGGCTGCGGGGCTGAGCCGGCTGCTCGAAGGCCTGCGGTTCCCGGTGACCTACGAGCGCCTGAAGGATTTTGGCGACCTGCCGTTCTGCGTCATCAACTCGCCACTGACCGCCAGCCTGCCTGACGAGTCGGTGATCCGTAACAGCACCCAGATTGCCGGTACCTCCAGCTTCGAAGAACTGGTGGGCCGCGACAACATCCTGGGCATGAATGATGAAATCCGCGAGCGCCTGCTGCGGACGATCGAAGGACTGTAACGCGCGGGGCGCCAGCGCCCTCAACGTAAATGATTTGCTGCGAGCCACTCGCAAAAGGAGATCGCCATGGCGAAGAAGGAAAGTACCCAGCACAAACTGGACCGCGTGCGCTCACCACGCGTGCATATCACCTATGACGTGGACATCGGCGATGCTCAGGAAAAGAAAGAGCTGCCGTTCGTGGTTGGCGTGCTGGGTGACTTCACCGGCAACCCGCTGGAGCCTTTGCCCAAACTCAAGGACCGCAAATTCGTTTTCATCGACCGTGACAATTTCAACGGCGTACTCAAGGGCCTCAAGCCTCGCCTGACCTATCGCGTGGACAACACCCTGGCCAAGAACGGCACCCAACTGGGCGTGGAGCTGAACTTCAAGGCCCTTGAAGACTTCGAGCCGCAGAACGTGGTCAAGCAGGTAGAGCCGCTGCGCAAGTTGCTGGACGTACGCAACAAGCTGGCTGACCTGCGCAACAAGATGGGCGGCAACGACAAGCTCGAAGAGCTGTTGATGGACGTGCTGCAGAACACCGACAAGCTGGCAGCGCTGGGCAAGGAAATCGGCCGCCAGGCCGCCGTGCCTGCTACCGAAACGAAAGAGTGACTGGAGCCTGACGATGAACGACAAGCAAACCGCAACGCAACTGCAGAGCGACCTGGTTGAAGTCGACAGCCTGGCGCCCCAGGCCTCGTTGCTGGACAGCATCATTTCGGAAAGCCGCGTGGCCCGCTCGGAGACCGAGCGCACTCGCACCCGCGACTTGATCGAAGAGCTGGTGGCCCAGGTGCTGGAAGGTGAAGTGACGCCAAGCAAGGACCTGATCGCCGTGCTGGACGCGCGCATCGCTGAAATCGATGCAATGTTGTCCGAGCAGATGAACGAGATCATGCACGCTCGCGAGTTCCAGCAGTTGGAAGCTTCATGGCGTGGCCTGAAGTACCAGGTGGACCAGACCGAGACCAGCACGCAGCTGAAGATCCAGCTGTTCAATGCCTCGAAGAAAGACCTGGTCAAGGACCTGAAGTCGGCGTCGGAATTCGACCAGAGCGCGCTGTTCAAGAAGATCTACGAAGAGGAATACGGCACTTTCGGTGGCGCGCCCTTCGGCATGCTGCTGGGTGACTATGAGTTCACCCGCCACCCCGAAGACATGTACCTGCTGGAAGAGATCTCCCATGTGGCCGCGGCAGCCCACGCCCCGTTCATTTCGGCAGCATCGCCGGAACTGTTCGGTTGGGACTCGTTCACCGACATGGCGGGCCCACGTGACCTGGCCAAGATTTTCGACACGGTGGAATACGCCAAGTGGAAGTCGTTCCGCAATTCCGAGGATTCGCGCTACGTCGGCCTGACCCTGCCCCACGTGCTGGGCCGCCTGCCGTATGGCCCTGATACGGCGCCGGTGGAGGAGTTCAACTTCGTCGAGAACGTCGATGGCCGCGACCACAACAAGTACCTGTGGATGAACGCGGCATACGCGCTGGGTACCCGCGTCACTGACGCGTTCTCGCGCTACGGCTGGTGCGTGGCGATCCGTGGCGTGGAAGGGGGCGGCCTGGTGGAAGGCCTGCCAACGCACACTTTCAATACCGATGACGGTGAAGTGGCGCTCAAGTGCCCTACTGAAATCGCCATCACCGACCGCCGCGAGAAGGAGCTGTCGGACCTGGGCTTCATTCCCCTGGTGCACTGCAAGGGCACCGACTATGCCGCGTTCTTCGGCACCCAGTCGGCGCAGAAGCAGAAGCAGTACAACACCGATATCGCCAACGCCAACGCGCGCCTGTCGGCACAGCTGCAATACATCTTCGCTACCTCGCGTATCGCCCACTACATGAAGGCGATCATGCGCGACAAGATCGGCAGCTTCGCCTCGCGCAAAGACGTCGAGCTGTTCCTCAACAAGTGGTTGTCGGGCTACGTCCTGCTGGACGATACCGCCAGCCAGGAAGCGAAGGCCAAGTTCCCGCTGCGCGAAGCCCGCGCCGAGGTGTTCGAAGTGCCTGGCAAGCCGGGTGTGTACAAGGCTGTGACCTACCTGCGCCCGCATTACCAACTCGATGAACTGACCGCTTCGCTGCGGCTGGTCGCCGAACTGCCGCAATCCAGCCGCGGCTGATCGCACGGCATGCCACGGAGGCTGAGATGAGCACGTCACACAACCTGATGCCCTCGCTGTTCGACCGATTGCTGGACGACCGTCCGCACCAATCGGCCGAGGCGGCTTCGGAACGGCTGTGCTCATTGGCCGACTACAAGGCCAGCATCGTGCGTGACCTGGAGATCCTGGTGAACACCCGCCAATGCCTGGTGGCTGGGCAACTCAAGGGCTTCGCGCACCTGCACGGCACCATCCTGGACTACGGGATGCCCGACTTCACCAGCAAGGGTGTGTTGAACCCCGAGGACCGCCGCCTGATCCAGGACCAGCTGGAGAAAGCCATCAGTACCGGCGACCGGCGTTTTCGCAGCGTGAAGGTGCAACTGCTGGCCCAGCAGACTGGCCAGCGCATGCTGACTTTCCGCGTAGACGCATTGCTGCGCCTGCGTGACGTCAGCCGGCAGGTCACCTTCGACGCGGTACTGCAGGTCAACACCCAGGAATACACAGTGCAGAACCTGAACTGATGCTTGACGACCTGCTGCCCTATTACGAGAAAGAACTGTCGCACCTGCGATTCCTGGGGCAGGAATTCGCGCGTCAGTACCCGAAGATCGCTTCGCGGTTGCTCATCGAGGGCGACAACTGCGAAGACCCTCATGCCGAGCGGTTGATCGAGGGTTTCTCGTTCCTGGCGGCGCGGGTACACAAGAAACTCGATGATGAGTTCCCCGAGATCGTCGAGGCGTTTCTGGAGGTCATGTACCCCCATTACCTGCGCCCCACCCCAGCCCTGTCGATCGTGGAGTTCGACTTCGGCAAGGTGCCGAAAATCACTGCCGGCTATCAGGTGGAGCGCCACTCCCGAATCATCTCGAAGCCGGTCAATGGCGTGGACTGTATCTTCCGCACCTGCTACCCGGTGCACGCCTGGCCCGTGCAGGTTCGCGAAGCATCATTCATGGAAATGGAGCGCTCTGCGTTCAACGGCCATAGCGCGGATATCGTCGCGCGGCTGAGGCTGAGCCTGAATGCCGTGGAAGTACCGCTGGGCGACCTGGGGATGGACAGCCTGCGCTTCTTCCTGGACGGCGAAGCCACGTTGATGCGCCAGCTGTACGAGTTGCTGTTCAACAATCTCGCAAAGGCAACGCTGGTGTTCGAGGAAGACGGCCGGCGCCGCGAAGTGGCGCTGCCTGCCGACACATTGAAAACCGTTGGCTATGGCCTCGATGAAGGCCTGGTGGACTATTCCGAGCGCTCGTTCATCGGTTACCGCCTGCTGCACGAGTATTTCACCTTCCCCGAAAAATTCATGTTCTTCGACCTGACCGGGCTGGCCAGAGTACTCAAGGGCAAAGCGCTGGGGGCGGTCGAGGTCAACCTGTATTTCTCCGATTATGATTTGCACGAGCGGCTTTCGCGCCTGGCGCAGAACGTCAACCGCAACAACTTCAAGCTCAACTGCACGCCGGTCATCAACCTGTTCAGCCACCAGGCGGAGCCGGTGAAACTCACTCACGCACAGCACGAGTATCCGGTACGCGCCGATGCGCGCATGCATGCCACGGCAGAGGTGGTATCCATCGACCGTGTGCAGCGCGTAAAGAAAATCGGTAACCGCGACCAGGTCAGCGAATGCCACCCGTTCTTTGAGCCCCGTGGCGAGCAGAATCCCCACGCCAGCTACTGGATTGGCAAGCGCCGCCCAGGTGAGACCAACACAGACGCGAGCACCAACATGTTCATTCGCGTGGTGGATCGCAACCTCGAACTGCTCGATGCCAACAACGACACCTTGAGCATTCGCCTGACCTGCAGTAACCGCGACCTGCCGCAATTGATGCCGCTGGGGCAGCCAGGGGGCGAGTTCCAGCTGCCTGCCGATACGGTCATCCACGGCATTCGCTGCCTGCGCAAGCCTACGCCAGCGGCTCGCGTGCCCCTGGGAGGCGGCCTTATTTGGCGGCTGATTTCGCACTTGAACCTCAGCCATCTGTCGTTGGTGTCCCAAGGTCGCGAGGTGCTGCTGGAACTGCTGTCGCTGTACAACTACCGCAGCAATTCGGCACTGCGCAAACAGATCGACGGCATCGTGGCCATCAAGAGCGAGCCAGTGGTGGCACGCATTGGCCACCCACGCCCCAACTTCGTACGTGGCGTAGGCATCAACCTGACGGTGGACGAAAGCCAATACACGGGTAGCGGCGTCTTCCTGTTCGGCATGGTGCTCAACCACTTCTTCGGCCAGTACTGCACGGTCAACAGTTTCACTCAACTTACCCTGCGCTCGATGCAGCGCGAAAAGAGAATCGTCCAATGGACTCCAAGAACCGGCGATCAACCCCTGGTCTGATCGACCAGGCGAGGGCGGAGCCGTACCGATTCGAGTTCTTTCAATTGGTGCGATTGCTGCGCCTGCATTACAGCAGGGCGGGCCGCATGGACCCGGAAACGCGGCCGCATGAAGATCCGCTACGTTTCCGTTCGCAATTGTCGTTGAACTTCCCTGCCAGTGAGGTGAGCGACCTGCAGTTCGAGCGCCCCGGGGTGCTGTCGGCCGCCGACCAGCCGCTGTCGGAAGTGCAAATCACCTTCATGGGGCTGGTAGGCCCGTCGGGTGTATTACCGCGCCCGTATACCGAGATGCTCATCAACCGCCATATTCAATACCGCGATGATGCCGCCCACGGCTTCCTGGACCTGTTCTCGCATCGCATGGTCGCGCTGTTCTATGAGGCATGGCAAAAATACAAGTTTCACATCGAGTTCGAACGCAACGGCAGCTCGTCGTTTGACCGCTACCTGTTGAACCTCGTGGGTATGGGCCCGGTGGCACAGAAGCGCAAGTTTGACGAGGGGAAGTCGTCGCTGCGCCGAGAAGTGTTCAACTACTTCTCGGGCATGTTTGCGCAGAAGCCTCGTAACGCGCTGAGCCTGCAAAGCATGCTCAACTTCTATTTCTCGCTGCCTTTCAAGGTCAAGCCCTTCGCCGGGCGCTGGCTGAAGCTGGACGATAGCCAGTGCACGCGCCTGGGCCGCAAGAACTCGACGCTGGGGCAGAGCGCCCTGGCAGGCAACCGGGTGTGGGATTACCAGTCTTGCGTACGGGTAGAAATCGGGCCGCTGGCATTGGCTGATTACCAGCGCTTCCAGCCCGGCCAGACCGACTACGCACGACTGGTGGAACTGCTGCGGTTTTACCTGGGCGCGGAGCTGGATTTCCAGATAGCCCCCATGCTTGAGGCCAAGGCGGTGCCCCTGGCCACGCTTGGCCGCAAGGGCAACCTGGCGCTGGGCTGGCTGGGTTGGCTCAAGCGCCCTGACTCGGACGTCGCACCCTCGCGTTGCGCGCTCTTCAACCTACCTTTTGATGGGGTTTCCCTGTGAACCTGAAGTCCCTGTTCGCCAAGTTGAACGATACCTGCCGCAACGCTACCGAAGGGGCGGCTGCACTGTGCCTGTCCGAGCGCCACTATGAAGTGGATGTCGAGCATCTGCTGCTGCAGTTGCTCGAGGCGGGCGACATCGATCTGCGCCCTGTGTTGCGCCATTACGAGGTGGTGGAAGAAAGGCTGCAGGCGCAGTTGGTGACCGCCCTGGGTACGTTCAAGACTGGGAATACCCGCACGCCGGCCTTGTCGCCCCATATCACTCGGTTGATCGAGCGTGCCTGGGTCATCGCCTCCATCGAGTTCGGCCAGACCCAGATTCGCAGTGGCTATCTGCTTCAGGCCCTGCTGGATGATGACGAGCTGCGCCGCGTGGTGCTGGGGTCGGCAAGCGAGCTGGAAAAAATCAATGTGGACGACCTGCGCGCCAACCTCGCGGCCCTTACCCAGAACAGTGGCGAGGCCGCCCTGGCTCGGACGCTGGACAGCAGCGGGCCAGCGCCAGCAAGCTCGGTGAAAGGCAGCGGCAAGACGCCTGCCCTGGACCAGTACACGGTCAACCTGACTCAGAGCGCCCGTGAAGGGCGCATTGACCCGGTGCTGGGCCGTGAATTCGAAGTGCGGCAGATGGTGGATATCCTGACTCGTCGCCGCCAGAACAATCCGATACTCACTGGCGAAGCAGGTGTGGGCAAGACCGCGGTGGTCGAGGGGCTGGCGCTGCGTATCGTGCAAGGCGACGTGCCTGCGGTACTGAAGGACGTGGCCATCCACACGCTGGATTTGGGCTTGCTGCAAGCGGGCGCTGGCGTCAAAGGTGAGTTCGAGAGCCGGCTGAAGTCGGTGATCGAGGAAACCAAGCGCAGCCTGCACCCTATCATTCTGTTCATCGACGAAGCCCACACCTTGATCGGCTCCGGCGGCCAGGCAGGCCAGAATGACGCGGCCAACCTGCTCAAGCCTGCGCTGGCGCGGGGTGAGCTACGCACCATTGCCGCCACTACCTGGGCCGAGTACAAGAAATACTTCGAGAAAGACGCCGCACTGGCCCGCCGCTTCCAGGTGGTGAAAGTCGAAGAGCCTGACGAAGACCAGGCCATTCATATGTTGCGTGGCCTGCTGGGCAAAATGCAGGACCATCACAAGGTAGCGGTGCTCGATGAGGCGCTGACCCAGGCGGTGCGCCTGTCCAACCGCTACATCACCGGCAGGCAGCTTCCCGACAAGGCCGTGAGCGTGCTGGATACTGCGTGTGCCCGCGTGGCATTGGCGCAGTCGGCGCAGCCGGGCCTGGTGGAAGACAGTGCGCGGCGTATCGACAACCTGCAAGCCGAGATCCGCGTGCTGGAGCATGAGGCCAGCCGTGGCGGCGATCACGCCAAGCGTCTCGCTGCGCTTGCCTCCGATCTGGCCACTGAACAGGCGCGTCGCGAGGCGCTGCAGCAGCAGTGGCAACAGGAGTTGGAACTGGTCAAGGAGATTCACACGCTCAGCGCCAGCACCGATCCTGCGGCTGCCGCCCAGGATCTGGCCGCGTTGCGCCTGCGACTGACGCAGGTGCAGGGCGAGCAACCCCTGGTACATGCTCTGGTCGACGGCGGTACCATCGGCGAAGTGATCTCCGGCTGGACAGGCATTCCGCTGGGCAAGATGCTGCGCAACGAAATCGATACCGTTCAACGCCTGCCAGCCTTGCTTGGCGAGCGCGTACTGGGCCAGGACCATGCCCTGGAGGAAATCGGCAAGCGCATCAAAATCTCCCGTGCACGCATGGAAGACCCCAACAAGCCGATCGGCGTGTTCCTGCTCCTGGGCCCCAGCGGCGTGGGCAAGACCGAAACGGCCCTGGCGCTGGCCGATGCCCTGTATGGCGGCGAGCGCAACATGATCACGATCAACATGTCCGAGTACCAGGAAGCGCACACCGTTTCCAGCCTGAAGGGCTCCCCACCGGGTTACGTGGGCTATGGCGAGGGTGGCGTGCTGACCGAAGCCGTGCGCCGCAAACCCTACAGCGTGGTATTGCTGGATGAGGTAGAGAAAGCCCACCCCGACGTGCTGGAGCTGTTCTTCCAGGTGTTCGACAAAGGTGTGCTGGATGACGGTGAGGGTCGGGAAATCAATTTCCGCAACACCGTGATCATCCTCACGTCCAACACCGGCACCGAGCGCATCATGCAGTGGTGCCTGGGCAATGAACCGCTCCCCAAACCCGAGGACATCGTCGAAGGGCTGCGTGACGAGCTCAACCAGGTGTTCAAACCGGCGTTCCTCGGGCGCCTGAGCATCGTGCCGTATTACCCGGTGAAGGACGCCATCCTGGAACGCATCGTGGGGTTGAAGCTGGAGCGCATTCGCAAGCGCTTCGAGGCCAACCATCAGGCCGCGCTGAACTATGACGCCGAACTGGTCAAAGCGATCGCTGCCCGCTGCACCGAAGTGGACAGTGGTGCGCGCAACATCGACAACATCCTTTCCAAGACCCTCATGCCTGAAATCTCGCAGCGGGTGCTGGAACGCATGGCCCAGGACAAACCCATTCAAAGCTTGAGCATCAAGGTAGGCAGCGATGGCGACTTCGCCTACCGGTTGCGCTGATGACCAAGGCACAGGAACCCGCCATGAATAGCGCACAGATTTACTCTCGCCTCGCTCTACGCCCCGCCATGCGCACGCTGGCCGCCGTGGTTGCACTGATGGCACTCACCGCCTGCGGCGTGACCGACCGCATGGGCAAACGCATGGATGACACATGGGCTGGCGACATGTTGTTCGGCAACCAGGACAAGGTGCTGCTGACCACCGATGGCGGCAACCGCCTGAACCTGGACGCGGATGGGAAGCCGCTGTCGGTGGTGGTGCGGGTGTACCAGCTGACATCGCTGGACAAGTTCGCCGCCATTGACCCCGACAGCCTCTGGGACGACCCGAAGAAGGCGCTGGGCAGCACGCTGGTCAATGCGCGCGAACTGCTCCTGCTGCCGGGTATGGGCCAGGTCAACCAGTGGCCTCTGGAGCCCGCCGCGCAATACGTGGGCGTGGCAGCGTTCTTCCGCAGCGATGAGAAAGGCCGCTGGAAGGTGGCGTTCTCGGCGCAATCGCTGCGCAAGGACGGTATCTGGTTCTCATCGGACGGCGTACGTGTGCTGGCAGACCAGAACCGGCTTTTCGCGCTGCACGGCCGCAACGTGCTGAACGACCCTCAGCTTGAGAAGGCCTTGGCCGAATTCGCCGAACCCGCTGCCCAGCCAGCGGACACGACTGCCCTGCAAAATATTCAGGACGCGGCCACCAAAAAGGCTGCGGACACTGCCACCCAATCGGCACAGAAAACCGCCGAGTCCAAACTCGGTTCATTAGTGGAAGGCGTTCAATGAGCAAGCAGAGCCGGGTGATGTGGTCTGAGGGGATGTTTCTTCTCCCACAGCACTTCCAGTACCAGGATGAGTTCCATCAGCACCAGCTGGCCCAGGCTACCCTGCGCGCCACGCCTTTTCACTGGGGTGTACAGGCGCTGGAAGTCGACGAAGATGCGTTGACCGCTGGCACCTTGGCGCTCAAGAAGCTGAAGCTGGTATTTCCCGATGGCAGCCTCTACGACGCGCCAGCCCATGACCCGCTGCCTGCAGCACGTGACCTGTCGGAACTGGGCAAGGGTAACGACCTGAAGGTGTACGCAGCACTCAAGCTGCCCGAGCCCTTTGGCGTCAACTATGTAGAAGATGGGCAGGTGCAGAGCGGTGCGCGCCGGTTCCGCAAGCAGTTCGATACCCTGCCCGACCTGAACGAAGGCGACCTGGAAAACGAGATCACCAGCCTGCGCCTGAACGTGGTGACCTTGGTCGAAGGCGACAGCCTGGACGGTTATTCCTGGTGCCCGGTAGCGCAGATTTCGCGCAATGGCATCGGCGGCTTCAACCTGGACAACCACTATGTCCACCCGACCTTGCACCTGGGCAACCATGAAACCCTGGTAGGCCTGGCCCAGCGCCTGTTGTCGGCCCTGCAGACAAAGAGCAGCGCCTTGTCTGGCCGGCGCAGGGAACGCGCCGACCAGATCGCTCAGTTTGGTTCCAGTGACGTAACGCTGTTCTGGCTGCTGTATACCGTGAACCGGGCATACCCGGCGCTGGCGCACCTGCTGCACAACCCCCGCTTGCACCCCGAGCGTCTGTACCTGTTCATGGCCGACCTCGCCGGCAGCCTGCTGACGTTTTCCCTCGATACCCAACTGTCCGATATCCCGGCCTACGACCACCAGGATCCGGCGGCATCGCTGGTGAAGCTGGACGAGCTGATCCGTGTGATGCTGGACAATGTGGTCCCTAACCAGTGCATCACCATCGAGCTCACCCAGGTCAAGACCTCCTATTGGCAAGGTAGCCTGCGCGACCCACGCCTCAAGGAGGCCGACTTCTACGTATGCGTGCACGCGGACATGGCCGGCGCCAGCCTGCTTGACCTGGTGCCGCGCGCCATCAAGGTGGGCTCGCCTGAGGACATCGAAGTGGTGGTCAACGCTGCCATGCCGGGCGCGACCCTGAACCACGCCACACGCTTGCCCAACGCTATTCCGGTACGGCTGGACAACCATTACTTCTCCATCGAACCCCATGGCCGTGTGTACGAGCGAATGATGGATGCCCAAGCCATCTCGTTCTACGCGCCCAGTGCGTTTAACAACCTCAAGCTCGAATTGATGGCGGTGCTCAAATGACCGATGCCGTAATGCAGGACGCGGCCGTGACAGGCAAAACAACGCTCAAGGAAATGGTCAACGACTTCATCAGCATGGCGCTGTTGATCCGTCGCGGCCGCCAGGTGACCAGCACCGAAGCTTTCGACGCCAGTGTCGACGAATTCCTGACAGCCTTCGAGCGCCAGGCACTTGCCGCCGGTTACAGCGCCCAGCAAGTCCACGACACTCAATATGCCCTCTGCGCATTCCTGGACGAAAGCGTGATGCGCGCCAGCGCCGGGGACACGCCACTGCGCACGCGGTTTGAGCTCAACCCACTGCAGCTGCGCAAATTTGGTATTCACCTGGCCGGTGAAGGCTTTTTCGACAAGATCGATGCCTTGCGCGCCGACGTCAAAGCCAATGTCGATGTGCTGGAGGTGTATCACCTGTGCCTGGCACTGGGCTTCCAGGGCAAGTACACCCTGGACGACAAGGACCGCCTGCGTTACCTGGCCAATACCCTGGGCCAGGATATCGCCCGCTATCGCAAACCGCCAACACTGCTCTCCCCTGATTGGGCGCTGCCGGACCAGGTCTCGCAGATGCTGCGCTACGAGATCCCGGCATGGGTGTACGTGGCCCTGGTCGCGGTGGTGTGCGCGAGCGTCTACATGACGCTGGACTGGTTGCTGGGCAAAGATGTAGCTGCCCTCAGCGAACATATCAGCAAGCTGTTCAGCGCTTGAGTACGGCCCGGTAACCGGTCAGGACGACATGAAAAAGATACTGCACATTTTAAAAAGCTTCTGGTTGACGACGGTGGTCCTGTGGGCCGCGAGCATGGCCGCCTGCATGTACCTGGTTCCACGCCAGGATTGGGCCCGCGCCTATTTGCTGGAGTCGCTGGCCCTGGTCAGCGCGCTCTTCCTGCTGGCTATCGTCTTGCGCCAATACCAGCGCATCCGCACCGAGCACAACCTGGAGAACCTGGTCCAGAAGGAAGTGGACAAGTCAGTCAACGCTTCCGGTAGCGAGATGCGTGACCAACAGGTCTTGGCGCAGCGCCTCAAGCACGCTATCAACCTGCTGCGCGCCGATCGATCGGCCGGTGGTGGGGGCGCAGCTGCCCTGAATGACCTGCCGTGGTACCTGGTAGTGGGCGAATCGGCCGCCGGCAAGACCTCGTTGCTGACCCACTCGGGGCTGTCGGCAAGCATGGCCAGCGGCCAAGCCACTCCCGAAAGCGGGACGCAGTACTGCGATTGGTATTTCAGCCCCGATGCAGTGCTGGTCGACACGGCTGGGCGTTACCTCAAAGACGATAGCGCTTCGACCGAGTTCTCCGATTTCCTGCGCAACCTGAAGAAGCAGCGCCGCAAGTGTGCGGTCAACGGTATTGTGCTGGTGGTCAGCCTACCGGACCTGCTCTCGAGGACCGCGGCCAAACGTCAGGAGCTTGCCCAGGACTTGACGGCTCGCATCCAGGAATACAGCCGTCACCTTCAGGAGTCACCGCCGGTTTACCTGATACTGAGCAAGATCGATCAATTGCCAGGCTTCGAGCAGGCCTTCGGCGGTCTTGACCTGGGCGAGCGCCAGCAGCCATTGGGGATGACCTTTGGCCTGAATGAAATACCTCAACGCGGTCTGCGCAATGTGCTGGACACCAAGCTGGAGAACCTGCAGGTTCATGTACGCCGCCACGTCGACGCGCAGATCAACGCGCTGGGGGCCGATGCCAATAGCGCACTGCTCGACTTCCCCAGCTACTTCAATGGTATTTCCGAGGTACTCGAGCCCTTCCTCGAGCATTTCACTCGCCCACCGCAAGGCCCGACCGTAACCCTGCGCGGCCTGTACTTCACCAGTGCCGTGCAGACAGGCGCGCAATTGCCTCCTGTACACGAAGATGCGCTGGGCGAGACATTCTCGCTACAACCTGGCGCGCCTGTGACGGAGAAGGCGCAACCCGATCCCGGGAAAGTATCGGAGCGCAGTTTCTTCATCACCAACACGTTTCGCCAGGTCATTTTCCCCGACCGTGACCTGACGCTGTACCACTCCCAGACGAATACCGGCAAAGCACTGAACCCAACCGTCGTTACCTGTGCGGTGCTGGTTGGGGTAGCGCTGATCGGCTGGCAAGCCGTGTCGTTCAAGAACAACCGTGACTGGGTCAGCGGCCTGGACCGCCAGCTTGGCGAACTGGAGCAATCACCGGACAAGAACAACCTGCTGGCTTCAGGTCAGGGCCTTCAACTTCTGCGCGAGCAACTGCTGACCGTAGAGAAATACCGTGCCAACGGTGTGCCGTTGAAGCTGGGTGCTGGCCTGTACAGTGGCGAAGCTATCTTCCAGGCCAGCCGGTTGGCGTACCTGGAGCAATTGCGCACCCAGGCACTGGAGCCGGTTACGCGCCAGCTCCAGGTGCAAATCCGCGGGTTCAATGATTTTGCCCAGAGCCTTGAACTGGACAAGGCCCCGCCACCCGATACCAAGGCGCGCCAGCGTACGAACCTGGCCCGCGGCAAGAGTGTACCGGGGCTGAGCGCCGCTCTTGGCTCGACACCCCGTAGCATCAGCGATGCCAAGGGGCGCGTGCTCAATGGTGCAGCCACCGGCTTGCGCCAATCACGCAACGTAGCGCTGGCGGCGCTGCAGGATACAGCGCGTGAGCAGCCTGCCGACCCTGCCGGGGGGCTGTCGCTATCCGAAGAAACGCTATCGCGGCTGGATGAGCATCAGGTTGCCTCGGTGGTGGAGGCTTACAACGCACTCAAGCTCTACCTCATCCTGACCAACCCAGGCCTGCACCCGGAAGCGGAGTTCGTGGCCGCCGCATTGCCCGCAGCCTGGGCAGCCTCGAACGGCGACGCCCCAGTTTCGCAACAGGTGATTGCCAATAACGTGCCGGTGTATGTGCAACTGCTCAAAAGCGCAGAAGCCCCCCGGCTGGCGCGCAACGAACAACTGGTCAGTGCGGCACGCGACAATCTCAAGGCCTTCATGATTTCCAGTTCACTGGTGGACCGCGAGTACTTGCGTATTCAACTGGAGGCCAGCCGGAAATTCCCTGCGTTGACGCTGGCTGACTTCGTGCCCCTGCCTGGCCGCCAGCTGGTATATGGGAGCGAATCGGTGCCAGCGATCTTTACCCGGGAAGTCTGGGAAACCTTCGTGCGCCCGGAATTGATCAAGCTGGTGGCCGGTAACCTGCACAACGAGACTGACTGGGTGCTGGACGGCGAAGGCGGTGACAGCGTGGTGCAGAAAGCCAACTTCATCCGTGAGTTCATGGCTCGCTACAAGCGTGATTTTGCCCAGGCCTGGTATGGGATGGTGACCAGCGTCGGTATTCGCCACTTCACTGACCTGGCCAACGCCGCACAACAGCTTTCCTTGCTCAGTGACGTACAGAACTCGCCCGTCAAGAACCTGCTGTCGGCGGTCAACGACAACACGCAGTGGGACCTTCCCGCACACCCTGCCAACCATGAGGCACAAAGCCGAGCCAATGACGCGGTGGTGGAAAACCTGAAGGCAGGAAAGGCAGCACACATTGCTGACGCGGCAAGCTCCGCCTTGCCATCGATCAACGACGGCAGCCTGGCGAAGCGTTTCGAAGCCGTTGCCCGCGTTTTTTCCGCGCAGAATGCCGAAGGCGCCGATAGCACAGTGATGGACCGTTACCTGGCATCGCTGCGCAAGCTCAAGGTGCGGATCAACAATATCCAGCGCTCCCAGGATGTAGGCAAGAGCAGCAAGCAACTGATCAGCGAAACATTGGAGGGTCAGCCAAGTGAAGTGACCAACGTCCGCAACTACGTCGAGTCAACCGTTGACGCGAGCCAGGGCGGGCTGTCCAAGGCACTTCAGGGCCTGTTCACCCTGCCGGTCCAATTCACCTGGGCAACGCTGCGCGATCCTGCCGGCCAGCAGATAGCCAAGGCGTGGGCGCAGCAGATCGCCAAGCCTTGGGATCAGGTCATGGCCCACCGCTACCCCATTGCGCCCGATAGCCGCAATGAAGCTTCGGTCAAGGACCTCCAGCGCTTTGTAGACCCCGAGTCAGGATTGCTGCCGAACTTCAAGCGCAACGAGATCGGGAATCTGGCGGGCGGAGAAGGCCTGGGGATGAGCAGCGCCAAGGATGCCCCATTGGTGAACCCGAAGATGGTCAACAGCATCGACAGAGCCAGTGCATTGGGCCAGGTCATCGCCAGCCTTTCCGATCGAGACAATGGTTTCGAGATCATGCTCGACCCGTCGACCAGTTTCACCGACATCATCTTTACCCTGGACGGGCAAGTTCAGCATTACCGTAACGGGAAAACCTCGTGGACGCGTTTCTCCTGGCCTGGCACCACCACTGCCCCCGGGGCGCGATTGGATGTGGTGACGCTATCGGGCGAGCGCATGACTGTCTTCGATTTCCCCGGTCGCTGGGGCCTGTTGAAAATGAGTGACAGCGCCAAGGTCGAGGATCTGGATGGCATCCAGCAGCGTTTCACCTGGCCTACCAGCGCGGGGCCTGTGAGCCTCGCCGTACGCAACTACGGTGGCGTGAAGATGACTGACCTTGCCAACGTCAAGGCGCTCAGCGCCCTGAACGATACTGCGAAGGCGCAATAAGTGATGATTGGTTGCTTCGGGAAGATCCCTGCCAGTGCGGACTTCATCAGCCTCCATGGGGCTGGTGAGGAGGTTTGCGAGTTCGACGCCTGGCTGCAAAGCAACCTGGCGGAGTTGCAGCAACTGGATCACTGGCGCGAACGCTTCGACCGCTTGCCAGTTTGTTTCTTCTACTACCGCGCGCGGACCGGGCATGCGCTCATTGGCGGGCTGATCAGTGCAAGGGACTCCAGTGAGCGGCGCTATCCGTTCATGATTTTCCAGGTCGTGAAGGCTGGGCTGGCGGCGAAAATCGCCAACCCCTACACCCTGGCAGAACTGTTCAGCACGCAAATCAAGCCGCTTCTGCACCTGGCCTTGCAAGGCGAGCCCGCTGCCAGCCTTTTCGCTCGCATCAAGGAGCTGAGGCCTTTGCAGCCACAGGACATCGACTTGTTTGGCCGAGTGCAGCACAAGTTCTTCAACGATTTCACGTTGCGCGACATTGCCCGCTCACTGGAAAGCTCGTATCCGGAGTTCATTACTGGCGCCGCGCTTGAGCGCTTGCGCGTGCTGGGCATCGAATGGAAAACCATGCCTTTGCGCGCCGCCACCCTGCCGTTGCCGGCAGAACGAGGCCTGAAGAACCCGGTGGCTGATCTGTGGCTGGCATGGCTGGCTCGGCTCAACCCCGTTACCAGCCTTCCTGCCGTCAGCTTGCTGGCAGACGATTTCATGCGCCCTCGCCTGCTTTGCGTGCCCGACGTCGCGGCCCACTGCGCCTACCGGGTGCTCACAGGCGCCGGGGCGCGGGAGGAGCGTTACGACCTGCTGGAACCCTTTGACGTGTTCGATGAGCACCAACAGCCCCAGAAACATCCGGACCTGGACCTTCCTCTTTCGCAATTCATGAGTCGCTTCGCCGGCGCGCCGGAAGTGAAATACGTATGAACAAGATCAAATACTACTTCCTGCGCTACCAACCCTACCTATTGGGCGTGTGCTTTTTCCTGATCATTTTCCTGGTGTGGTCGGCTGGCCGCGCGCTCGGTTTCGAGTCGTTCCCCAGCCTGCTGGCTGGCATAGGGTTGTTCCTGGTGCTTTCAGCGGGGTACGTTCTTCTGATGTACAGAGGCGCCGCGCAGCATCGAGACCTGGAAGTACTGCTGCGCGACGATGCCGATCAAGCAGTGCTGGATGCAAGCCCCCAGGACCGGGAAGAAATCAGCCTGTTGCGCCAGCGCCTTCTGCAGAGCATTGAGCGGCTGCAGGGTGACAAGCGCCGAGGCGCCAAGGCCAAGGACGCACTGTACGCCCTGCCGTGGTACCTGGTAGTGGGCCAGCCTGCGGCGGGCAAGAGCTCCTTGCTATATACCTCGGGGCTCAACTTCCCTTATGCCGAAGTAAAGGCCGCGCGTGTGCCGGGCCTCGGGGGCACCCGCAATTGCGACTGGTTCTTCAGCTCCGAAGCCGTCCTGCTGGATACGGCAGGTCGCTACATGACCACGAATGAAGAAGCTGGCAAGTGGCGGGGGTTTCTAAGCTTGCTGCGCCAGTATCGGCAACGCCGGCCGTTGAACGGTCTGATTGTCACGGTAAGCATCCAGGACCTGATAAATGGCTCACTCCAGGAACAGGAGCGCCTCGCCAAGCAACTGCGCGAACGTATTCAGGAAAGCTACGCGCTACTGGAGGTGCAACTTCCTGTTTACCTGGTATTTACCAAGTGCGACCTGATACCGGGGTTCACCGCGTTCTACGAGCATCTTGACGATACCAGCCGCAGCGAAGTCCTGGGCAAGACATTCCCGCATGTGGGCTACGCGAAAGCCGATTGGGGGCAGCGTGTGGGAGCTGCCATGGACGAGCTTGCCCATTACTGGCAGCAGGTGGGTCAGCAACAGCTGGTGGCTCAAGACATCAAGATCACCAATGAAGATACGTCGGTCTACCGGTTTCCGCTTGAGTTCGCTGCGCTCAAACCGCGTGTCCAACAGTTTGCCGACGCACTTCTCAAGGCCAACCCCTATCAGAGCGCCGAGATGCTGCGCGGGTTCTACTTCACCTGCGCTCTGGACGCTGATCAGCCACAACCGGGCAGTCATTCACAACGAGTAGTTCAACGCTTTGCGCTGGATGGCGCCGACAGGGCCGCTGCGGGAGTACAACGTAACCGATCGCTGTTTATCACCAGCCTGTTCAGGAAAGTGATCATTCCTGACCAGCATCTCGTCGCGCTGTACACCTCCAATCGGCGAGAAAAACGACGCAAGGCCGGGTGGGTAGGCAGCGCCGTGGGCGTGGCATTGTTGCTGTGCGGTTTGTGGGGCTGGTCGTATGTGAACAATGCAGCAACGCTCGCCCGGATAGACGCGCAGCTTCAGGCCGCCAGCACTGCCGATGCAGGCGCGCCGACAGGCTATACCGCATGGCAAACCCTCGATGGGCTGCGCGAATGGACCGCGCACTACTATGAGGCCCACCACGGCGCGGGTGTTCCACTGCGCATGCGCATGGGGCTCTACACCGGATACGAGATAGAACCGGTACTGCGGGAACGCTATTTCTCGCGCTTGGAGTCCGTGATGCTCAAGCCGACCGGCGATAACCTGACGCGCTCGCTTTACCTGCTGACGACCATCAAGGTCTACCAGCGCAATTCAAAAGAGCTGGCGCCGGTTTCCGGCATCGATAGCGTGGAGCCCAAGGCGCTGCCCGCGGATAACCGGGCACAGACCGTTGCCAGCTTCGGCCAGAACACATTGGACACCTATCTGATGTTGTCCCGCGCACCACGCGACGCCATTGATGCGACGCTGTTGAAAAGCCGCATGCCTGACTTTTGGTACCCAGACATCGCTCAGCGCCTCAAGCGCGATGGTAGCCCGGAAACAGCTCAGGATTATGAATACGCCAGCCGCCAAGTCGACTTCTATGCCGAGCAGCTCCATGAGGCGGATGTGCCCCGTATTCTTGATAACGCGTTCCTGGCCTCCAGTTCGCGAAACTACATCAATAGCTTGCTGAGCCAATCGTTGCATTCGATTGAGACCATCACCCTGGAGTCCGACACCCTGTTCGCCTTTGCCCGTGCCGACTTCCAGAGCCTGAAGGCAGAGGGTCAAAGGCAGCTGAGCGCGATCGCCGGCAAGCTGTTGAGTACGCCAAACGTCGGCAAGATCGTGATTTCCGGCCATGCCGACCAACTCGGCGACCCCCAGGGAAACCTGCGCGTTTCACAGGAGCGCGCGCAAACCATCAAGACCTATCTGGTAGGTAAAGGTGTGCCGGCGGATCTGGTGCAGGCAGTTGGCGAAGGCAGCCAGAAGCCACTTGTGAAATGTGACATGCAGCTGCCGCGTACGGAATTGATCCAGTGCCTGGAGCCGAACCGCCGAGTGGAAATTGAAGTGCGGGCGCTGAACTGAGCGCCGCATGATCCGAAAAATCGACGTTCGCACCCAAGGGATGCGGGCGTCGTAAACAGACCTCTCTTGATACTCAAAGAGGTTAAGTCGAAGGGCGACGGTCTAGCAGTAGATTGATGGAAGCCCATTTTGTAGAAAGGAGAAAGTAACATGGCTTTTGATGCATACATCCAGATCGACGGTATCCCGGGTGAAGCAGTTGACGACAAGCACAAGGACTGGATCGAAGTCCTGGGCTACGAATACGGCGCCACCCAGGCTACCTCGGCGACCGCAAGCTCGTCGGGTGGTGCCTCGTCGGAGCGCGTGGCACTGACCGACTTCACTATCCGCAAAGCGGTGGACAAGGCTTCGGCCAAACTGTTCGAAGCGTGCTGCAAAGGTACGCACATTTCCAAGATCCAGCTGGCAGTGAACCGTGCTGGCGGTGACAAACTGACCTACCTGACCATCGACCTGGAAGAAGCAGTGGTCTCCTCGGTCAACTTTGTTGCCGGTGGCAACCAGAACGGTGAAGACAAAGCCGTCAGCGATCTGCCTGTCGAAGAAATCAAGTTCAACTTTGCCCGCATCAAGACCACCTATACCCAGCAGAACCGTACTGACGGCCAGGCTGGCGGTAACGTGGTAGGTGGCTGGGACCGCACAGCGAACAAGACGTTCGCTTGATTACCAGCTGATGCCCCACGGGCATTGAGCACTTGGATGCCCATGATGACACCGCGTCGATCTGATCGACGCGGTGTTCTTTTTTCCATTTTGCATAGAGCCTGACATGTCTGAAACCCTCCGTGACCTTTCAATGGCGGACCTGACCGCGCCCATTAACGGCGCGAGCGGCGAAGACCTCAGCTTTTCTCTCCTTTTTGATCAGATCAAAGAGGCCCGCCGTGCAGACCCTGACTACTTGACCCAGGGGGATTGGCAAACGGATCTCAAGAGTTCTGACTGGGATCTGACTATCCAACTGTCGGCACAAGGCCTCGCGCATCAGAGTAAGGATTTGATGCTTGTGGCCTGGCTCAATGAAGCACTGGCGCAAAAGTATGCTTTCGAAGGCATTACCTTCGGTCTCACCCTGGCGACGCAGATTCTGGAGCAATACTGGCCGTCCCTTTATCCGTCACTGGATGAAGGCATAGAGGAGCGTGCTGCACGCTTGAATTGGCTTAAGGCATCGTTGACGGATGCCGTAGGTATGCTCCCCATAACCCAAGGTGATGGGTTTGGTTTGATTCGGTACGACGAATCTCGCCATGTGGAAAATCTTGCACTGCAGAACCCCAAGGCGATGGCGACTGCTTTGGACGAAGGGAAGATCAATGCGGATATTTTTCAACGTTCTGTGGTGTTGACGGACAGTGATTACCTGCATGAAAAAGCCGAACACATCCAGATAGCATTGCTGGCTTGCCGCACTCTACAAGCTCGTGCAGACCATTTTTTCGGCGCGGATGCTCCAAGCTTCGCGACGCTCGATGATGCGCTCCACAGAGCCCAACAGCTTGCCGTAAGGCTATTGAAAGACCGTGGAATCGAACTGAATGCACCGCCTGCCGAGGCCGATCCTGTGATGCCAGATATCGATGACCCTACCCCCCCTACTCCAACTTCTGCCAAGGCAGCACCTGGCGCCTTGCGTACCACTCCCGTTAGCCGGGAAGAAGCCTTTTCAATGCTTGCCGGGGTAGTTCAATACTTTAAGCAAGCAGAGCCTCATAGCCCCGTTCCCTATCTGGTCGAACGCGCGATCAAGTGGGGGAACATGCCGTTGGAGAGCTGGCTTAGCGATGTGATAAAGGACAATGGCGTTGTGGATAGCATCAAGGATGTGTTGGGCACCAAAGAGTCAAAAAACTGAATCGAGCGGTGCTGATCTTGACATCGGTGCCTGGTCATCGGACCGATGCAAAGCTTGATAGAGCCCCTTAACTGAAAAAGCCCCGGTTGCCTGAGCAGCCGGGGCTTTTTTGGCGCTATCGGCTGTGCTCGTGTTGTCCGCAAGCGGTAGAAGCCCAGTTGGACAGTAACCCGGGCAGTAAAAAAGCTAAAACGTTTAAGTCCCCTCTACGCCTAGTGGCAAATAGACGCACCCCAGGATTGTATTGCCCTCGCGGAGCCGCTAATGTGAGCAAAATTTTACCTTTGCCTCAGCTTCTTCATGTTCACGCATCGACGGTAGGTGAGGTTCATGGAGCGCTTACGTTGGACTGCACGGCGGCTACCAGCGCGGGCGTCCACTGGCGTTGCCAGATATAGGCGTCGTTGGGCAGCACCACGGGTGGGCGTGAGCAGCCTTGAGCGATGGTCAGCAGCAGCGTGGCCAGGGCAAGGCGGACGAGGGATAGGGGCATGATGGGGAGAGGCGAATTCCGTGTCGCGGGGTGGGGAGTTTACCCCATGGGCCGTGTGCACGGTCAGCCCTGTAGCCGCTGCCGACAGGCTGCGCTGGCCCCCATGTGCGCTGGAGATATGCAGTGAGGCACAGGGCCAGCGCAGCCTTCGGCAGCGGCTACGGGTTCGCTGCCAGGCAGGGTACCGATGCATCGTTCTTCACGCCGCTGGACAGCAGCCGGTCAATGGAGGCTTGCGCGGCGGTATCTCCTGCCTTCATCGCCGCCCGGTAGCACGCCAAAGCGCGTGGCGGGTTCTTCGCAATCAGGTCGCCTGCCCCGAGTGCCTCGGCTAAATCGTGAAGCCCTCTCGCGCTTCCGGACATTGCCGCCGCTTCCAGCACACCCTGGGCTTTCTGCGGCGCAACGCATGCACCTTCACTCGGCGTATCGCCCCCATCGCAGTAGAAAGTGGCCAGCGCCAATGTCGCATCCGGGATGGTCTTGGCCGCCGCCTTGAAAAGCCGCTCCGTCTCGGCATAGCCCGGATACGCCGCCATGCCCGAAAGCCCCAGGCCTGCGGCACCATAACTTGACTCCGGGTCCCCGGATGCGGCTGCGCAGACAAGGTAATCCATGGACGCCTGAAAAAACTCGGCCGTCAGTGGATAACGTTCCGGGCCGCCCAATTGACCGTACAAGTCTGCTCTGCCCGCACAACGCTGCTCGACAGGGGACATGCCTGGTCTGTCGGGCAGGGTTAGTTGGGCATCGCGGACGGACCAGTCTTCAATGCCTGACAGCAGCCAGCAGGTGTTGCTGTGCAGGAACGTGTAGATCTTGATGTTGCCCAGCCCGCCCCGTTTGTCGGTGTAGGTGGCTGAGTTGCCGTCCGGGCTAATGACGACTGACGTCACGGATGGCTCGGCGGCAGGCATCAGGGGGTAATGCAGGGCGCGGGAGTCCACCAGCGGCTGGTAGGGAAGCAGGGGGCCGGAGGGGGATTTGAGTAGGGTAAGTTTGCGGATGTAGTGTTGGTGGTAGTTGGATTGGAGGGTTGTGTTGGTGGAGAAGGCGGTTAAGAATTGATTAAAATCGTTAGAGGGACACTGACTAACTGGCTGATCGGCATACCCAAAGCTTGGCAGCAAAAGCATCAGCCATACGAAACACAGCACACACCAGCGCTTTACCACCCTAGAAAAAATCATGCCTCGCATTCCGGATCAAATACATTAAGAAACTTTCAACTCTCGAAATGAAAACCCTTTGACATTCATCGACTCCACATCATCCTTAAATTTTTGCGAGACCACTACCACCTTTGGCGACTCCGCCACCCTGAATATATCACAAGTAACATCATCCATATCGCGCAACACCAAATCATAGACAACATAACCATCAGGCCACTCATCATACTTAGAGCGCTGCCTATCAAAAACCCCTACCAACGAAGTATCAATGAATATTGCAACATGACTTTTTACCGGACTATTTATACGTACCTCTGGAAACTTCTTCAAGTAATCCAACCCATCATAGACCTTCCGAGAAAAAACAATAACAGGACGAAAATACGTAAAAACATCAGATGCAGATTTCCCTCTCTTGTGCTCGGTATTGTAAACCAGATCGTAGACCCCGGCCTCCTCATCTACAGTAGCCTCACCATACGCAAGGGCGACAGAGAATTCATAAAGTCCAAGAGAGCTCGGAGAATCCAAAAGCGATTTAAACTTGTCATCCTGCACCAGCACGTAAAATTTACTCATCAAAACCTCAAGTAAAAAGGTCGGACCATTTCGCATTTCTGCCGCTGGAAAGTAGCTGCTCTCGAATACCGCCGAGTGATCTCAACACAGCTTGCCCCCCGGTCCCATCCGCGGCAATGATAATATCATTGACAGCGACCACATAAGAATTGGGGTGCCTTCCGTTATGCAATATGCCCGGCACACTATTATCCATATTGTGTCGATTCGGAAGAAACACACCATTCTCCGCACCATCAACACCAACACCATGATTTCAATATCCTTACGCAGGCTGTTCTCCTTCGCGTGCGCAGTATGGTGTTGTTGCGGGCGAGGATAATCGAAGGGTTACACAAAGCCTGTTGACCTGATGCCCTCCCTTCGTAGTAGGAAAGCTACCCTACCCTCCGTACAAGTAAACCTTACGAGCGTCTTTCAAAAAATAAAGACCTGACAATTTCTCAATTTCGTACTCTACATATATCTCAATGTTCGGCGGGCTATTGGATGCATTGGCCAGCATCTTAACTACCTTTCCGCCCTCATAAAAATACTTGTACGCCCAATAGTCACCATCTATATCCACCCTGATGGCGAAATCGACCTTACCCTCAAGCGTGTACAGCTCAGTCGAACTGACTGGAAGATGATCGTTGTCAAATCGAATAGAAAAACAATTCTCAGACTCTTGAAAAAAAACTTCCACATCAACGACACGGCCTTTTTCATTTAGAGAAACGGCGCTGACAACATTGCCACCCGAGACCTTATAGTGGTGTAGATTTTTATCGCCCTTTAGGCGTTTAGAAAACTTTTTGGCAGGTGGGTAGCCCGTTAATTCCAACCCGTACGGAAGCAGGACGTAAGCTGGCCCCCGCGACCAAAATTCTTCATCAAAAGATAATGACTCAAAATTTGAAAGCATGCGCGAAGTGAAGTTTTCATCCTCCATCCTTTCCAACATGCGCTTGACTTCGAACTCCAATATCGATTCGTTCACACCTACCTCCTTAGTGGAAAAGTTTTGCCTGTACTAAGTTCTGACTTCAGAGCACTAAGAGCACTCAAAAAATCTTTTTTAGTGGTTTTCCCGGACAGAGTATCAAATACATGTTGCTTGTAAGAAATGCCATGTACGCCTTGCCCCTTATGTAAGGTCTCAAGACTCCCCGGTGCCCGGCCAGCATGTGTATTCGGAAGCCATATGCCATTTCTCTTGTCATTTATGTCTATTTTAAGATCTTCCATCTGAGCTCTCAAAGCTATCATACGATGATCTTTTGAGTTAGACATGACAATATGATGGGCGTCGTACTGGCCGCCGCCCATCGGTTTCGCACCAAGATTAGAGGCTAGTTTCTTCGCATCTGTGTTGCAACTAAGTCCAAGAGGGTCTAGCTATTCAATCGGATTGGGGGCGTACCGATATAAATTATTGCCGCCCAACAACCCAATCGGATCCGGTGAAACACAACCTTCCCACATCCGGATCATAAAACCGAAACGTGTTGTAGTGCAGCCCCGTCTCCCGGTCCAGGTACTGCCCCTGAAACCGCAGGTTCTGCTCTTCAATGTAGTACGGCTCCCGCACCTCCTCGACCGTGTTGCCCCACACCTGATACTTGGCCCGCCACACGGTATGGCCGTCCGTTTCGGTCAGTTGTTCAGGCAGCCCGTTCAGGTCGTTGTGGTAATAGCGAATCCGCGCCTCAGGCCCAATGCCGTCGACCCGCGCCAGCGGGTCGTAGCTGCCTTCGCTGGAGTAGAGATAGAGGCTGCTGTGGCCTTGGCGATGCTCCTGCAGCAGCCGCAATCCATCCCAATCAAACCGCGTCTCGCCTAGCGGAAAGCCCTTGGCGTCATGCTCGCTTTTGCCAATCCGCCGACCCAACGGGTCGTACGTCATGCGCAGCACTGTCTCGCGGTGCCCATCCTGGGTCCGAATCTCTTTGATGCGATGCTCAGCGTCATAGCTGAACCGCTGCACCACATGGCTGCCCTTGCGCTTCTCGATCAGCCGGCCAAAGCCATCGTAGCGGTAGCGTTTGTCCTGATAGGTCAGCAGTTTGTTGTGCACCACCAGTCCTGCGCCCACGCCCGGGCCGTCGAGCAGGTTGGCGGCCGCGTCGTAGGCGAAGGTTTCGGTGCGGGCGCCGGATTGGGCGGCCATGATTCGGCCGGTGGCGTCGTAGTGCAGCAGGTCCTGGCGGCGCTCATCGTTTTGCTGATCGAAGCGGCCGATCAGGTTGTCGCTGGGGTCATATTCGTATCGCTTCTGTACCGGTGCCGGCAGCACGGCCGGCAAGCTGCTTACCCGGCGTTTGCGGCTGAGCAAACGGCCGCTGCGGTCGTAGTCGCTGCGGGTATTGAGTTGGCCTTGGGTGCGCAGTACTTCGCGGTGCAGCCGGTCGCGCTCGAAGTCGCTGATCACGCGGCCGTCGAGGTTGAGTTGGTGCAGGTGGCCGCTGCCGTAGTACAGGCGGTTGAGCCAGCGACCGTCCGGTAGCTGGGTCTGGATCAGGTTGCCGAGTTCGTCGTAGTGATGCTGCAAGGTGCCGGCGGCGCTGGTGTCTTCCAGCAACTGGCCTAGGGCGTCATAGGCGAAGCCCAACGTTTGTTCGCTGCCGTCCCAACCTGTGAAGCCAATCTCGGTGAGTTGGCCGACAGGGTCGTAGGTGTAGGCGGTGCGGCCATCGTCGGTGAGTTTGGCGCGCAGTTGGCCGATGGCGTCACGCTGCAGCCAATGAAATACAGGCGCAGCCTCTTGAACCAAGGTCAGGCCCGTGCCGTGCGAAGCCGGCCGATACTGCACGGCAACGACGCTGTTCATCGCATCGTAACCGTAACGGCGGGCGCTGCCGTCCAGGTCCTGCTGTTCGATCAAGCGGTCACCAGCGTCCCAGGTGAAGCGGTAGCTCTCGCCGTTTTCATTGGTCAGCGCAGCGAGCAACCGCCGGCACCGCTGCTGGCCAACTCGCCGAGCCTGACGGACAAGTCGGCAGCCATCGGCTATGCCATGCACATGGACTTCCTCGGCCACCGCGCGGCCAATAAAGCTCCTCAGCTCCTCAGCTCGTCAGCGCGTGGACGGCAGACCGCGACCTGACCAACCCCGCGCTCCCGGCCTTTCAGGTTTGCGTGTTGCTGACCAAGCTACAACTCAATGACCTGCAACAGTCCCTGAAACTGATCGTCGATGCCGCCCGCAAGACGCAGACATCGCCCAAGGACTTTTTCCAGGAAATCGCCAGCGCCAGTGCCTACATGAGCCGCGACCCCTCGGCACTGCGCAGCGGTGCCAACCTGGCCGATGGCGGCGTGCTGGGGGAATACCTGCAGGGTCTGCCCTACCGCAGCAAGGCGCTAACCATGACCCAAGACCTGTGGTTGTCGCTGTCGGTCGCCGAGCAAGAGGATTTCATCGACGAGCTGGAGTCCAAGATCCAGCTCTACGAAACCTTCCATAATGACCTGGCCAACTGGGTGCGCTTCGGTGATGCCGAGCCAGGTGACGCCCTGTACCGTGTACCGCTGTCGACGCTGCCATGATCCTCGACCTGCGCGACGTACGAATCACACGGGGCCATGGGCCCCAACGCTACAGCCTGGTGGTGGAGCAACTGCGCCTGGGCGCGGGTCAGCAATACGCCCTGGTCGGGCCCAGCGGCTGCGGTAAGAGCACCCTGCTCGACCTCCTGGCACTGGTGGCTGCACCGCAACAGGCTGCGCACTTCCGCTTTTGCGACACCGATGTCGCCCGGCTGTGGCAGGACGGGCACCACGACAAGCTCGCGGATCTGCGCAGCCGGCACTTGGGTTATGTACTGCAGACCGGCGGCCTGCTGGGGTTCACCACCGTAAGGGCCAACATCAACCTGCCACGTGCCCTGCTGGGTTTGCCGGAAGATGGCACCATCGAGCACCTGGCCGAGCGCCTGGGTATCAGTGACCACCTGGGTAAGAAACCCGCGCAGTTGTCGGTCGGGCAGCGCCAGCGGGTCAGCTGTGCCCGCGCCCTCGCCCATGCGCCTCGACTGTTGCTGGCCGACGAACCCACTGCCTCGCTGGACCCGATCAACGCCGAGCGGGTCATGCAATTGTTGCTGGCCCAGGCCGGGGAACAGGGCGCTACCCGCGTGGTAGCCACCCATGATGAACAATTGGCTCGCCGCTGCGGCCTGCCCCTGCTGCACCTGACATCGGCTCGCGATGCCGATGGCGGCGTCACCGCGCGCGTGGTACAGCCCTGATGCGCCGTTCACTGATCGCTACATTGGCCTGGCAAGACTGGCGTGACGAGTGGCGCCTGTCGTTGTGCGCGGTGCTGGCCCTGGTGGCGGTGGTGGCACCATTGCTGTTGCTGTTCGGGCTCAAATTTGGCCTGATCAATGGGCTGACCGAGCGTTTGCAGCAGGACCCAGGCGTACGAGAAATCATCCCCTTGGCGGGTGGCCGCTTCAGCGCTGGCGACATCGAGGCGCTGGCCGCACGGCCGGACGTGGGCTTCGCCCTGCCCCGCACCCGACAGATCGCCGCCACCGCCGACCTGCTTGACCCTGACGGCAGGGCACTGGCGGTGGAGATGGTCCCTACCGCGGCGGGCGACCCGCTGCTAGGCCACGTCGCCGCGCCCACCGGCGTCCGGGACGTGCTATTGAGCCAGACCGCTGCGCAAAAACTCCATGCCCAGGCCGGCCAGCCCCTGGTTGCGCTGATCTCTCGCCAGGATGCCGGGCAAGTGCAGACCCAGCGGGTCACGTTGCAAGTGGCGGGAATATTGCCCATTGCTGCCTTTCAACGCGACGCGATCTTTGCCCCGCTCGTGCTGCTGGAGGCCGCCGAGGATTACCGCGATGGGCGCGCCGTGCCCGCGCTGGGCTGGGCTGGCAGCGCACCTGGCAGCGAGCGCGTGTACCCCGCCTTCCGGCTGTATGCACGCGACCTGGCTGGCGTGGAACCGCTGCGTCAGTACTTCGCCGGGCTAGGCCTGAGCGTGGCCACCCAGGCTGGCGCCATCGAGCAGGTACAAGCCCTGAGCCGTCGGTTATCCACTGTATTCTGGTTGATCGCCGGGCTGGCCTGCGGCGGAGCCTTTGCCGCCATTGCCGCTGGCACCCTGGCCGCCGTGGAGCGCAAGCGGCGCGCCTTGGCGGTACTCCGCTTGCTGGGATTGCGCACCACTGCCCTACTCGCCTTTGTCCTCCTGCAGGCGCTCTACAGCGCCTTCCTGGCTGCCCTGCTGGCGGTGATGGTGTACGCCGCAGGTGCCGCTGTTCTCAATACTCTCTTCGATCAATTGGCCAGCCACCTGCTGCCCGCGCACCTGGCCATCGCGCTGCTGGCGATCCTGGCAGTCAGCCTGCTGGCAGCCATGGCGGGCGGCTGGCGGGTGACGCGCCTGCAGCCCGCACAAGGAATTCGCGATGTTTAGACACTGGGCACTCGCTGCGTTGGTCGCCGCCAGTTCACTGGCCGTGGCCGACGAGAACAAGTTCGACAACCCCAAGCCGCTGCCCGACGACGTCAGCCTGCCGCTGCCATGCGGGGGCGAGATGGTATTCCGCTATGTGTACGTGCTCGCCAACGGACCGCTGGACGATCGCGAGATCAACCTGGGCTACCCCTTCAGCGAAGGTGAGGCCGGCTACAAGCAGTCTTTCATTTCCGGCTACCGGCGCGATTACATCAACGGCCAGTTCACCCTCAACGACCTGGCCGAGGACTGGCGCAAAACCCTTGCCCCCTTGCTGCCCAAGAGCGGCGCGGGCAATCCCCTCAAGCCCATGCTGTATTTCGTCGGCAAGTATGAGGTCACGGCCCGCCAGTACGCCCAGGTGATGGGCCAGGCGCAGTCTCTGGCCAGCGGCGAACCAGCCCCTGCCTGCGAAGCCGATGATGCCATGGCCGGGCGCCTGCCCAAGGTCATGCTGTCGCACTTCGAGGCCGAGCGCTTCGCCGCCGTCTACAGCGCCTGGCTCATGAAGTACCACCGCGACCTGCTGCCCGTGAGTGGCCGCGGTACCAGCGCCGAAGATGGTGGCCTGGGTTTCGTGCGCCTGCCGACTGAGGTGGAGTGGGAATACGCCGCACGGGGTGGCCAGGCGGTCAGCCGGCAGGAACTGGAAGGCCGGTTGTTTCCCCGGCACAGGGAAGGCAGCGACGAAGATGCACCACTGGCCGACTATGCCGTTTTCAGCCAGGTGGCAGGGGGGACCGGCCAGGGCGCGCGGCTGCTGCCCATTGGCACCAGGCTGCCCAATCCCATCGGCCTGTTCGACGTGATCGGCAATGCCGCTGAAATGGTCCAGGAGTCGTTCCAACTCGTCAGCGCCGGGCGTCGTCAGGGCACCTATGGCGGCTTTGTGGTCAAGGGCGGCAACTACCTGGAAGGCGAGATGACACTGTTCACCGGCATGCGTCGGGAATACCCGTTGTTTGCCGCCGATGGTACCGAGCAACGCAATGAAACCACCGGCTTTCGCGTGGCACTGGGCGCCCTGGCCGCGCCGCGGTCGCGCTATAGCGAACTGTTCGCGCAATGGCAGAAGGAAGGCCGCCTGGCCTCGCTCACCGATGCCATCGACGACGCCCAGGACCCGACCAAGCGCCTGGACGGCATCATTGCCGCCAGTGTCGACCCACGTCTGCAAGCCGAATTGGGGCTGGTCAACGAAGAACTCAAGCGCAATGTCTCGTTGATCGCCAAACAGCGCGAGGAGGCGGCGGGCAACCTGATCCAGTCTTCAGCGCTGGTGGCCGAGACCATCAACAACTACAACATTCGCCTGACCAATCTGCGCACCACCCGCGACAAGGCCCTGGCGATGAAGGACCAGGCGAGCGCCGACCTGATCGGCTCTGCCATCGACAACGGCCGCAGCGCCCTGGATGGTGCCGTAGCGATCTATATCGACAACCTGGCCACCGGCACCCGTTACACCGATGCGGTGATCCAGGCGCAATTTCAACGAGTCAAGGAAGAACTGGGGCGCAAGCCGGTGCTGGGCAAAAGCCTGGTGGCGCGCGCCACATTGTTCGTCACCCATGTCGGCAATTACCGCAAGCAACAGCGGGCCGACCCAGAGGTGATTTTGAAGGAACTGCTCGCCCAGTCTGGTAAGAAGCAATGACCAGGCTGACGAGTGAGCGTGCAAGGCCGGGCCGCCATGGTGGCAGCCCGGCCAGGATAGACAAACCAAAGGAAGAGATACCCATCATGCGTTCGACCCTCAACACTTTCACGGCCGCCGGTGCGCGCCGCAGTGCTCTGCTGATCGCGACCAGCTTTACCCTCGTGCTGGGCGGCTGTGCCACATCGCCAACCTCCAAGGTGGCCCAGACCACCAAGGTCGAGTACTACCCTACCTGCTACGAGCCAGTGGAACACCTGCGCAGCACCGATTCGGACGTGACCAAGTCGGTAGCCACCGGCGCGGTCGTCGGTGGCCTGCTGGGCGGTGTGACCGGTGCCCTGGCCGGGGATAAGGACAAGATGGGCCGCAACGCTGCCATTGGTGTCGCTGGCGGCGCGCTGGCCGGTGGCGCGGTGGGTTACTACACCCAGAAACAAAAGCAGATCACCGACGACAAACAGCGTATCGGCTCCTACGCCTCCGACCTGGACAGCAGCAGCCAGTCCATGGACCGGAACATCGCCTACGCCAAGGCTTCCCAGACCTGCTACCAGGCCGAATTCGACCGTCTGATCTCGGCTCGCAAAGCCAAGACCATCAGCGACACCGAAGGCCGCCGTCGCCTGGCGGAGATCGTCTCGGGCCTGCGTGAAAGCAACCAGCTGATCGTCGCGGCGAACGGCAAGGCTACCCAGGATGTGGACTCCTACAGCCAGGCCTATGAGAAAGACCTGCAACAGGTTGGTGTGCAGCGTCAGGACGTAGTGACGGTAGCCGCGGCGCAAACAACGCCAGTGAAGGCCACTTCCAAGACCAAGGCCAAGGTGAAGAAGCCGGTCGCCAAGAACGTGCCGACCGAAGCGGTGACTACCGAAAAGAGCTTGCAGAACGCCCAGGCCAAGCAGGCTGAAGGCAAGCAGGTAGCGGCCAACGGTCAGAGCTTGATGGCCAAGGTGTGCAGCAGCCCGGACATGGGAGACTGGGCGCCGGACAGCTGCAAGGCTTGATAGAGCGCTGTAACTGAAAAGCCCCGGTTGCGTGAGCAATCGGGGCTTTTTTGTGTCGGTGTGCCGTGTGCCTGACGGTGCGCGTCGTCCTGGACGCGGCCAGGTCCGCTGCTACAAAAGCTGGCGTTATGGCTACCGCCTCGGTTTGGCGGACGCTTAAAAGACAAAACCCCCAGCTGCGTAGCAGCTGGGGGTTTCGGAATTCAATCTTGACGATGACCTACTCTCACATGGGGAAACCCCACACTACCATCGGCGATGCATCGTTTCACTGCTGAGTTCGGGATGGGATCAGGTGGTTCCAATGCTCTATGGTCGTCAAGAAACTCTGTGTGCCGGTCCGTCGCCAGGGACGTGCCAGCCAAAAATGTAGGAGCTTCTACTAAAAGACAAAACCCCCAGCTGCTTTAGCAACTGGGGGTTTCGGAATTTAATCTTGACGATGACCTACTCTCACATGGGGAAACCCCACACTACCATCGGCGATGCATCGTTTCACTGCTGAGTTCGGGATGGGATCAGGTGGTTCCAATGCTCTATGGTCGTCAAGAAATTCTGTAGCCAGGATGCCCTTTGGGAGGCATTCCAGCGAATCGGGTATGTGACAGTATTTGTGAACTGCAAACTTTCGGTGCATGTCATCTTCACAACACCGCAATCTGGTCATTCGACGCAAATTGCTTGGGTGTTATATGGTCAAGCCTCACGGGCAATTAGTATTGGTTAGCTCAACGCCTCACAGCGCTTACACACCCAACCTATCAACGTCGTAGTCTTCGACGGCCCTTTAGGGGATTCAAGATCCCAGTGAGATCTCATCTTGAGGCAAGTTTCCCGCTTAGATGCTTTCAGCGGTTATCTTTTCCGAACATAGCTACCCGGCAATGCCACTGGCGTGACAACCGGAACACCAGAGGTTCGTCCACTCCGGTCCTCTCGTACTAGGAGCAGCCCCTCTCAAATCTCAAACGTCCACGGCAGATAGGGACCGAACTGTCTCACGACGTTCTAAACCCAGCTCGCGTACCACTTTAAATGGCGAACAGCCATACCCTTGGGACCGGCTTCAGCCCCAGGATGTGATGAGCCGACATCGAGGTGCCAAACACCGCCGTCGATATGAACTCTTGGGCGGTATCAGCCTGTTATCCCCGGAGTACCTTTTATCCGTTGAGCGATGGCCCTTCCATACAGAACCACCGGATCACTAAGACCTACTTTCGTACCTGCTCGACGTGTCTGTCTCGCAGTCAAGCGCGCTTTTGCCTTTATACTCTACGACCGATTTCCGACCGGTCTGAGCGCACCTTCGTACTCCTCCGTTACTCTTTAGGAGGAGACCGCCCCAGTCAAACTACCCACCATACACTGTCCTCGATCCGGATAACGGACCTGAGTTAGAACCTCAAAGTTGCCAGGGTGGTATTTCAAGGATGGCTCCACGCGAACTGGCGTCCACGCTTCAAAGCCTCCCACCTATCCTACACAAGCAAATTCAAAGTCCAGTGCAAAGCTATAGTAAAGGTTCACGGGGTCTTTCCGTCTAGCCGCGGATACACTGCATCTTCACAGCGATTTCAATTTCACTGAGTCTCGGGTGGAGACAGCGCCGCCATCGTTACGCCATTCGTGCAGGTCGGAACTTACCCGACAAGGAATTTCGCTACCTTAGGACCGTTATAGTTACGGCCGCCGTTTACCGGGGCTTCGATCAAGAGCTTCGCGTTAGCTAACCCCATCAATTAACCTTCCGGCACCGGGCAGGCGTCACACCCTATACGTCCACTTTCGTGTTTGCAGAGTGCTGTGTTTTTAATAAACAGTCGCAGCGGCCTGGTATCTTCGACCGGCATGGGCTTACGGAGCAAGTCCTTCACCCTCACCGGCGCACCTTCTCCCGAAGTTACGGTGCCATTTTGCCTAGTTCCTTCACCCGAGTTCTCTCAAGCGCCTTGGTATTCTCTACCCAACCACCTGTGTCGGTTTGGGGTACGGTTCCTGGTTACCTGAAGCTTAGAAGCTTTTCTTGGAAGCATGGCATCAACCACTTCGTCGTCTAAAGACAACTCGTCATCAGCTCTCGGCCTTAAGATCCCGGATTTACCTAAGATCTCAGCCTACCACCTTAAACTTGGACAACCAACGCCAAGCTGGCCTAGCCTTCTCCGTCCCTCCATCGCAATAACCAGAAGTACAGGAATATTAACCTGTTTTCCATCGACTACGCTTTTCAGCCTCGCCTTAGGGACCGACTAACCCTGCGTCGATTAACGTTGCGCAGGAAACCTTGGTCTTTCGGCGTGGGTGTTTTT
The DNA here is from genome assembly GCF_013374995.1 of Pseudomonas eucalypticola. NCBI lineage: Bacteria > Pseudomonadati > Pseudomonadota > Gammaproteobacteria > Pseudomonadales > Pseudomonadaceae > Pseudomonas > Pseudomonas eucalypticola. Next base: position 122,149 of record NZ_CP056030.1, on the reverse strand, counting down.
CACACCCATTGTCGTTACTCATGTCAGCATTCGCACTTCTGATACCTCCAGCAAGCTTCTCAACTCACCTTCACAGGCTTACAGAACGCTCCTCTACCGCATCACCAAAAGGTGATACCCGTAGCTTCGGTGCATGGTTTGAGCCCCGTTACATCTTCCGCGCAGGCCGACTCGACTAGTGAGCTATTACGCTTTCTTTAAAGGGTGGCTGCTTCTAAGCCAACCTCCTAGCTGTCTAAGCCTTCCCACATCGTTTCCCACTTAACCATGACTTTGGGACCTTAGCTGACGGTCTGGGTTGTTTCCCTTTTCACGACGGACGTTAGCACCCGCCGTGTGTCTCCCATGCTCGGCACTTGTAGGTATTCGGAGTTTGCATCGGTTTGGTAAGTCGGGATGACCCCCTAGCCGAAACAGTGCTCTACCCCCTACAGTGATACATGAGGCGCTACCTAAATAGCTTTCGAGGAGAACCAGCTATCTCCGAGCTTGATTAGCCTTTCACTCCGATCCACAGGTCATCCGCTAACTTTTCAACGGTAGTCGGTTCGGTCCTCCAGTTAGTGTTACCCAACCTTCAACCTGCCCATGGATAGATCGCCCGGTTTCGGGTCTATACCCAGCGACTAAACGCGCTATTAACACTCGCTTTCGCTACGCCTCCCCTATTCGGTTAAGCTCGCCACTGAATATAAGTCGCTGACCCATTATACAAAAGGTACGCAGTCACAGAACGAAGTCTGCTCCCACTGCTTGTACGCATACGGTTTCAGGATCTATTTCACTCCCCTCTCCGGGGTTCTTTTCGCCTTTCCCTCACGGTACTAGTTCACTATCGGTCAGTCAGTAGTATTTAGCCTTGGAGGATGGTCCCCCCATATTCAGACAAAGTTTCTCGTGCTCCGTCCTACTCGATTTCATTGACAAGAGATTTTCGCGTACAGGGCTATCACCCACTATGGCCGCACTTTCCAGAGCGTTCCGCTAATCTCAAATCAACTTAAGGGCTGGTCCCCGTTCGCTCGCCACTACTAAGGGAATCTCGGTTGATTTCTTTTCCTCAGGGTACTTAGATGTTTCAGTTCCCCTGGTTCGCCTCTCAAGCCTATGTATTCAGCTTGAGATAACCATCTTGTGATGGCTGGGTTCCCCCATTCAGACATCTCCGGATCACAGTCTGTTTGCCGACTCCCCGAAGCTTTTCGCAGGCTACCACGTCTTTCATCGCCTCTGACTGCCAAGGCATCCACCGTATGCGCTTCTTCACTTGACCATATAACCCCAAGCAATCTGGTTATACTGTGAAGACGACATTCGCCGAAAATTTGCAATTCGAATCACAAATTTTACCTTAGCCTGAATAAACACCAGTGAAAGTGCCATCCAGTCTATCTTTCTATCACATACCCAAATTTTTAAAGAACGATTCTGATAAAGTTCAGAAATCAATATTCGACACGAATATTCATTTCTAAGCTTTGGAAGCAGTTTATGGTGGAGCCAAGCGGGATCGAACCGCTGACCTCCTGCGTGCAAGGCAGGCGCTCTCCCAGCTGAGCTATGGCCCCATAACAAAATTGGTGGGTCTGGGCAGATTCGAACTGCCGACCTCACCCTTATCAGGGGTGCGCTCTAACCAACTGAGCTACAGACCCAATTTCGAGCGTAACTGTTAGCCAGATCAGCTATCAGCTTGGAGCTTAAAGCTGCTTCTATCGTCTTCTTCAATGAATCAAGCAATTCGTGTGGGAGCTCATGATACAGCTGATGTCGTCGATTAAGGAGGTGATCCAGCCGCAGGTTCCCCTACGGCTACCTTGTTACGACTTCACCCCAGTCATGAATCACACCGTGGTAACCGTCCTCCCGAAGGTTAGACTAGCTACTTCTGGTGCAACCCACTCCCATGGTGTGACGGGCGGTGTGTACAAGGCCCGGGAACGTATTCACCGCGACATTCTGATTCGCGATTACTAGCGATTCCGACTTCACGCAGTCGAGTTGCAGACTGCGATCCGGACTACGATCGGTTTTGTGAGATTAGCTCCACCTCGCGGCTTGGCAACCCTCTGTACCGACCATTGTAGCACGTGTGTAGCCCAGGCCGTAAGGGCCATGATGACTTGACGTCATCCCCACCTTCCTCCGGTTTGTCACCGGCAGTCTCCTTAGAGTGCCCACCATAACGTGCTGGTAACTAAGGACAAGGGTTGCGCTCGTTACGGGACTTAACCCAACATCTCACGACACGAGCTGACGACAGCCATGCAGCACCTGTCTCAATGTTCCCGAAGGCACCAATCCATCTCTGGAAAGTTCATTGGATGTCAAGGCCTGGTAAGGTTCTTCGCGTTGCTTCGAATTAAACCACATGCTCCACCGCTTGTGCGGGCCCCCGTCAATTCATTTGAGTTTTAACCTTGCGGCCGTACTCCCCAGGCGGTCAACTTAATGCGTTAGCTGCGCCACTAAAGTCTCAAGGACCCCAACGGCTAGTTGACATCGTTTACGGCGTGGACTACCAGGGTATCTAATCCTGTTTGCTCCCCACGCTTTCGCACCTCAGTGTCAGTATCAGTCCAGGTAGTCGCCTTCGCCACTGGTGTTCCTTCCTATATCTACGCATTTCACCGCTACACAGGAAATTCCACTACCCTCTACCATACTCTAGCTTGCCAGTTTCGGATGCAGTTCCCAGGTTGAGCCCGGGGATTTCACATCCGACTTAACAAACCACCTACGCGCGCTTTACGCCCAGTAATTCCGATTAACGCTTGCACCCTCTGTATTACCGCGGCTGCTGGCACAGAGTTAGCCGGTGCTTATTCTGTCGGTAACGTCAAAATTGCAGAGTATTAATCTACAACCCTTCCTCCCAACTTAAAGTGCTTTACAATCCGAAGACCTTCTTCACACACGCGGCATGGCTGGATCAGGCTTTCGCCCATTGTCCAATATTCCCCACTGCTGCCTCCCGTAGGAGTCTGGACCGTGTCTCAGTTCCAGTGTGACTGATCATCCTCTCAGACCAGTTACGGATCGTCGCCTTGGTGAGCCATTACCTCACCAACTAGCTAATCCGACCTAGGCTCATCTGATAGCGCAAGGCCCGAAGGTCCCCTGCTTTCTCCCGTAGGACGTATGCGGTATTAGCGTTCCTTTCGAAACGTTGTCCCCCACTACCAGGCAGATTCCTAGGCATTACTCACCCGTCCGCCGCTGAATCAGAGAGCAAGCTCTCTTCATCCGCTCGACTTGCATGTGTTAGGCCTGCCGCCAGCGTTCAATCTGAGCCATGATCAAACTCTTCAGTTCAATACTGCAATCGGGTTTTGAGAAAACCCTATAAACTTGACTCAGCAATCGTTGGTTAAACCATGATTTCTCGTGGAGCAACTTATGATGCTGATAATCTTTTTGACTATCAGTCTGAGTCACAAGCACCCACACGAATTGCTTGATTCAGTTGTTAAAGAGCGGTTGGTTGATTCTTTCGTCTCAACCGAGGCGCGCATTCTACGCTTTCCTCAGAGTCTGTCAAGCGTTTATTTTGAAGTTTTTCAGAGAATCTCTAACAACTTCAACCACTTGACTCGCTTCGATCTCTCGTTAGCGGGAGGCGAATTCTACAGCGATTTGAGTCGCTGTCAACTGCCTTTTTCACCGCTTTCGACATCAAAATCGAAACCTTTCGGAGCGGGCTACTTTGGTTAACTACTTGATTATCAAGGAGTTTTCCGTTTGGTCTGCGCCGGAAGTGGGGCGAATTATAGAGAGATCTGCGGGGCCGTCAAGGGTTAATTTCGGGAAATTGTCTTTTAAGTCAAAAGCTTCCTTGCCGGCCACCTTATAAAGGCCGGCAGGTGCCTGCCATCTACATCCCTCATCAAACCACCCCATCCTTTCTCAGCCTCTCGAAAGCCTCCTCCCCCACCCCTAGCACCCGCATCAACACCTCCCCCGTATGCTCCCCCAACATCGGCGGCGCACGCCGGTACTCCACCGGGGTCTCCGATAGCCGAATAGGCGAGGCCACTTGCGGTACCAACCCCGCCAACCCGTGGGGCATTGCCACCGCCAGGCCCCTTGCCTGCACCTGCGGGTCAGCGAACACCTGGGAAAGGTCGTTGATAGGCCCGCACGGCACTCCGGCACGTTCCAGCGCCAATACCCATTGGGCTGTTGTCTTGAACACCGTCACCTGACGTATCAACGGGATCAGTTCCGCACGGTGGGCCACCCGCAGTTTATTGGTGAGGAAGCGTGGGTCGTCCGCCCATTGCGGCTGACCTGCCACCTCGGCGAACTTGCGGAACTGGCTGTCGTTGCCCACGGTGAGGATGAAGTCACCATCAGCAGTCGGGAAGTCCTGGTACGGCACTATATTAGGGTGCGCATTGCCGAGCCGTTTCGGTGCCACGCCGGTGGTGAGGTAGTTCATGGCCTGGTTGGCCAGGCAGGCAACCTGCACATCCAACAGCGCCATGTCGATATGCTGGCCACCGCCGTGCTGGTCGCGGTGGGCGAGGGCGGCCAGGATCGCCACGCTGGAATAAAGGCCGGTGAGAATGTCGGTCAGTGCCACGCCCACTTTTACCGGGCCTGCGCCTTCTTCGCCTTCCGGGCGGCCGGTTAGGCTCATGAGGCCGCCCAGCCCCTGAATCATGAAGTCATAGCCCGCGCGCTTGGCGTAGGGCCCGGTCTGGCCGAAGCCGGTGATGGAGCAATAGATCAGCTCGGGGTTAACCGCCTTGAGGGCAGCGTAATCCAGACCATAGGCCGCCAGGCCACCGACCTTGAAGTTCTCTATGACGATATCGGACTTCGCCGCCAGCTCGCGCACCAGGCGCTGGCCCTCGGGTTGAGTGAAGTCGATGGTCACCGATTGCTTGTTGCGGTTGGCCGACAGGTAATAGGCCGCCTCGCTGGTGTTCTCGCCTTCCGCATTCCTGAGGAAGGGCGGCCCCCAGGCCCGGGTGTCGTCACCGTTGCCCGGGCGCTCCACTTTAATGACCTCGGCGCCGAGGTCGGCAAGTATCTGCCCCGCCCAGGGGCCGGCCAGTACCCGCGACAGATCCAGCACCCGCAGATGAGACAACGCACCCATGGCCCGGCTCCTTCTATTAATAGAAAGCCTGGATGCCGGTCTGCGCACGACCCAGGATCAGCGCGTGCACGTCGTGGGTACCTTCATAGGTGTTCACCACCTCGAGGTTGACCAGATGGCGCGCCACGCCGAACTCGTCCGAGATACCGTTGCCGCCCATCATGTCGCGGGCCATGCGCGCGATGTCCAGGGACTTGCCACAGGAGTTGCGCTTCATGATCGAGGTGATTTCCACGGCAGCGGTGCCTTCATCCTTCATGCGGCCCAGACGCAGGCAACCCTGCAGGGCAAGAGTGATTTCGGTCTGCATGTCGGCTAGCTTTTTCTGGATCAGCTGGTTGGCCGCCAGGGGCCGCCCAAACTGCTGGCGGTCGAGGGTGTACTGGCGTGCCGTGTGCCAGCAGAACTCGGCGGCCCCCAGGGCGCCCCAGGAAATGCCATAGCGGGCCGAGTTGAGGCAGGTGAATGGGCCCTTGAGGCCGCGCACGTCCGGGAAGATGTTTTCTTCGGGCACGAACACGTTGTCCATCACGATCTCGCCGGTAATGGAGGCACGCAGGCCGACCTTGCCGTGAATGGCCGGTGCGCTCAGGCCTTGCCAGCCTTTCTCCAGCACAAAGCCACGGATATCGCCGGCGTCGTCCTTGGCCCACACCACGAACACATCGGCGATGGGGCTGTTGGTGATCCACATCTTGCTACCGGTCAGGCGGTAGCCGCCCTCCACGGAGCGGGCGCGGGTGATCATGGCGCCCGGGTCGGAACCGTGGTTGGGCTCGGTAAGGCCAAAGCAGCCGATCCATTCGCCGCTGGCCAGCTTGGGCAGGTACTTTTCTTTCTGAGCCGGGGTGCCGAACTCGTTGATGGGCACCATGACCAGCGAGCTCTGCACACTCATCATCGAGCGGTAACCGGAGTCGATACGCTCCACCTCGCGAGCAATGAGGCCATAACACACATAGTTCAGCCCACTGCCACCGTACTGCTCGGGAATGGTCGCGCCCAGAAGGCCTACCTCACCCATTTCACGGAAGATGGCCGGGTCGGTCTTTTCATGACGAAACGCCTCAAGTACCCGTGGCGCCAATTTGCCTTGGGCGAACTGATAGGCGCTGTCGCGCACCATCCGCTCCTCTTCGGTGAGTTGCTGGTCGAGCAGCAGGGGGTCGATCCAGTTGAAGCTGGCCTTGGCGCCCATGGCGGTTCCTCATGACAGGTCAATAGATGTGTAGTGAGCCTAGGCGCCGCGAGGGCAGGGGACAACCGAGGATTTCGCACGCTGTTGTGCTAGTTTCTCACTCCGAGAGGCGAAAAAAGCCCAATAAGCGCCTCCATCAGTGAGGTTGCCGTACATGCGCCGCAAGATCCCCAGTACCACCGCATTAGTGTGCTTCGAAGCCGCTGCCCGCCACGAGAGCTTCACCAAGGCCGGCCATGAATTGTCCCTGACCCAGGGGGCCGTGTGCCGACAGATCGGCAGCCTGGAAGCTTTTCTCAACGTCGAACTGTTCCAACGCTCTCGGCGCGGAGTGAAGCTCACGGAAGCCGGCCTCTCCTATAGCCGTCGTGTAGCGGCGCAACTGGATGCGGTGGAACGCGACACTTTGTCGGTAATGGGTCATCAGGGTACAAATGTCATCGAGTTGGCCGTGGTGCCCACCTTCGGCACCCAATGGTTGCTGCCGCGCCTCAAAGACTTCCAGCACCGCCATCCGCAGGTCACGGTAAACCTGACCAACCGAACCCGACCGTTTCTGTTCGCCGATACCACTTTCGACGCTGCCATTTATTTCGGCGACGCCGATTGGCCCGGCACCCAGGCCCACCGCCTGATGGGTGAGAACCCGGTGCCGGTATGCAGCCCCGCGCTGCTGGAAGGCGATAGCTGCCTGGAGGCCGCGCAGATCGCCCGGCTGCCCTTGTTGCAACAGACCACCCGGCCCTACGCCTGGCGCCAGTGGTTCGACAGCCTGGGTTTGAACATCAGCCGCGACATGACAGGCCCGCGCTATGAACTATTCTCCATGCTTTCGCAGGCCGCCATGCACGAGATGGGCATCGCCCTTATTCCCCCATTCCTGATTCAGCGGGAGTTGGAGGAGGGCAGGCTGGTCATCGCCAATCCCCACGCCCTCGCCAGCCACAAGGCGTACCACTTGATGATTCCTGAGCGAAAGGCCGAATCGGCATCGCTCAAGGCCTTTCGTGACTGGTTATTGGTCGAGGCGCTTTCCTATGTAGCTGATCACGAAGGAAATTCTCCGGAATTAACTATGTAGTGAGTTTTATCGTAAACCTACAGATATAAGGAAATGTCGTTTCCACGAAGACTGTAATGGTGCGATGTAAAATTTGCTGAACACCCCGTTTTACATGGGCTACAGCCGTATTTATCGGCTTTCGACAGTCATTCTGGGAAGTGATGTAAAAAAATATTAAAACCTTACGAAATAGCTGGAAAGCCCGATCTACCGGGGCTGCGGCAGCCACGTTGCGGCAAACGGTCACAGGGTGACTTGTAGTGTTTCGTCCGTCACCTTTCATAACTGGTTGAAGGGCTGCGATAACGCCTGCAAAATGCCGCGCCCCGCCCGAATTCAGGCGGGATCGTGCTGATCGGCCGCCCCAGCAGTGCCATCCGAAGTGCGCTGGTTAACTCAATAAGATCAAGCAGGAGATTTGACGTGCACATTGGTGTTCCTCTCGAAACCCAGACGGGCGAAACACGGGTTGCTGCAACCCCGGAAACCATCAAGAAACTGATCGGCCAAGGCCACAAGGTCACTGTGCAAAGTGGCGCCGGCATCAATGCCAGCGTGACTGACAGTGCCTATGAAGCCGCAGGCGCGAGCATTGGCAGCGCTGCCGATGCCTTCGGTGCCGAACTGATTCTGAAGGTGGTTGCCCCCAACGACGCCGAACTGGCGCAGATCAAGAGCGGCACCGTTCTGGTCGGCATGCTCAACCCGTTCAACAACGAAACCATCGCCAAGATGGCCGAGCGCGGCATCACTGCCTTCGCCTTGGAAGCTGCCCCGCGTACTTCCCGCGCCCAGAGCCTGGACGTGCTGAGCTCCCAGGCCAACATCGCCGGCTACAAGGCCGTGCTGCTGGCGGCCCATCACTACCCGCGCTTCATGCCCATGCTGATGACCGCCGCCGGTACCGTGAAGGCTGCCCGTGTACTGATTCTGGGTGCTGGCGTTGCAGGCCTGCAGGCCATCGCCACGGCCAAACGCCTGGGCGCGGTGATCGAGGCCTCGGACGTGCGCCCCGCGGTGAAGGAGCAGATCGAGTCGCTGGGCGCCAAGTTCATCGATGTGCCGTACGAAACCGATGAAGAGCGTGAATGCGCCGAAGGCGTTGGCGGTTATGCCCGCCCGATGCCCGCCAGCTGGATGCAGCGCCAGGCCCAGGCGGTTCACGAACGCGCCAAGGCTTCGGACATCGTCATCACCACCGCGTTGATTCCGGGCCGCAAAGCCCCGACCCTGCTGAGCGCCGAAACCGTCGCGCAGATGAAGCCGGGCTCCGTGGTCATCGACCTCGCGGCGGCACAGGGCGGCAACTGCCCACTGACCGTGGCCGATCAGGTAGTGGTCGAAAACGGCGTGATCATTTGCGGCCCCACCAACCTGGCGGCCATGGTCGGGGCCGATGCCTCGGCGCTGTACGCACGCAACCTGCTGGACTTCATGAAGCTGGTGTTCGACAAGGACGGCCAGTTCACGATCAACCTTGAAGACGACATCGTCGCCGCGTGCCTGATGTGCCGCGACGGCCAAGTCATCCGCAAGAACGGCTGAGGATAAAAACAATGGAAGACATGCTGATCTCCCACGGCGTCTACAACCTGATCATCTTCGTGCTGGCGATCTACGTCGGCTACCACGTGGTCTGGAACGTGACACCCGCGCTGCACACCCCGCTGATGGCCGTGACCAACGCCATTTCCGCCATCGTCATCGTCGGCGCCATGCTGGCCGCCGCCCTGACCGTGACCCCACTGGGCAAGATCATGGGCACCCTGGCCGTGGCCCTGGCAGCCGTGAACGTATTCGGTGGCTTCCTGGTGACGCGCCGCATGCTGGAAATGTTCAAGAAGAAGGCGCCGAAAGCGTCCGCCGAGGTGAAAAAGTAACATGAGCATGAACCTCGTCACTCTTCTGTACCTCGTTGCCTCGATCTGCTTCATCCAGGCACTCAAGGGCTTGTCGCACCCGACCACGTCGCGTCGCGGCAACCTGTTCGGCATGCTGGGCATGACCCTGGCCGTGCTGACCACCGTGGGCCTGATCTACAAGTTGGGCGCAGAACTGGCCACCGGCGGCATCGCCTACGTAATCGTCGGCCTGCTGGTGGGCGGCACTGCCGGCTCCATCATGGCCAAGCGCGTGGAAATGACCAAGATGCCTGAGCTGGTCGCCTTCATGCACAGCATGATCGGCCTGGCCGCGGTGTTCATCGCCATTGCCGCGGTGGTCGAGCCACAGTCGCTGGGTATCGTCCCGGCCCTGGGCGACGCCATTCCTTCCGGTAACCGCCTGGAGCTGTTCCTCGGCGCGGCCATCGGTGCCATCACCTTCTCCGGGTCTGTGATTGCTTTCGGCAAGCTGTCGGGCAAGTACAAGTTCCGCCTGTTCCAGGGTGCCCCGGTGGTGTTCGCCGGCCAGCACAAGCTGAACCTGGTATTGGGCCTGGCGACACTGGCCCTGGGCCTGACCTTCATGTTCACCGGCAACTACGGGGCCTTCGCGCTGATGCTGGCCCTGGCGTTCGTGATGGGCGTGCTGATCATCATCCCGATCGGCGGCGCCGATATGCCGGTGGTGGTGTCGATGCTCAACAGCTACTCGGGCTGGGCAGCGGCGGGTATCGGCTTCTCGCTGAACAACTCGATGCTGATCGTCGCCGGCTCGCTGGTGGGTTCGTCAGGTGCGATCCTGTCGTACATCATGTGCAAGGCCATGAACCGTTCGTTCTTCAACGTGATCGGCGGCGGCTTTGGCGGCGCGACCGACGTGGGCGGCCCTGCCGGCACCAAGGAGGCTCGCCCGGTGAAATCCGGTTCGGCTGACGACGCTACCTTCCTGCTGACCAACGCCGATACCGTGATCATCGTTCCCGGTTACGGTCTGGCAGTGGCACGTGCCCAGCACGCGTTGAAAGAGCTGACCGAGAAGCTGACCCATAACGGCGTGACCGTGAAGTACGCGATCCACCCGGTTGCCGGTCGCATGCCTGGCCACATGAACGTGTTGCTGGCTGAAGCCGAAGTGCCGTACGACCAGGTGTTCGAGATGGACGACATCAACTCCGAGTTCGGCCAGGCCGACGTGGTGCTGGTGCTGGGTGCCAACGACGTGGTCAACCCGGCCGCCAAGAACGACCCCAAGTCGCCGATCGCCGGCATGCCGATCCTGGAAGCCTTCAAGGCCAAGACCATCATCGTCAACAAGCGCTCGATGGCCAGCGGCTACGCCGGCCTGGACAACGAACTGTTCTACCTGGACAAGACCATGATGGTCTTCGGCGACGCCAAGAAAGTCATCGAAGACATGGTCAAGGCTGTCGAATGACGGCTTGATCCACCGCAATACCCAAAACCCCGGCGCTGATTAGGCTGGGGTTTTTTATTGGTGACCTGCCAGTACAGGCCCAGTGCCACAAACTCCAAGGCACGCCCATACATCGCCCAAGGCAAAGGCTTACGACCTAAGTCGTGGGACGAATTTTCCTGAAATCACTAGACTGCGCACAGCCTTCGTTACCTGAGATAACAACACATGTACCGTGACCGTATCCGCTTGGACGCCTTGCAGAGCAAGGTGATGAGTGCGGCTGATGCCGCTGGCCTGATCAAGGATGGCATGACCGTCGGCATGAGCGGCTTCACCCGCGCCGGCGAAGCCAAAGCCGTTCCCCATGCATTGGCCGAACGCGCCAAGCAGACGCCCCTGCAGATCACCCTGATGACCGGCGCCAGCCTGGGCAACGACCTGGACAAGCAACTGACCGAAGCCGGCGTACTCGCGCGGCGCATGCCGTTCCAGGTCGACAGCACCCTGCGCAAGGCCATCAACGACGGCAAGGTGATGTTCATCGACCAGCACCTGTCCGACACGGTCGAGCAGTTGCGCAACCGCCAGATCAAGCCGGTGGACCTGGCCGTGATCGAATGCGTGGCCATTACAGAGGAAGGCCATCTGGTACTCAGCACCTCCGTGGGCAACTCCGCCAGCTTCGCCATTCTGGCCAAGGAAGTGATCGTCGAGATCAACCTGTCGCAGCCTCTGGAGCTCGAAGGCCTGCACGACGTCTACATCCCCAGCTACCGGCCGACGCGGCTGCCTATTCCCGTGCTCAAGTCTGACACGCGTATCGGCAGCGGCGCAGTGAAGATCGACCCCGCCAAGATCGTCGGCATCGTGATCAGCAACCAGCCGGATTCGCCTTCCACCGTGCTGCCGCCGGATGCAGACACCCAGGCCATCGCCGACCACCTGGTGGACTTCTTCAAGAACGAAGTGGCCGAAGGCCGGCTGACCAACAGCCTGATGCCGCTGCAAGCGGGTATCGGCACCATTGCCAACGCCGTGATGTGCGGCCTGGTAGATTCGCCGTTCGAGAACCTGACCATGTACTCCGAAGTACTCCAGGACTCGACCTTCGACTTGTTCGACGCTGGCAAGCTGGAATTCGCCTCGGGCAGCTCCATGACCCTGTCGGCGAAGAAGCACGCCGAAGTGTTCAGCGACTTCAACCGCTACAAGTCGCGCCTGGTACTGCGTCCGCAGGAAATTTCCAACCACCCGGAAGTGATTCGTCGCCTGGGCATCATCGGCATCAACACCGCACTGGAGTTCGACCTGTACGGCAACGTCAACTCCACCCATGTGTGCGGCACGAAGATGATGAACGGCATCGGCGGCTCCGGTGATTTCGCTCGCAACGCGCACCTGGCGATCTTCGTGACCAAATCCATCGCCAAGGGCGGCGCCATTTCCAGCGTCGTGCCCATGGTTAGCCATGTGGACCACACCGAGCACGATGTGGATATCCTGGTCACCGAAATCGGCCTGGCCGACCTGCGTGGCCTGGCGCCGCGCGAGCGTGCCCGTGCGATCATCGACAACTGTGTGCACCCAAGCTACCGCGCTGCGCTGAACGAATACTTCGAAGCGGCCTGTGCCCGTGGTGGCCATACCCCGCACATCCTGCGCGGTGCCCTGCAATGGCACAGCAACCTGGAAGAAACCGGGCGCATGCTGGCGGTGTAAAACATGGCAGTCGGCAGCTGGTGCAGGATTTCACCGCATCAGTTGCCAGACTGTTCAAAGATTCCATCTGAATCTGTACTGCTGTACCGGTAAAAATCCCGCCTTCGCCCCCCCCGAAACTCTCAAATTGATCAAAAATGCACCATTCAGGTGCCGACCAATACAGTTGGCCTCATTTTCGGTCAAACAGTGGCGCTAAACAGTTAACTGAACCCTCACAATACAAATGAACTGTGCCTGCAAATATTGACTGCCCAGGAGGATCATTGGCACCAGTAGAAACCAACTAGCCAAGCCCGCCACAAGCGGAAGGATGTCAACCATGGAACGTACACTCAGTTCCGACCTGCTTTTCCAGAACAGCTCCGAAGAAAGCCGTACTTCGTTCCCACTGCGTGTTATCAGCAACCTGATGCTGTGGCAGCGCCGCATTGCCAGCCGCCACCAACTGGCCCGTCTGGACGCTCGCCTGCTGGCTGATGCTGGTATCAGCGAAGCGCAGCGTTGCGAAGAGCTGAGCAAACCGTTCTGGCGTTAATGCAAGACCTGGCTGGCCGCTGTTCGCCAGCACATTGAATTCCGATTGAAGCCCGCTGCCGGCAACTGCAGCGGGCTTCGTCGTTTCCGGATGGCCGGCCCTGACTAGAACAGTTAAATAGAACTAAAAATACACCGGTACAGTTCGGATTTTGTGAAACTTCCTGTTTCAGATCTCCACGCCAGGAACTAAATCGGCAACAATTGTCTGACATGCGCGTGCACCCGCGACGTAACGCGGCCGGTACAACGCGCGTCTGAGGTAAAGTGTTGCACTTTTACCCTTGCCCGATCAGGAGATTGACCATGTTCCGTTCCCGTCTGCTTGGCGCTTCGCTGCTGCTGGCCCTGTCCTGCGGTGCGCATGCTTCCAGTTTCGTCGTGACGACCGATACCCTGGTGCGAGCAACCGCGGCCACCAGCGATGCCACTTCCGACGCTACCGCTTCGCTGCGCGACAAGAAGATCGTGCTGCAGGCCCGTGACGACGCCGCCAGCTTCGTGGCCAGCAACGGTTCGATCCGTGGCGCCCGCCTGGAAAGCGCGTTCGCCTACATTCGCCAACAGAACCCGGCCCTGCAGGCCTCCGATGCCCAGTTGGCCCAGGCCATTGCCGCCATCTGACCACCTGTTCGCCAAACCGGTAGCTTGACGACCTATGCGTTCTCCGTTTTTCCGCCGTTTTATCGTTGCAGCATTGATGCTGGGTGCCTGGTGTGACCCGGCCCTGGCGTTCGACACCACCACCCAGGGCGTGGTCATGAGCGGTTACGTCACCAGCCAGGTGACCACCGCCCCATTCGACCGCAAGCTGGTGCGCGCCGCCCAGGATGACGCGGCTGCCTACGTCGCCACGGACGGCCAGATCCAGGGCGCCCGGCTGGAATCAGCGCTCAGTTACCTGCGCCAGCACCACGCCGGGCTTCACGCCAGCGATCTTGAACTGGCGCAGGCAATTCTCGTCCAATAATTGATACCTGTCTTTTGGAGACACCCCCATGCGTACCCCGTTGATTGCCGCCACCCTCGGCCTGTTGTTGCTGGCTGATGTGGCCTCGGCGCATACCCTGCAGCAGACCAGCAACATGATCGTTCACGCGTCGAACCGTTCGATCAACTTCACCTCCGACACCACCACGTCGATCCGTGATTCGAAAGTGGTACGCGAAGCCCAGGACGACGCCGCCAGCTATGTGGCCAGCAACGGCAACATCCGTGGCGCGCAACTGGAAGCAGCCTTCGTCGCCTTGCGCGCCCAGGTGCCTGAAGCCAAGAACGCCAGCGACCAGGAACTCGCGCAGGCCATCCTCGCACTGTGAGGCGGTTCAGCGCCTGGCTGCTGAGCTGCGCACTGTTGCTTGCCGGCACCAGCGCACAAGCGGCCTTGCACCTGCGCCTGCAGACCGAAGGGCTCACGGCGCAACAGCAACAGGCCAGCCAGGCGCTGCTCGATGAGGCCATGGCCGACCTGCCACCCAGCTTCAAGCAGCGGCTGGACCGCACCATCGACGTCGACTGGTCGTCGCACATGCCCGATAACGCCTACGGGCAGGCGGCAGCGGTGGCCAGCCTGGACCTCAACGTCAAGCTGCTGCCAGGCCTTACCGACGGCACCGCGGCCACCACCCCGACGCACCGCCCTCACGGCACCGTGCGCGAGGAGCTGCTGGCGACCGTACTGCACGAACTCACCCATATCTACGATCGCGCACGTCTGTGGCCCGATGCTGACCGCGCGCTGTTCAACCGTTGCAAGCGCTACAGTTCGAGCCTCGGCGAAGTGGGCCTGCCTGGTGAATGCCGTGGCCAGACCGACCGCCGCTTCACGCTCAGCGATGACCCACGCCTGCTCGACCTGGCCGGCTGGCCGCAATCGGTAGGCCAACGTGGCGAACGCAACGAACCCAACCGGCAGGTTGTGCGCAGCCCGGACATCTACGAGGTCACCGACCCGCTGGAGTTCGTCGCGGTCAACATGGAGTACTTCCTCCTGGACCCCGAGTACGGCTGCCGACGCCCGGAACTGTACGAGTACCTGAAGAATCATTTCGGCTGGGCCCCGGCCAACGCAGCCAAATGCCCGACCGCGTTGCCGTTCCTGAACGCTGGCAATGACTTTGGCCGTACCCCTCTGGGCAGCATCGACCCCGAGCGTGTCTACGAGGTGGATTACCTGCTGGCCGAAGCCAACCAGAACTGGGTAAGCCGCTGGGGCCACAGCATGCTGCGCCTGGTGATCTGCGCCCCGGGCCGGCCACGGGGCCCCGACTGCCGCCTGGACCTGGACCGCAGCCTGGTGCTGTCATACCGCGCCTTCGTCAATGACGTGCAGCTGTCGACCTGGAGCGGCTTGACCGGCGGTTACCCGTCACGGCTGTTCGTGCTACCGCTGGGGCAGGTAATCGACGAGTACACCAAGACCGAACTGCGCAGCCTGGCGTCGGTACCGTTGAAACTGACTCGAAATGAAATCGACTCACTGGTGCGCCACGCTGCCGAAATGCACTGGAGCTACGACGGCAACTACTATTTCGTCTCCAACAACTGCGCGGTGGAAACCTTGAAACTGCTGCGCGCCGGCACCCACAACCGCAAGTTCGACGACCTGGACAGTATCGTGCCCAATGGCCTGTTGCAGGTGATGGAAGCACGTGGCATCGCCGACACCAGCGTCCTCAAGGACCCGCGCGAAGCCCTGCGCCTGGGCTACCGCTTCGACTCCTACCGCGACCGCTACCAGGCGATGTTCGACATCCTCAAGCAGCAGTTGCCGATCCCCCAGGCCAAGGTCGAGGACTGGATGGCACTGGAACCCAAGGACCGCCAGCCGTGGTTCGCCAAGGCCGACCTGCGCACCAGCGCCGCGCTGCTGCTGCTGGAGCAGGCCAGCCTGCGGCGGCAGTTGCTGCTGGCCCAGGACGAAGTCAAACAGCGCTACCTCAATGGCCGCGCCGCCAACGACGCCAGCCTGGTCAACGCCAACAAGACCTTGCAGGCCATGCTCGCCAATAGCGGTTTCCTCAGCCGCCCGGCCGAGCTGCTGGACAGCGGCGGCTACGGCCTGCCCCAGCAGAATGAGTTCAAGCGGCTGGAATCGGAAAGCGCCGAGCGGCAGAAACAGCTGCAAACGCTGAGCGTCGACTTGGACAAGGAAGTGCGCGCCTTGCTGGAGCCCAAGCGCAACGCCGAGATCACCGCCACCGAGGCCAACATCAAGGTGGTAGCCGACCACCTGCGCACGCTGCACAAAGCAGCGGGCGGGCTGATCCTGCCCTGACCGGGCAATTCAGCGGTTCCACAGTGGGCGTTGGTCGCGGCAAATATGACAGTTTTGTTTCAAAATGAGCTTTTGCTGTGCCATGCTGGCGCTACGGCCCATGGCCGACTAAAGCTTAAGTAGGCGTGGCATAAAAGATTTTTCGATAACGAGCCACGCCGCTGCAATTTCAACCTTCCCCTTCACGGGGACCTTCCACAGGGGGCCTTCCATGCTGACCCTGCTCAATTTGCTCTCGGCAGTGGCGCTGCTGATCTGGGGCACGCACATTGTGCGTACGGGCATCCTGCGCGTGTACGGTTCCAACCTGCGACGGTTGTTGAGCCAGAACATGTCCAAACGGCCGCTGGCATTCATCGCCGGCATTCTGGTGACCGCCGTTGTGCAGAGCAGCAACGCCACCGCCATGCTCACCACCTCGTTCGTCGGCCAGGGCTTGATGACCCTCACCCCGGCGCTGGTGATCATGCTCGGCGCCGACGTGGGTACCGCGCTGATGTCGCGGGTGCTGACCTTCGACTTGTCATGGCTGTCACCGCTGCTGATTTTCCTTGGGGTGATCTTTTTCCTGTCCCGCAAGCAGACCCGTGTCGGCCAGATGGGCCGCGTGGGTATCGGCTTGGGGTTGATCGTGCTGGCATTGCAGCTGATCGTTGAAGCCGCCGCGCCCATCACCCACGCCCAGGGCGTGAAGGTGCTTTTCGCTTCGTTGACCGGCGATATCCTGCTGGACGCCCTGGTCGGTGCGTTGTTCGCGATGATTTCGTACTCCAGCCTGGCGGCCGTGCTGTTGACCGCGACCCTGGCAGAGGCCGGGGTGATCAGCCTGCCGGTCGCCATCGGCCTGGTGATTGGCGCCAACATCGGCAGCGGTATGCTGGCATTCCTGTCCACCAGCATGCAGAACACCGCTGGCCGCCAGGTGGCACTGGGCAGCCTGCTGTACAAGTTGATCGGGCTGATGCTGATTGTGCCGGTGCTCGACCCGCTGGCCCGCTGGATGGACACCCTGGCCTATGACCCCACCAGCCTGGTCATCGGCTTCCACCTGCTTTACAACACCGTGCGCTGCCTGCTGATGCTGGGAACCGTGGGGCCCATGTCCAAGCTGTGCATCTGGCTGCTTCCCGAACGCGAAGACATCAATGGCGGAGCCAAGCCACGCCACCTGGACCTGACGGCACTGGACACCCCCAGCCTGGCGCTGGCCAACGCCGTGCGTGAAACCCTGCGCATTGGCGACCTGGTGGACAGCATGCTCGGTGCCTTGCTCAACGTGCTGCGCGGTAGCCAGACCGCCGTCAACCAGGCGGTACGCACCCAAGGCGAAGACGTGGAAGTACTGTACAGCGCAGTCAAGCTGTACCTGGCGCAGATGCCACGCGAAGACCTCAGTGAACAGGACAGCCGGCGCTGGGCGGAAATCATCGAGCTGGCCATCAACCTCAAGCTGGCCAGCGACCTGATCGAACGCATGCTGCGCAAGATCCAACAGCAGAAAACCGCTCAGCGCCGGGAGTTCTCCGACATTGGCCTGGAAGAACTGGCCACCTTGCACAGCCAGTTGATGGCCAACCTGCGCCTGGGCCTGTCGGTGTTCCTCAGCGGCGACCCGGAAAGCGCGCGCCAGCTGTTGCGTGAAAAACGTCGCTTCCGTGCCCAGGAACGGCGCCTGGCCCATGCCCATGTGAGCCGTCTGCAGCGCAAAGTGGTACAAAGCATTGAAACCAGCTCGCTGCACCTGGAGCTGATCGCCGATATGAAGCGGCTGAACTCGCTGTTCTGCGGCAGTGCCTACGTGGTGCTGGAAACCCTTGATACCGGAGCCCTGGAAGCCGATGCGGTACCCGACAATGCGCACTCGCCTTGAACGTCCGCTGCCTGCAGCAGTCAGTTCAACAGTCTGAGCCGGTTCCTGCAGGAAGCTTCCCATGCGTTGTCTGCTGTTGCTTTGCCTATTGTTCACCTGCGCTCAAAGCCAGGCGCTGGACCGTTTCAAGGTAGAAGGCTACCTGTTGCCCAATGGCCTGCAGGTACTGATGAAACCAGGGGACGAGCGCGGCCACGTGGCCATTCGCCTGGTGGTGGGGGTAGGCTTCGACGACTTCCCCTGCAACCAGCGCGAACTGCCGCACTTGCTGGAACACTTGTTGTTCAGTGGTATCGACGGCAGCGGTGAAGGCGGGCTGGAAGAGCGCATGCAGGCCTTGGGCGGCGAATGGAACGCCTTTACCAGCGACAGCGACACCACCTTCGTGATCGAGGCCCCCGCCGCCAATCAGCGCAAGGTGCTTGACCTCCTGCTGGAGGTCGTCACCCAGACCCATATCGATCAGAAAGCCTTGGACATTTCCCGGCGTATCGTCGAGCGCGAGGACGGCGGCCACTATTCGCACCTGCAGCGCTGGCTGGACAAGCAGGGGGTAGGGCACGCCGCCAGTGACCAATTGGCTACCGAACTGGGGCTCAAGTGCAGCGAACGCTCGCCGGTGCGCGACATGACCCTGGAACAGGTCGAGGCAGTGCGCAAGGACTGGTACGCCCCCAACAACATGACCCTGATCATTGTCGGCGGGCTCGACAAGCTCATGCCCGCGTACCTCGAGCGTACCTGGGCGAGCCTCGCGGCCATCAAGCCTACCGACCACCCGGACATTCCCGTCACGCTGCACAGCGCGCTGTACGAGCGCAACCTCACCCACGGCTGGCTCGGCGATGGCGCCAAGCTGCACTGGTTCTTCCCCGAGCCTGCGCTGGACGACCAGGTTCCCGATGCCGCCCTCGACCTGGTGCAGGTCTACATGGAATGGGCGCTGTACAAGGAGCTGCGCCTGGACCACGAATTATCCTACGGCCCCTGGAGCCAGCGTGAAGCCTTGGGTGACACCGGGCTGCTGAGCCTCAATGCCGACCTGGACCGCGCTGACGTTGACCGGGCCCGCACCCTGGTGGCCAACATGATCGCCCGGCTCAAGAAAGACGGCCTGGAGGGTGCCACCTTCGAGCGCTTGCGCCAGGCCGCCATCTCGCGCCAGGCCTGGAGCGTGCAGGGCAACAGCCAACTGGCGGACTTTTACTGGAATGCCCTGCCCACCTACGAAAAGGGTCGCTTCGAAGACCCCACCCGGAGTTTGAAAAAGGTCACCCTGGCCCAGGCGGACGCAGCCATGCGCCAGGTCTTCGCCAGCCGCGGCTATGTGCGCATCGAGCAACCCCTGCTCAGCTACGATCAGCTCTACAGCCTGATCGTGGCGGGTGCCGTGCTGCTGGTGCTGCTCCTGCTCGGCTGGGCCACCTGGCGCCTCAAGCACCGCTAGCCGCGCAATCGCGCAGGTAAGTGGGTATCCTTGGCGGCGATTTTCACGCACCTTCCAAGAAAAGCCGAAATGCCCAAGCTGATCCTGCGCCTCATCGAACTCGTCAAACGCTACCCTGGCGTCATCGCCCTGGGCGGTTTCGTGACGGGCATCGCCAGTTTTATCCTGGTGGACCGCCAGGCCAAACTGGCCAGCTGGATCGCCGTGCTGATGCTGGTCAGCTGGGTATGGCTGATGTTCGAGCAGAGCGCGACACGCTGGTTCAGCCGCCGCTTCAAGCGTGAGATCCCCGAACCGTTGCTGCGCTATGCGACACAGCAGATCCACCAGGAAAGCCTGTTTTTCGTCCTGCCGTTTTTCTACACCACCACCACCTGGAACAGCGGCCAACTGGTGTTCACCGGCCTGCTGGGCCTGGCCGGCCTGGCTTCGATCACCGACCCCATCTACTACAAGTTCGTGGCTACACGACGCTGGTTGTTTCTGGCGCTGCATACCCTGACGTTGTTCGCGGTGCTGCTGACGGCGCTGCCGGTCATCCTGCACCTGACCACCTCGCAGAGTTACGAATGGGCATTGGGCACGGCCATGCTGTTGTCGGTGCCGAGCCTGGCGGCCAGCTTCCCTATCAACCACTGGCGGCGCGCCGTGGCCCTGGTGCTGGTAACGGCGGCAGTAGGCGGCGCGGGTTGGATGATGCGTTCGTGGGTACCGCCAGCGACCTTGTGGATCACCGAATCGGCCGTGACCCTGGACCTGGACAACAGCAAGCGAACCCCGGGCGACAGCGTCAAGAACGTCGCTGCCAGCCAAGTACGCGCCAACGGCCTGTATGCATACACGGCGATCAACGCCCCGCGCGGCTTGCAAGAACGCATCTACCACGTGTGGAAATTCAATGGCCAGGAAGTGGACCGCATCGCCCTGGACATCCATGGCGGCCGTGACGAAGGCTACCGGGCCTGGACCCACAAGATGAACCTGCCCCCCAACCCTGTGGGCAAATGGCAGGTGCAGGTCCTTACCGAGGACGGGCAGATGATCGGCGTGCTGCGCTTCAGGGTCACCGATGACAGTGCGCCTGCCGGGTAGCCCTGCACTCGGCCACAAAGGCGTCTAAGCTCGGAGGTATGACTATGCTTGCAGTCGGCGGCCAAGCCCATCTGGACACCAGCACACAGCCTCCGCGCCTGCGTATCGGCGGTGACTGGACACTCCCTCACTATGCACGCCTCAGGCACCTGACCCAGCACCTGGCCAGCCAGTACGACGCCACCACCCCCATCGACCTCGACCAACTGGGCGCCATCGACACCGCCGGCGCTTCGCTGCTGGTGGAACTGCTGGGCGCCGAACGCCTTGGCCGGCTGGCCGACACCGCCGTGCACCTGCCAGGCTCCAGCCGCGCGTTACTGCAAACCGTGCACCGCTCGCTGGAAGACTTTCATGAGCCCGCCAGGCCGCCGGAACTCAACGCAGCCGTGCAATTGCTCAGCCGCATCGGTACCGCCGTCGACACGGTCTGGCAAGACACCCTGCAACTGCTGGGCTTCGTCGGCCTTATCCTTGAGACCCTGGCACGGGGCCTGCTGCGCCCACGGCGCTGGCGCACCACCGCCGTGGTCGCACATATCGAGCAGACCGGCCTGGACGCCGCGCCCATCGTCGCCCTGCTGACGTTCCTGGTCGGCGCGGTGGTGGCCTTTCTCGGGGCCACGGTCTTGGCCCGCTTTGGCGCCAGCATCTTCACCATCGAC
Source organism: Pseudomonas eucalypticola (assembly GCF_013374995.1). Lineage (NCBI taxonomy): Bacteria > Pseudomonadati > Pseudomonadota > Gammaproteobacteria > Pseudomonadales > Pseudomonadaceae > Pseudomonas > Pseudomonas eucalypticola. Next base: position 100,874 of record NZ_CP056030.1, on the reverse strand, counting down.
CTGGTGGGCTTTTCCTTTCTGCGCGAATTCGGCGTGCTGCTGACCGCTATCCTCATGGCAGGGCGAACGGCCAGCGCCTTCACCGCGCAAATCGGTTCAATGAAGGCCAACGAGGAGATCGATGCCCTGCGCACCCTGGGCCTGGACCCAGTGGAGCTGCTGGTGGTACCGCGGGTACTGGCGCTGACGGTGGCGTTGCCGGCGTTGACCTTCCTGGCCATGCTCTGCGGCATCATCGGAGGCGGGGTGGTCTGTGCGTGGTCACTGGGGATTTCCCCGGCGATGTTCCTGTCCAAGCTACAGACCGACATCGCCGTGCAGCATTTTCTGGTGGGCCTGGTCAAAGCGCCGGTGTTCGCCTTTCTGATCGCCGCCATCGGTTGCCTGGAAGGCTTCAAGGTCAGCGGCAGCGCTGAGTCGGTGGGTGCGCATACCACCTCCAGCGTGGTGCAGTCGATCTTCGTGGTCATCGTGCTCGACGCAGTGGCCGCGTTGTTTTTCATGGAGATGGGTTGGTGAACTGGACGGTAGCAGCGCCCCACATTCCGGTGATTCGCGTACGTGACCTGGGCAACCGCTTTGGCCGCCAGGTCGTGCACGAACACCTGGACCTGGACCTGAACCGCGGCGAGATCCTGGCCGTGGTCGGGGGGTCGGGCAGCGGTAAATCGGTGTTGCTGCGCAGCATCGTCGGCCTGCGCCGGCCCGATGAAGGTTCAGTCCAGGTGCTGGGGCAAAACCTCGCTGGCCTTGACGAGGCCGCCCGTTCGCAGCTGGAAAGACGCTTTGGCGTGCTGTTCCAGAAGGGCGCACTGTTCTCCTCCCTGACTGTTGCCGAAAACATCGCTTTACCCCTTATCGAACATGCGGGCCTGACCCGCGCCGACGCCGAACACCTGGCCTGCGTCAAGCTGGCCCTGGCTGGCCTGCCGCTGTCAGCGGCCAACAAATACCCGGCGTCCCTCTCCGGCGGCATGATCAAGCGCGCGGCACTGGCGCGCGCCCTGGCGCTGGACCCGGACATCCTGTTTCTCGACGAGCCCACCGCCGGGCTGGACCCCATCGGCGCGGCCGCTTTCGATCAGTTGATATTGACCCTGCGTGACGCCCTGGGTTTGAGCGTGTTCCTGGTGACCCACGACCTGGACACCCTCTACACCATCACCGACCGCGTCGCCGTGTTGTCGCAAAAACGCGTGCTGGTAGCCGCACCCATCGCCCAGGTGGCCGCTACCCGCGACCCTTGGGTACACGAATACTTCCACGGCCCCCGTGGCCGGGCGGCGCGGCGGGCTGCTTCAGTACAGAACGAGGTCTGAGATGGAAACCCGAGCGCACCATGTGCTGATCGGCCTGTTCACGGTGTTGATCGTGCTGGGCGGCCTGCTGTTTGGCCTGTGGTTGGCCAAGTCCAGCGTCGACAGCGCCTTCGATGACTACGAGGTGGTATTCAACGAAGCAGTGACTGGCCTGTCCAGGGGCAGCTCGGTGCAGTACAGCGGCATCAAGGTGGGTGACGTGGTGTTGCTGCGCCTGGACCCGCAAGACCCGCGCCGGGTACTGGCACGCATCCGCCTGACCAGTGACGTGCCCATCAAGCAGGACACCCAGGCAAAACTGGCGCTCAACGGCATCACAGGCACCTCCATCATCCAGCTCAGCGGCGGTACCCCGCAAAGCCCGGCGTTGAAGGGCGAGAAGGGCGCGCTGCCCATGATTATCGCCTCGCCGTCGCCCATCGCACGGCTGCTTACCAACAGCAACGACCTGATGGCCAGCGTCAATCAGCTGCTGTCGAACGCCAACCGGTTGATCTCCAGCGAAAACGTCGACCGTTTCAGCGCAACCCTGGCACATGTGGAACAGGTGACCGGTACCGTCGCCGAGCAACGCGACACGATCCGCCTGGCGATCAGTCAGATCGCCCAGGCCAGCCAGCAGGCCTCGGGTACCCTCAAGACCGCCAACGGCCTGCTTGACCAGCAAGGCCGCCAGACGCTCAACAGCGCCAGGCAGGCCATGGAGTCGTTGCAGCACAGTGCCGCCGCCCTGGATACCTTGTTGGCCAACAACCACGATGCGGTCAATGGCGGCCTGCAGGGCTTGAACCAGCTGGCACCGGCCATCCGTGAGCTGCGCGATACGCTCACCGCCCTCAAAGCCATCAGCCAGCGGCTGCAGGCCAACCCCAGCGGCTACTTGCTGGGCCGTGACCGTGACAAGGAGTTCGAGCCATGATCACTTCCGTGCACCGTGCGTTGCTGGTGCTGGCCTGCGCTGTGCTGCCGGCTTGCTCGATATTGCCCAAGGCGGAACCGGCCAACGTCTACCGCCTGCCGGTGGCTGACCAGCCTGTGGTTGCCCATGACGGCCCCAGGCTGCCCTGGACGCTGCGCATTGGCAAACCCCAGGCCAGTGACGCCCTCAACAGCCCGCGCATCGCTGTGCTGCCCCAGGGCGACCTGGTCAGCAGCTACAAGGGTGCGCGCTGGAGCGACCCGGCGCCGGTGTTGCTGCGCAACCGTCTGCTCGACGGCTTCAGCCGGGACGGCCGCCTGCGTGGCCTGAGCAACGACGACAGCACAGTCCAGGGCGACTATGAATTAGGCGGTGATCTGCAGGCATTCCAGAGCGAGTATGCGAGCAACGGCGTGATCGTGCGGGTACGCCTGGATGCGCGCCTGGTAAACGGCCGCAGCCAGCGCATTGTTGCCAGCCACCGCTTCGAGGTTACCCAGCCCGTGGCGGGCACCGCCGTGCCCAGCGTGGTGAGCGCTTTCGGCCAGGCCAATGACCGGCTCACCGGCCAGGTAATCGAGTGGGTCCTGGCTCAGGCCGCTGTGGCGCCGAAGAACCAGTAGCACACGGCGATGGCCGCCACCACCCCCGAGAATTCCGCCAGCAGCGCGCAGCCCACCGCGTGGCGGGCGCGCTGGATGCCCACGGCGCCGAAATACACGGCCAGCACGTAGAAGGTGGTTTCGGTACTGCCCTGAATGGTCGCGGCCACCAGCGCCGGGAAACTGTCCACGCCTTTGCTCTGCATGGTCTCGATCAGCATCGCGCGGGCGGCGCTGCCGGAGAATGGCTTGACCATGGCGGTGGGCAGGGCGTCGACGAAGCGGGTGTCCAGGCCCAGCCACTGCACCACATGGCGGATACCATCCAGGCCCAGTTCCAGTGCGCCCGAGGCACGCAGCACGCCAATGGCACACAACATGGCCACCAGGTAGGGCAACAGGTTTTTCGCCACGTCGAACCCTTCCTTGGCGCCCTCCACGAAGGTCTCGTACACCTTGACCTTGCGCAGCGCGCCGATCACCAGGAACAGCATGATCAGGCCGAACAACGTCAGGTTGCCTAGCACCGAAGACAGGCTGGCCAGGGCCGCCGCCGACATGCCCGCCAGTAACGCCATGAATGCCCCCAGCAGCAGCGCGCCAGGCACCAGGTAAGCCAGCACCACCGGATCCCACAGGCGCAAGCGTTGCATCACCGCCACCGACAGCAGACCTACCAGGGTGGACGCACTGGTGGCCAGCAGGATAGGCAGGAACACCAGGGTAGGGTCCATGGCGCCCTGCTGGGCGCGGTACATGAAGATGGTCACTGGCAGCAGGGTCAGGGACGAGGCGTTCAATACCAGGAACAGGATTTGCGCGTTGCTGGCGGTGGTGGTGCTTGGGTTGAGTTCCTGCAGCGAGCGCATGGCTTTCAGGCCGATGGGCGTGGCGGCGTTGTCCAGGCCCAGGGCGTTGGCGGCGAAGTTGAGGGTAATCAGGCCCAGCGCCGGATGGCCGCGGGGCACCTCGGGCATCAGGCGGGCGAACAGCGGCCCCAGTACCTTGGCCAGCCAGTCGACGATACCGGCCTTCTCGGCGATACGCAGAAAGCCCAGCCACAGGGTCAGGGTGCCGAACAGCAGGACCATGACCTCGACCGAAAGCTTGGCCATGGCGAAGATGCTTTCCACCATGGCGGCGAAGATACCGCTGTTGCCACCCACCAGCCATTGGGCCATGGCAGACACCGCCGCCACCACGAAAAAGCCGAGCCATAGGCCGTTGAGCATCAGTATTACCCCCAGAAGTTGCCGCGAATGATAGCGGCCAGGGCCCGAAAACGACAAACCCCGACGTTTGTCGGGGTTTGTGGGAGCGCGCAGTCTATGGCTGTCCGGGTTACTCGGAAACAGCCTTGCCTACCGCGGCTTCCTTGCTGCGCCAGTGCGGCAGCGAATTCCAGTAGCGCTGGCCCTTGGCGTCGTCGTACATGCCTTCCCAACGGGAGATGACTAGCACGGCCAGGGCGTTGCCGATCACGTTCAGGGCCGTACGGGCCATGTCCATGATGCGGTCGACACCGGCGATGAAAGCCAGGCCTTCCAGGGGAATACCCACGCTGCCCAGGGTAGCCAGCAGGACGACGAAGGACACACCCGGTACGCCGGCGATACCTTTGGAGGTAACCATCAGGGTCAGCACCAGCATCACCTGCTGGCTGATCGACAGGTCAATGCCGTACAGCTGGGCGATGAAGATGGCGGCGATGCTCTGGTACAGCGTCGAACCGTCAAGGTTGAACGAATAACCGGTCGGCACCACGAAACTGCTGATGGCCTTCGGCGCACCATAGGCTTCCATCTTCTCGATCACGCGCGGCAGCACGGTCTCGGAGCTGGCGGTGGAGTAGGCCAGTACCAGTTCATCCTTGAAGATGCGGAACAGCTTGAACACCGAGAAGCCGAACAGGCGGGCGACCAGGCCCAGCACGCCGATGGCGAAGAACAGGATGGCGACGTAGACCAGAATCACCAGCTTGGCCAGCGGCAGCAGCGAGGCGAAGCCGAAGTTGGCCACGGTCACGGCGATCAGGGCGAATACACCAATCGGGGCGTAGTTCATGATCATGTGGGTGACCTTGAACATGGTCTCCGACACACCCTGGAAAACCTTCACCAACGGCTCGCGGGTCTCGCCTGGCAGGCTCGACAGACCCAGGCCGAAGAACACCGAGAAGAAGATGATCGGCAGCATGTCGCCACGAGCGATGGCGGCGAAGATGTTCGACGGGATCAGGTTGAGAATGGTCGCGATGAAGGCGTGGTCATGCTGTACCTCGGACGTGGTCTTCTCGTACTGCGAGATGTCCACGGTCCCCAGGGTGCTCATGTCGATACCCACGCCGGGGTGGAATACGTTAGCCAGCAGCAGCCCGACAACGATAGCGATGGTGGTCACTACTTCGAAGTACAGGATGGTCTTGAGGCCAATGCGCCCCAGCTTCTTCGCGTCGCCGACCCCGGCGATACCCACGACCAGTGAAGAAATCACGATCGGGATGACGATCATCTTGATCAGGCGAATGAAGATGTCACCAGCCGGTTGCAGGACGTTACTGATCCACCAGGCTTTTTCGGCACTGAAATGGTTGAGCAGCGCACCGAGTGCAATGCCTAGGACCAGACCGATGAGGATCTGCCAGGCGAGGCTGAGTTTTGCCTTCTTCATATTATTACCCTTGCTTCAAGTGAATCCGGGACATCTGCGTCAGCTCCGCCAGAACCCGCAGGCTTGAGCCTTTGCAAGCTCATCAGGCAGGTGTGCGGATGCCCCCCGTAGAAGGTTTCGGGCAACCGCCACGAAGGCGCTTGCCAGCGAAAAAAGGCGCAACTATTCCCATGCGGGCCGCTGACGTCTAATGCCGTAAACGCCTACCCCATGCCGAATCGGCATGAGGTTTTTTGTCACAAACGGGCGTCACAACGGGTTGCGCCGCACTCGTTCGGATTCTCGAAAGCACCCGCAACGGTAAGGCACAACCGCTTTGCCCCCGGAATCAGGGTGCCTTCGAACGAATTGTTCGACAATCCGAACGCGGGTTTCGAAGGAAAGTGGTATGGCCGCAGGGAGAAAAATCGCGATGTACGGTCAGCGTCGCTGCGACAAATAGTCCAGGGCTCACCGGCGCCATGGCCGACCAGATGCAAAAAAACCGCCGAATCAGTCACTGGCGGTTCTTTCTTCAATGCCCGGCATTGTCAGCCCAGGTTCAAGCCCTCCGGAAGTCCGGCCATTGCTGGCGCAGGGACTTCCGTCGCAGCTTTCTCCTGACCCGGCCCTCGTCGGAGGTACTCCCTGTACCCCTAGGCCACTCCGATCAAACAGCGATCAAAACGGCCCGGCCCCTTGGTCATGCGTCGGCCCTCCTCGGGCGGGCGCAGGTTATAGAAGCTAAATCATTGAAAAGGTTCAGCTTCTGTAAAAAGACAGCATTAGTACCATTTCGGGTCTTTCTTCAACTCTTCCATCAACAGCCCCTGCATGCCTGAGTCAGGCTTACCCAGCCACCGATAGGTCGCATGGCGGGTTGGCGACTTGTCCGAGGGCAGGCCTTCGGGCACATCCACCAACATGCCGTACGCGTGCTTCTTGTTCCAGCTGAAGGCAACAATCAGCCGATGGTTCAAGCAGACCTGCTGGCTTTCGCACAGCGGGCCCACAAGGTACTTGTCTCCATCTTCTTCTACAGCCGACATCTGTTGCTCGGACTCGCCAGTGAGGTTCAGCACCCAGTCGGGTACGCGCTCCTCTTTCTTGACCACGCCCTGCCATGTCTCGCGATATTGCGGGTCACTGCTGAGCAGCCCGTTGACCCGCACCTGGCCGTCATTGGCCGCCATCGCCGTGGCGCCGCAACCCAAGAGCAGGGCCACGGCGACAGCCTTGAAGGTCACACTGTTCATGGTCAGCCCCGACCGCGACGGCCAAAGAAGAACGAGGCCACGAACAGCACCAGGAAGACGATGAACAGGATCTTGGCGATCCCGGTAGCAGCGCCAGCGATACCACCGAAGCCCAGCACAGCGGCGATGATGGCGATAATCAGGAATGTGACTGCCCAACTCAACATGGTGACTCTCCTTACCGTTTTGAAATGAGGTGCTGCGTACTGCAGTTCCCGCGCGAGGCGAGGCGTGATCTAGAACACCCAGCTCTGCTGGCGAACGCCCTGGTCACTGCTCTCGGCCCGCTGCAACTGGGCCTGGCCTTGGACCATAGGCTTGCCGATGGAGCTGACGGCATTGAAATGCTGGTAGCTGACGGCAGGGCGCGCTTGCGCCTGGGCTGCCAGGCGGCCTTGGTGCCAGTGCTCGAAAGCCTGGCCGGCAAGCAGAGTGATCATCAGCGCAAGAGTGACCGACAGACCCTGTTGGATCTGCTTGGAAGAGATTGGCAAATGGGTCAGACATTGGCTTCTCATCTGGTAACTCCTCTTGTGCGGGTGATCGACTCTGCCTGACAAGACTATTGCAGACCTCGTGCCAGAAATTTCCTACAAGAAAAGGTAACAAAATCAGGGGTTTGAGCGATTAGCGCGACGGTGTTTGGCGAGCAACCTGCACGATGGGTACTGGTTGCTCGGGCGTTTTGCACGACGGGCATCAGGCGCTGGTTTTCCCCGCGACCTTGAGCAGATCCGCATCCACACCACGCACACCGCGAATGTTGCGGGCGATGTCCACGGCCTCGGTCTTTTCCTGGGTGCTGGCTACGACGCCTGTAAGGGTGACCATGCCGCCCTTGGTATCCACCTTGATATTGATGCCATCCAGGTTGCGGCTATATAGAAGGCTGGCCTTGACCTTGCTAGTGACCCAGGCGTCGCTGAGGCTGTCCTCGGTGGTCTTGGCCTGCGCTTCGGCCCGGGTGGTCTCGGTGTCGGCGGCACCCAGGCTGATGAGGTTGTTCACCTCGGTGACCCCTGACGTATTGCGCGCCAGGTCACCGGCCAGCTGCTTGGCGTCCGCGGTCTGGGCATGGCCTTTGAGGGTCACCACCCCGCCCTGGGTGTCGACTTCGGTGTCCAGCGCCTGGGTGGCGCTGTTCCATAGCAGCTTGGACTTGATAGTGGCCGTCAGCGTGGCGTCGTCGAAGCGTTGCGCAATCTTCTTATGCACCGGGGGCTGGTTGGCCAGGGCCGGGTCAACGGTGAGCTGGTTGTCGACCTTGGTAATACCTGACGTCTGCAGCGCGATCTGTTCGGCCAGGTCGCGATCCACGTCGTTTTCCACCCGGCCCTTGAGGGTCGCAACCCCTTGCGCGACCGCAACGTCGATCTTGAACGGGCTCAAATGACGATTGAGGGCGAAGGCAGTCCAGATCGAACCTTCCTGACGAGCCGCCTGCAGTTGGCTGCTGACTTGCGCGGTGTCCAGGGTCGCAGCCTGGGCCAGTGCAGGGGCGAGCAGCGCGCTCAGGGAACAGGCGAGGGCGAGGCGTTTGAGGGCAAACATAAAGAGACTCCCGTGAAACAGACATTCCAGGGACTGTCGCAACCACCGTGCCAGGCGGTGGAAAGCTGTTTTCGCAGGCAAAAACAGCGGGTTAGCGCCGTTAGCAACAGATAGTTACCATGCAGGTCGCCGAATCAATCAGAATTGACCATGCAACTTGCCCGATTATTCTGAGACTAACCAAGATCATTCTTTAAGGAGCGTAGGAAAAATGGAAGCTGGCACGGGGCATCAAGGCCGAATCCTGTTGGTGGACGACGAGTCCGCCATCCTTCGCACCTTCCGATATTGCCTGGAAGACGAAGGCTATAGCGTCGCCACCGCCAACAGCGCGGCTCAGGCCGATGCACTGTTGCAGCGCCAGGTGTTCGACCTGTGTTTCCTGGACCTGCGCCTGGGCGAGGACAACGGCCTCGACGTATTGGCGCAGATGCGCATCCAGGCGCCCTGGATGCGGGTGGTCATCGTCACTGCGCACTCGGCGGTGGACACGGCCGTGGACGCGATTCAGGCGGGCGCCGCCGATTACCTGGTCAAACCTTGCAGTCCCGACCAGTTGCGCCTGGCCACTGCCAAACAATTGGAAGTACGCCAGCTGTCCGCGCGCCTGGAAGCGCTGGAAGGCGAAGTGCGCAAACCCAAGGACGGCCTGGACTCTCATAGCCCGGCGATGATGGTGGTGCTGGAAACAGCACGGCAGGTAGCGAGCACGGACGCCAACATTCTTATCCTGGGCGAATCGGGCACCGGTAAAGGCGAGCTGGCCCGTGCCATCCATGGCTGGAGCAAGCGCTCCAAGAAAGCCTGCGTGACGATCAACTGCCCCTCGCTGACGGCCGAGCTGATGGAGAGCGAGCTGTTCGGCCACAGCCGGGGCGCGTTCACCGGCGCCAGCGAGAGCACCCTGGGGCGGGTCAACCAGGCGGACGGCGGTACGCTGTTCCTCGACGAGATCGGCGACTTCCCCCTGACACTGCAACCCAAACTGCTGCGTTTCATTCAGGACAAGGAATACGAGCGGGTCGGCGACCCGGTTACCCGCCGGGCAGACGTGCGCATTCTGGCGGCCACCAACCTCAACCTGGAGGACATGGTGCGCGAGGGTCGTTTCCGCGAAGACCTGCTGTACCGCCTGAACGTCATCACCTTGCACCTGCCGCCCCTGCGCGAGCGCAGCGAGGACATCCTGATCCTGGCCGACCGCTTCCTGGCGCGCTTCGTCAAGGAATACGCGCGCCCCGCCAGGGCCTTCAGTGAGGAAGCCCGCGCCGCGCTGCTGAATTACCGCTGGCCTGGCAACATTCGCGAACTGCGCAACGTAGTGGAGCGCGCCAGCATCATCTGTGCCCAGGAACGTGTGGAGGTCAGCCACCTGGGCATGGCTGAGCAGCCGACCAACAATGCGCCGCGCATTGGCGCGGCCCTGAGCCTGGATGAGCTGGAAAAAGCCCACATCGGCGCCGTGCTGGCTACCAGCGATACGCTGGACCAGGCGGCCAAGACCTTGGGCATCGACGCCTCCACGCTCTACCGCAAACGCAAACAGTACAACCTGTGAGGTTGCCGATGAAGTTGCGAACCCGGCTGTTTCTCAGCTTCTCGGCGCTGATCACCGTGGCGCTGCTAGGGTTGGCGCTGGGCTTGGTCAGTGTCATGCAACTGGTCAAGACGCAGGAAGGGACCATTCATCACAACTTCGTCTCCCTGGACCTGGGCCTGAAATTGCGCCAGAACCTGGGCGACCAGCTGGTGATGCTGCTCAACGACCGGCCCGACAAGGCGGCACTGGATGAAGCCCAGCAGGAATTCCAGGACCTGATCAGCCAGGGCCTTGCCCATGAGCAGGGCCACGATGACCCGCCTGGCTTTGCCCAGACGGCCATGGACTACCAGAAATTCCTGTCGGTGTACCGGGCCAACTCGGCACCGGGCAACATCAGTGACAACCCGCCGCTGAGCGATGCGTTCAACGTGCTGCGCAACGGCCTGATCGACGCGCACAAGAAGGCGCTGGACAATATCAACGCCGCCCAGGAAACCACCCACCAGCGTGCCGTGCTGGTGTCCGCGTTGCTGGGCCTGGTAGGGCTGGCGGTACTGCTGATCGGCTTTTTCACCGCCCACAGTATTGCCCGGCGCTTCGGCGAACCCATCGAAGCACTGGCGACCGCGGCCGACAATATCAGCCAAGGCAATTTCGAGGTGGAACTGCCCCAGTCCAGCGCTGCGGAACTGACGCAGCTGACGCAACGGTTCGGCACCATGGCCGAAGTATTGCGCAAGCACCAGGAAACCAACGTGGACGAACTGCTGGCCGGCCAGCAGCGTTTACAGGCGGTGCTCGACAGCATTGATGACGGGCTGTTGATGATCGACCGCCAGGGCCGCCTGGAGCACCTCAACCCCGTGGCCCAGCGTCAGCTGGGCTGGGAGGACGATCGGGTGGGCATGGGCCTGGGCGAGGCGTTGCAACGCCCCGAGCTGGACGAGCAGCTGGCGCTGATCCTGCGTGGCGGCAGCCTGGAGCGGGCGCTGGAAGACCTGAGCTTCGACCTGGACGGTGAAACCCGGCTGCTGGCATACAGCCTGACACCGGTAACCCATACGGAGGGCCATATCCTCGGGGCGGTGATGGTGCTGCATGACGTCACCGAGCAGCGGGCCTTCGAACGCGTGCGCAGCGAGTTCGTGCTGCGCGCTTCCCATGAGTTGCGCACCCCGGTCACCGGCATGCACATGGCCTTCGGGCTGTTGCAGGAGCGCGTGCATTTCGCCCCGGACTCGCGCGAAGCCGACCTGTTCGACACGGTCAAGGAAGAAATGCAGCGGTTGATGCAGTTGATCAACGATCTGCTGAATTTTTCCCGCTACCAGAATGGCCTGCAAAAACTCACCCTGGCCCCCTGTGCCATCGACGATTTACTGCAACGGGCGCGGCAACGCTTCGATGACCAGGCGCACGAGAATGATATCCAGGTGGTCATCGAACAACAGGACGCCTTGCCGCGCCTGCACGCCGACCAGGCACAGCTGGACCGCGTGCTCGACAACCTGCTGGACAACGCACTGCGCCACACGCCGCACAACGGTCGCATTCGCTTGCAGGCCCGGCGCCACGCCGAGCGGGTCATCATCAGCGTTGAAGATAACGGTGAAGGCATTGCCTACGGCCAGCAGGGGCGGATCTTCGAGCCGTTCGTGCAGGTTGGCCGCAAGAAAGGCGGCGCCGGGCTGGGGCTGGCCTTGTGCAAGGAAATCGTGCAACTGCACGGCGGGCGCATGGGGGTGTATTCGCGACCGGGGCAGGGTACCCAGTTCTACATGACCCTGCCGCTTTGACGTGAACTTGCCCCGATAGGGCTATCGCTGTCCTTTTGGGGCGCCTTGGTGCTTGCTCAGGCCTCGTCATCCATTCGCCGGCCAATCATCCGCCGGCCGCGGGTCACCAGTTCACTGAACTGCCGAGCATTGAGCGGGTGGGCGAACAGCCAGCCCTGACCGTAGTTCACCCCTTCGCTGCTGAGCAGCAAGGCCTGGGCCTCGAACTCGATGCCCTCGGCAATCACCCGCAGTTGCAGAGCGTGAGCCATGCGGATGATATGGGGGGCCACGCCACTGCTGGCGGCATCATGGCCCAACGCATCGATGAACGCTTTATCGATCTTCAGGCAATCCACAGGCAAGGTCTGCAAATAGGCCAGGCTGCAATAGCCGGTGCCAAAATCGTCGATCAGCACCTGGTGGCCCACGTCACGCAAGGCCTGCAGGTTGTCGCGGGCCACCACGACATCGATCAGTCCGCGCTCGGTCACCTCGAAGGCGATCTGGTGCGCGGCCACCCGGTACTGGTCCAGCAACCGCGCGACCACGCGGCCGATGCGCGGCACCATGACGTCGCAGGCGGCCAGGTTCACCGAGATATACAGATGGGGGTTGGCGCGAAGCAGCTGGCCCAGTTGCTCCAGCAACTGCTGCAGGACAAAGTCGGTGATCTCGCGAATCTGGCCAGTGTTTTCCGCCATGGGGATAAACAGATCGGGGCTGGTAAGGGTGCCATCGGGGCGCCGCCAGCGCACCAGTGCCTCTGCGCCCACGCATCGTCGGCTGTTCAGGTCGAAAATGGGTTGGTACAGCACTTTCAATTCGCCGCGGCGCAGCGCGCCTTGCAGTTCGGCGCTCATGGAACGGCGCTCGCGTATCTGCTGGAGCACGATCCAGCCCACGCACCATGACAGCAGCAGGCTGGCCGGGAACAGCGCCCACAACGCCTGGTTCATCTTCGGTAACACGCTGGTACGTGGTGAGATCAGCACCAGTTGGTAATCCGGGGACTTGGTGAACATGCGGTAGATCAACGAGTCATGAGTGACCACCAAAGGCTGCTGCGCGGGTGGGGGCCAGTCGGCGCTGGGCGGCCAGGCTTGAACCGGGCCCAGCACGGGGATGGCCCGCGTGCCTTTGTCCAGCACCACCAGCAGGCTGCCGCCGGGCGCCAGGTCGACAACGTCGGTCAGGTGGCCGCGGGACGTTGAAACCGTGAATGAACCGCGCGCCAGGCGCAGCGCCGCCAGGTTGTCATCGGGCTGGGTGCTGGTGTTCAGCCAGTAGCTATAAGTAGGCCCCTTGATGTCGGGGGCCCGGAGCGCATCGGCATTCTGCTCGCTGGGGCGGCTGGAACAGTGTTCTATACCGTCGCTGTAGGCGGCGTCGTAGACGAAGCGGTTATCGAACCCCACCTGCTGCAGCACGGCAAGCATCTGCGGGCCGCAGCCGCGCACGGTTTGCTCGTCGAGCTCATCGACGCTTTCGCGCAACTGGCCGAATATCTGCTCCAGCCGTTCAAGAAAGCGCTCGCCGCGGGCGTTCATCTGTTCGATTTCGGTTTGCTGGACCTGGTGCATGATCAGCCCCAGGCTGGCGCTGAGCAGCAATGCCGCGCACGCCAAGGCGGCTATTGTCGCCAATAGCCAAGGGCGATACAAAACGCTGCGAAAACGCACGAAGGCGGGGGACATGGGCAGAAATCCAGTTGCTTACCAAGAGGTATAGCAACTGGCGCGGATTTAGCCTGCCCGTTGGGCAGGGCCCCGTTAACGCTGGCTATTGAGCGCTTGCAGAATGGCGGCGGTTTCGGCATCGGGCTGGCCATCGAAACGCGCCGGGCGGAAGTGCATCTGGAAGGCGGCGATCACGTGGCGGGTGGTGACATCCAGCTCGCCGGTCTGCTCGATGGCGTAGCCCAGCCGCGCCAGTTCCTGCTGGTACCAGGCCATGCTGGGCGGGTTGACCTCGAAGCGCGGCTTGTTGCGGGCCACGGCCGCCGCGTCGGGCCAGATACCCAAACCATCGTCTGCCAAACGCTTCCAGGGGAACAGCGGGCCCGGGTCCTGTTTGCGCAGGGGGGCGATGTCACTGTGGCCAATGATATGGCGCGGCTCGATGTTGTAGCGCTTGACGATGTCCTTGAGCAACGCCTCGACGGCCTTGATCTGCTCTTCGCTGTACGGGTACCACAAGCGGCCATTGGGAGAGTCGGTGAACCCCGGGTTGACGATTTCGATGCCGATGGAGCTGGAATTGAGCCAGGTGCGGCCGTCCCACTCACTCTCTCCAGCGTGCCAGGCCCGCTGATTTTCATCGACCAACTGGTAGACCTTCGGTGGATTCAGGCCTACCAGGTAATGCGCACTGACCTGACCGTGAGTCAGCAGCGCCAGCGAGCGTTCGTCCGAGGCGGACGTGTAATGCAGCACCACGAACTGAATTCGGCTGTCATGGTTGACCGAAGGATGACTGCGATCGATGCTCAGACCAGTGGAGCAGCCCGCCAACGCGAGCAACAGCAGGGCACAGCCGAGGAATTTCATAGGTTGGAAGGCAACTTGGTGGGCAGTAATGCAATAGTATAACACACACCGCTGCGTTCCCTGAACGGTGTCCGGGGCGGACCACCCTGCCGCGCCCCGGCCTGCCCCTTCACGCGCTGATGACGCGGTTACGGCCTGCGTCCTTGGCGCGATACAGCGCATCGTCGGCGCGCTTGAGCACCAGCTCGCTGCGCTCACTACCGCGGAACGCCGCCAGGCCGATGGATAGGGTGATGGTCACGCGCTGGCCCTTGAAGTGGAACGGACAGGCTTCGACCGCCGCGCGCAGGGTTTCCACCAGGCGCACGGCGTCGGCCAGCGGCGTGGCAGGGATAAGCAGTACAAACTCCTCGCCACCAAAACGCGCCAGGAAATCCGTGGGCCGCAGGCGCTTGCGCAGTTCGTTGGCGATGATCTTCAGCACCTTGTCGCCTGCCAGGTGACCATAGCTGTCGTTGATCGACTTGAAATGGTCCAGGTCCAGCATCGCCAGCAGCAACTCGCTGCCGTCGGCTTCGCGCTGCACCACGGCCTGTTCCAGGCGCTCTGACCAGGCGGCGCGGTTGGCCAGCCCGGTCAGGGGGTCGATCAGGGCTTTCTGCCGCTGTTCTTCAAGGTGCTCGCGATACTCCAGCGCTTCACCCTCCATGCTCGCCACCCGCTCGGCCAGGCTCTGCAAGCGCGTGGCGATCTCCTGTTCGCGCTGGTCGCGTTGCTGCTGATGTGAGTCAATGGTGCCGATCAGCCCTTCCAGGCGCTGTTCCAGGACCTGCTTGAGGCTGGCCACGTCCGTGGCGCCCTGCACGCTGCTCTGCAGGCCACCCACCTGTTCGCGCAACTGGCTGTCCAGTGCACGCGCTGCCGAGGCGCTGTCGGCGTGGCCTTCGCTGGCGGCCTGCAGATGGCTCTGGAAAGTGTCCAGGCGCTCATTGAGCTGTTTGAGGTACAGCTCGAAGTCATGCTGGCCGCTGTCGTTGATCGCCAGCATCAGCGTGGCCAGATCGTCGAGGATCGGCAGCAACTCGTACCAGTTCAGCCCGTGTTCGAGCCGGTCGCGCATGGCCTCGGCCTGGGGGCGGTGACGCTCGGGCAATGTCAGGTCGTTGAGCAGGCCAAGCAGCGTGTCTTCGATATGCGCTGCCACCGAACTGTACGACGGCTCGGGGGAGGGTGGCAGAGCGTAAAGCAGCTCTTCCCCTGGCTCTTCGGGGTCGATGGCGGCGATGGCTTCAGCCATGACCGTAGGCAAGGGCAGGCTGTCGATGAATACCACCGGGGCGGCGATGGGCGCATGGACCGGCTCGGCCAGCAGGACCGGCGGCAGAAAAGCTTGAACCTGCCCCCCCTCAGGGGCTTGCAGGGTAGCCGCCACCGGCGGTGTGTGCAGTTCGGGTTCGGCTGTTCGCTCAGAAGGGGTCGGCGCAATTACCTCGACCGCGGCAGCATCAGCCTGGGCCACTTCCGGCTCTGCGGGGGCCGGCGGCTGGTCGACAGCCAACGCGGGGGCCACTTCTACCGGCGCAGCGGGTGACGGCTGCACGGATTGGTCCGTTTCCGCGGGTTCGGCGTCGGCTTCACGGCCACCGAACAGGCGTTGCAACAAGCCGGGGCGCTGCGCTTCGGCATGCGGCTCCAGGCCAGCCAGGGCCTGTTCCTGCAGGCCACTGAGTTCACTGAGCAGCAACGGAATCTCGCGCGCCTGGCTGGCGCGGTCCTCCAACTGCTTGGCGTATTTCTTCAGCGGCTTGCTGACTTCACGGGCCAGCGGCAACTTCTGCAATTGGTCCACCAATGCCGTCAGTGCCGTGCTTATCTGGGCCACACGCGTCTCGCGCCGCTGCTCGGAGTCGAGCACGGCTTTTTCCAGGCGCGGGATCAAGGCGGCAAGGCCGGCGTCCATGTCGTCGGTGCGCACCACTTCGCGCATCTCCTTCATGCAGGCATCCACTGCCTTGTCCGTGCCCTCGGCCGCCAGGGTGCTGCGCACCAACCCGCGACGCAGCAAATCCAGCCGCGCGTTCCAGCGGCGCTCCAGTTTTTCCTGCTGTTCAATACTCTTGAGGTACTTTTCTTTCCAGCGCTGGGCGTCGTCGGTCATGCCTGGGGTCTGCGAGGTGAGGGGCTGAGGGCCGGCAAGGAGTCGGCCACAAGGGAATCGGGCAAGCGGATCTCTACCGCCACGGGCAAGTGGTCGGAAATGGGCAGGTCCAGTACCTGAACGCGTTCAAGGGTCAGGCCCGGGCTGAGCAGAATGTGATCAAGGCAGCGCTGCGGCCGCCAGCTGGGAAACGTCGCTTCGGCCTGGGGCGCCAGCAGGCCCAGGTCGCGCAGCGGCGAATTCAACAGCAGGTCATTGGCATGGGTGTTCATGTCACCCATGAGGATCTGATGGCGGTAACCGCCGATCAGCTCGCGAATATAGGCCAGTTGCCGAGCACGGGTGCGGGTGCCCAGTGCCAGGTGCATCATCACCACCACCAGCGCGTCGGGCCCCTCGCCAAAACGCGCGAGGATGGCGCCGCGGCCGGCAGGCCCGGGCAAGGGGTGGTCTTCCAGGCTCCAGGGGCGCAGACGGCTGAGGATGCCATTGCTGTGCTGGGCCAGGCGGCCAAGGTTGCGGTTGAGTTGCTGGTACCAGTAGGGGAAGCTGCCCAGCTGGGCCAGGTGTTCCACCTGGTTGACGTAGCCGGAGCGCAGGCTGCCGCCGTCCACTTCCTGTAGGGCCACCAGGTCGAAGTCGGCCAACAGCTTGCCGATTTTCTGCAGGTTACCAGCCCGCCCCGTGTGCGGCAGCAGGTGCTGCCAGCTACGGGTCAGGTAATGGTGGTAGCGCCCGGTGCTGATGCCTACCTGGATATTGAAACTGAGCAGCCGCAGCCGGCCATCCTCGGGAAGGCCGCTGGTCTGCAAGTGATGCTCGTTGACCTGCGGGGCTCGCAGGCCTACGACACGTTCGGTTCTCCAGCGGCGCACGGGCTCACCTGAGGTTAGTTGGCAGCACTCTTGCCAGCTGCGCGTTCTTTGGCAATCAGTGCATCGGCCACTTTCAGCGTTTCTTCAGCGCCGCCAGCGGTGCCGAGGTCAAAACGGTACTTGCCGTTGACGATCATGGTCGGTACGCCTTGCACGCCGTAGGCGCGGGCCAGGTCCTTGTACTGCTTGACCTTGCCCTGCACGGCGAAGGAATTGTAGGTCTCGAGGAACTTGTCCTTGTCTACGCCCTGGGTGGCCACGAAGTCAGCCATGTCTTTCGGGTCGGTCAGACGCTTGCCCTGCTTCTGGATGGCATCGAACACGGCCGAGTGAACCTTGTGCTCCACGCCCATCATGTCCAGGGTGATGAACAGCTGACCATGCAGGTCCCACGGGCCGCCGAACATGGCAGGCACACGCACGAAGTGCACGTCGGCTGGCAACTTCTCGATCCATGGGTTGATGGTAGGCTCAAAGGCGTAGCAGTGAGGGCAGCCATACCAGAACATTTCGACGACTTCGATCTTGCCAGGCTGGGAAACCGGTACCGGGTTTTCCAGTACGACGTACTGCTTACCCGCTTCCAGCGGGGCGTCAGCGGCCTGGGCGGTGATGCCGAACAGCGTGGCAGCGACCAGAGCGGCGCCGAGGATCAGATTACGCATGCTTTACTCCTGAGCAAAAGGGGATCGCCTTGCGACGACGCGCGTTGAGACACGTCACCACAGGGTTCAGTTCGCTAGTGTAACGGCAGACTTCATGAAAAAGGGCGACCAACGCCGCCCATTTCATTTGTTTCATTTCAAGACGCGACAAGGGTGTCAGTGCAAGCCCTGCACATAGGAGGCGATGGCCTCGATGTCCTTGTTGCTGAGCTTGGCGGCGATGCTGCGCATGACCATGGTGTCGCCGTCGTTGGTGCGGTTGCCCTCGCGAAAGTCCGTGAGCTGCTTGGTCACGTACTGGGCATGCTGGCCGCCCAGGTGCGGAAAGCCTGCCATGGCATTGCCGGCGCCGTTGGGAGAGTGGCAGCCGGTGCAGGCTGGCATCCCGGCATCCAGCTTGCCACCGCGAAACAGGGCCTCGCCCCTGGCCACCACTTTATCGTCGGCGGCGCCTACACTGCCGTGCTGGCTATTGAAGTAGGCCGCGAGGTCAGCCAGGTCCTGGTCACTGAGGTTGGTCAGCAGGCCGGTCATTTCCGGCACCTGCCGTGCACCGGACTTGATGTCGTGCAATTGCTTGTTCAGGTAGCGCTCGCCCTGGCCCGCCAGTTTCGGGAAAATGGGCGCCATGCTGTTGCCGTCCGGGCCGTGGCAGGCCCCACAGACCGCTGCCTTGGCCTGCCCCGCAGCCGGGTCACCCGCCGCCTGGGCCATGCCTGTGATTCCTACTGTCAACAGCAGACTCACTATTATTCTTCTCATCAGCTAATCCAACTACGGCTAAGGGTGATAGATCTGTGCCGCAGGCTTGGGCCGCTCATCCAGGCGGATGACGGCTTTGTAGTCTTCAGCACTGCTGTCCGTGCACAATCCACGCGGCGGCATAGCCTTGAAACCCTGAGTTATATAAGTGACGCTAGCACCATGCAGGCATTTCGTCCTGGCGCTTGTCCCTTGGCCGGCACAAAACGCACACTGAATCTACGGCATTATATACTACCGACGTTGCCTCAACGGAAACGAACCGCATGCCAGGGCCCTTGCCCGGCGTCGCCCCACACCGGAAATCACATGCAAGTCAAAAACCCCATCCTCGGTCTGTGCCAACAGGCTACCTTCTCGCTCAGCGCCGCCAAGGTCGACCAGTGCCCCGACGATGAGGGCTTTGAAGTAGCCTTCGCCGGCCGCTCCAACGCCGGCAAGTCCAGCGCCCTGAATACCCTGACCCACGCCAGCCTGGCGCGCACATCCAAGACCCCGGGGCGCACGCAGCTGTTGAACTTCTTCCAGCTGGACGAAGACCGCCGCCTGGTGGACTTGCCCGGTTATGGCTACGCCAAGGTGCCGATCCCGCTCAAGCAGCACTGGCAGCGCCACCTTGAGGCTTACCTGGGCAGCCGCGAGAGCCTCAAGGGCTTGATCCTGATGATGGACATTCGCCACCCAATGACCGACTTCGACCAGTTGATGCTGGACTGGTCGGTAGCCAGCCATATGCCGATGCACATCCTGCTGACCAAGGCCGACAAGCTCACCTATGGCGCGGCGAAGAACACGCTGCTCAAGGTGCAGTCGGACATTCGCAAGGGTTGGGGCGAGTCGGTCAGCATTCAGCTGTTCTCGGCGCCCAAGCGTCTGGGCCTGGAAGAAGCCTATGCCGTACTGGCACGCTGGATGGAGTTGCCGGACAAGCCGGACGCCTGAAGCAATCGTGCAGGACCGGGCGAAATTCGGTCCTGCAAGGCACGGCATAAGGGCCGGTGCTGAATTTCAGGCAAAAAAAACCCCGGACTTCGTATGGGGAGGGGGAAGTTCGGGGTTCAAGTCCGGACCGCTAGGGCGGGGTCCAGATATCTGCCAACACTTAACACAACATAGGAGCATCGAACGGCTTCACCAGCCATTCAGGTACTCTGAGTCGTGGTTGACGGGTTTAGTTCCCCTGCCCTTGAAACTAATTCTGCTAACCAGGCGCAGCTTAGTCATTAAGCTGCCGAATCCGTACCTGTGACGCGGCGCAAAACCGCGCCACAGATAGCGCGCATCGGCAGATGTCAGTGCGCCTCATCCCAGTTGTTGCCCACGCCCACTTCCACCAGCAGCGGCACATCCAGCTCGGCCGCGCTGCTCATGTGCGGGCGGATCTGCTGGCTGACCTGTTCGACCAGGTCTTCGCGCACTTCCAGTACCAGTTCGTCGTGTACCTGCAGGATGACCCGGGCGTCGATGCCCGACTCGGTCAGCCAGCCGTCCACCGCCACCATGGCGCGCTTGATGATATCGGCCGCCGTGCCCTGCATGGGCGCGTTGATCGCAGTACGTTCGGCGCCCTTGCGCAGGGCCGGGTTCTTGGCGTTGATGTCGGCCAGGTACAGGCGACGGCCGAACAGCGTTTCGACATACCCTTGCTCGGCCGCCTGGGCGCGGGTGCGCTCCATATAGGCCAGCACGCCAGGATAGCGGGCAAAGTAGCGGTCGATGTATTCCCGGGCCTGCTTGTTGTCCACGCCGATCTGTTTGGCCAGGCCGAACGCGCTCATGCCGTAGATGAGGCCGAAGTTGATGGCCTTGGCGCTGCGACGCTGGTCGGTGGTGACCTGGTCAAGCTCCACGCCGAACACTTCGGCGGCGGTGGCGCGGTGCACGTCGAGGTTGTTCTGGAAGGCATGCAGCAAACCTTCATCCTTGGCCAGGTGGGCCATGATGCGCAACTCGATCTGCGAATAGTCCGCGGCCAGCAGTTTGTAGCCCTTGGGGGCGACGAAGGCTTGGCGGATACGCCGGCCCTCGGCAGTACGGATGGGAATGTTCTGCAGGTTCGGGTCGCTGGACGACAGGCGCCCGGTGGCCGCCACCGCCTGGTGGTAGGAGGTGTGGATGCGGCCCGTGCGGGGGTTGATCTGCTCCGGCAAACGGTCGGTGTAGGTACTTTTCAGCTTGCTCAGGGAGCGGTACTGCATCAGCACCTTGGGCAGCGGGAAATCTTGCTCGGCCAGTTCGGCCAGCACGGCTTCGGCGGTGGATGCCTGGCCCTTGGCGGTCTTGTTGAGAACCGGCATGCCCAGTTTGTCGTAGAGGATCACCCCCAGTTGCTTGGGCGAGCCAAGGTTGAACTCCTCGCCAGCGATTTCGTACGCCTGGCGCTCCAGTTCGGCGAGTTTGTCGCCCAGCTCGCCGCTCTGCACGCCCAGCAGGTCAGCGTCGACCAGTGCGCCCTGGCGCTCGATCTTGGCCAGCACCGGCACCAGGGGCATTTCGATCTCATCCACCACGCTGATCAGGCTTGGCGCAGCTGCCAGTTTGGCCTGGAACAACTGGTGCAGGCGCAGGGTGACGTCAGCGTCTTCCGCCGCGTAAGGGCCTGCCTGCTCCAGGGGAATCTGGTCGAAGGTGAGCTGCTTGGCGCCCTTGCCTGCGATCTGTTCGAAGGTAATGGTGCTGTGGCCCAGGTATTTGGCCGACAGGCTGTCCATGTCATGACGGGTGGCCGTGGAGTCCAGCACATAGGATTCGAGCATGGTGTCGAACTTCACCCCACGCACGGTGATGCCCTGGGCGAGGTCGCCGCCGATGGCGCAGTTGGCCAGGATGTTGATGTCGTACTTGGCGTTCTGGCCGACCTTGGCCTTGGCCGGGTCTTCCAGCAACGGCTTGAGGGCCAGCAGCACGGTGTCACGATCCAACTGCGCAGGGGCGCCCATGTACGAATGGGTCAGCGGCAGGTAGGCCGCTTCATGGGGCTCGACGGCGAACGACAGGCCTACCAGTTGCGCTTTCTGCGCATCCAGGCCAGTGGTCTCGGTGTCGAAGGCGAACAGCTCGGCCTTGGCCAGCTTCTCCAGCCAATGGTCGAACCGCGCCTGGTCCAGGATGGTTTCGTAGCGGGTCTCGACGGCGGCCACCGGCGCCGCCTCGGGCACCACTTCCTGCCCTGCGCGCTTGGCGTCGCGCTGCACTTCATCGATCCAGCTCTTGAACTCCAGTTCGGTGTACAGCTCGACCAGCGCTTCGCGGTCAGGCTCACCGCACATCAGAGCCTCGACTTCCACCTCCAGCGGCACGTCGACCTTGATGGTCGCCAGTTGGTACGACAGGAACGCCATGTCCTTGTGCTCTTCGAGCTTGGCGGGCAGGTTCTTGGCGCCGCGAATTGGCAAGGCCGGGACCTTGTCGAGGTTCTCGTACAACTCCTTCAGGCCACCGCCGATACCCACCAGCAGGCCGACGGCGGTCTTTTCACCAACGCCGGGAACGCCGGGGATGTTGTCTACCTTGTCGCCCATCAACGCCAGGTAGTCGATGATGTGCTCGGGCCCGACGCCGAACTTCTCCTTCACGCCTTCGATGTCCATGACACTGCCGGTCATGGTGTTCACCAGGGTAACGTGGCCGTCGACCAGCTGGGCCATGTCCTTGTCACCGGTGGAGATGATCACCGGGCGGTCCGCCGCGGCACTGCTGCGGGCCAGGGTACCGATGACATCGTCAGCCTCGACGTTGTCCACGCACAGCAGCGGGTAACCCAGGGCGCGTACGCTGGCGTGCAGCGGTTCTACCTGCACGCGCAGGTCGTCGGGCATGCTGGGACGGTTGGCCTTGTAATCGGCGAACATCTCGTCGCGGAACGTACCGCCCTTGGCATCGAAAACAACCGCGAAGGGGCTGTCGGGGTACTGTTTGCGCAGGCTTTTGAGCATGTTCAACACGCCCTTCACCGCGCCGGTCGGCATCCCCCGCGAGGTGGTCAGCGGCGGCAGCGCATGAAACGCCCGGTACAGGTAGGAGGAACCGTCCACGAGGACGAGAGGAGCTTTGCTCATGAGCAGAATCAACCTTTTCGGCGGGTCCGGCGCTAGAATGTCCGGAACATTGACGACAAAGGGACAAGGTTATCATGCGCACCGCAAAACGCTTGTTGCTGGCCAGCCTGCTGGTTGCCTGTCCGATGGCCGTGATGGCCGCGGACGATGCACCCACGGGCGATCCGGATGTCACCATTCGCCAGGAGGGCGACAAAACGATTCAGGAATACCGGCAAAATGGCTTCCTGTATGCGATCAAGGTCACCCCGAAGCACGGCAAGCCGTACTTTCTGGTTCGCGCCGACGGCACCGATGCCAACTACATTCGGTCCGATCAGCCGGACATGCTGATACCGGCATGGAAGATCTTCGAATGGAAATGACTCAACCTTAACTTCAACCGGGCACCTCCTCCGCGAGGTGCCAGTATGGGCAACTCTTCATGTCAGTGTTTACACCCCTGTCGCGGCCTGAGCTTGAAACCTTTCTCGCACCCTATGGCCTGGGCCGCCTGCGCGATTTCCAGGGAATTGCCGCGGGAACCGAGAACAGCAATTTCTTCATCAGCCTGGAACAGGGCGAGTTTGTCCTGACACTGGTAGAGCGCGGTCCCATTCAGGACCTGCCGTACTTCGTCGAACTGCTGGACGTGCTGCACGAAGCCAACCTGCCGGTACCGTACGCCCTGCGTGCCAGCGACGGCGTGGCCCTGCGCGAACTGGCAGGCAAGCCGGCGCTGCTGCAACCGCGGCTGCCGGGCAAGCACGTCAAGGAACCCAACAACCAGCATTGCGTGCAGATGGGCGAGTTGATCAGCCACATTCACCTGGCTACTCGCGACCATGTGCTGGAGCGCAAGACCGACCGTGGCCTGGACTGGATGCTGGAAGAAGGCGAACGTCAGATCGGCCAGCTCGGCAGCGAAGCCGCCGCGCTGCTGCGCGCCGCCCTGGACGAGATCAGCGCCCACAAGGCCCAGATCCTGGCCTTGCCGCGAGCTAACCTGCACGCCGACCTGTTCCGCGACAACGCCATGTTCGAAGGCACCCACCTGACCGGCGTGATCGACTTCTACAACGCCTGCTCGGGCCCGATGCTGTACGACCTGGCCATCAGCCTGAACGACTGGTGCTCGGACGAAGCGGGCGCCCTGGA
This sequence comes from Pseudomonas eucalypticola, assembly GCF_013374995.1. Taxonomy (NCBI): domain Bacteria; kingdom Pseudomonadati; phylum Pseudomonadota; class Gammaproteobacteria; order Pseudomonadales; family Pseudomonadaceae; genus Pseudomonas; species Pseudomonas eucalypticola. Next base: position 77,116 of record NZ_CP056030.1, on the reverse strand, counting down.
TGCACCGCGGGCGCGGGCGATGCTGGGGGCCTACGCGGGGCTGCGGCCTTTCACCGCGGCCGAGGCCGAGCTGTGGCCGGTGATGTTACGTGTGGCGTGCGTACGCTTCTGGCTGTCTCGACTGGTGGCTGCCCAGGCATTCGCCGGCCTGGACGTGCTGATTCACGACCCGGCCGAGTTCGAACGGCGCCTGGCATTGCGCCAGAAAGTCAGCGTGGCGCTGCCGTTCGCGTTGTAATAACTCGCAGACCAGGCGGCGCCAGGTTTGGCTCAGAGCTGTTCCAGGCAGCCCGCCAGGTCGCTGCCCAGCTTTTCCAGCAACTGCTCGTAACCTTGCGGCGTGGCGTCGGCGAAACCGCCCAGGCCGTCCAGTTCGGCCAGGCGCACGGGCAGGCCTGCCGTCAGGGTTTCGGCCAGGCGTGGGCGGGCAGGGGGTTCACTGAACACGCAAGACTTGCCGGCTTCCTGCAGGCGGGCGCGCATGGCGGCCACGTGCTGGGCACCCGGCTGCACTTCGGCGGCGACGCTGAATACCCCAGCGTGCTTCACGCCGAACTCATCCTCGAAGTAATCAAAGCCCTCGTGGAAAACGAAGAACGGTTTGCCGGCGACACCCGCCAGGCGCGTCTTCAGGCGCGCGTCCAGCGCATCCAGGCGGCCATCGAACGCCTTCAGGTTGCTGGCGTAGCGTGCTGCATTGGCCGGGTCGGCCTGGGCCAGGTCGGCCGCCATGCGCGCGGCAATCACCCGAGCATTGAAGCTGGACAGCCACAAGTGCGAATCCAGACTGCCAGGGCGGTGGTCGTGGTCGTGCTCATCCGGGTCGGCCTCTTCGTGGGACTGACTGTCGGCGGTGAAGTGGCGCAGCTTGAGGCCGGCCATGTCCTGGATGGTCACGGTCGGCTTGGTGCGGGTTTTTACCACTTTGGGCAAGAAGCCTTCCATGTCCGGGCCGATCCAGTACAACAGGTCGGCGTCGGCCACGCGGCGCACGTCCGAAGGCCGCAACGCGTAATGATGCGGCGACGCGCCCGGGGGCAGCAGCACTTCGGGGCTGCCCACGCCGTCCTGCACGGCTGCGGCAATCAGTTGCAGGGGCTTGATGCTGGTAAGCACGCGAACCTCGGCCTGAGCGGCCGGCATCACGACGGCGGCAAGGCAAAAAGCGACAAAATGAGCAAATTTCCGGGACACAATGACCACTCGACTCGGTGAGAACAGGTAATATAATAACGTCTCTTACTGATATCGTCGTCGCTCATGCCCACTACTCCGCTGGCCAACCGCCCCCACGACCACTCCCACTGCGTACACAGCGCCTTGTCGGAAGCCGATGCCCTGTGCGCTCGCATGGGCCTGCGCCTGACGGCCCTGCGCCGCCGCGTGCTGGAACTGGTGTGGCAGAGCCACAAGCCACTGGGCGCCTACGACATCCTGGCCGTGCTCAGCGACCAGGACGGCCGCCGCGCCGCACCGCCCACGGTCTACCGCGCGCTGGACTTCCTGCTGGAAAACGGCTTGGTCCACCGCATCGCTTCGCTGAACGCCTTCATCGGCTGCAACCACCCCGAGCACGCCCACCAGGGCCAGTTCCTGATCTGCCGCGAATGCCATGTGGCCCTGGAGCTGGAGCAACCTGCCATCAGCCAGGCCATCATCCAGAGCGCCGCCGACGTGGGCTTCAAGGTCGAAGGCCAGACGGTGGAAGTGGTCGGCCTGTGCTCGGCCTGCCAGGCCGCCTGATGAGCGATGCGCTGATCCGCCTTGACCAGGTGGCGGTTACCTTCGCCGGCCAGAACATACTGGATAATATCCAGCTCAGTGTGCGCAGCGGCGAAATCGTCACCCTGATCGGCCCCAACGGCGCGGGCAAGACCACGCTGGTGCGCACGGTACTGGGCTTGCTCAAGCCTGACAGCGGCCTGGTGTGGCGCAAGCCCAAGCTGCGCATTGGCTACATGCCGCAAAAGCTGCATGTAGACCCTACCCTGCCGCTGTCGGTACTGCGGTTTCTGCGCCTGGTGCCCGGCGTGGACCGTCGCCGGGCATTGGCGGCGCTGGCCGAAGTAGGTGCCGAACAGGTGATCGACAGCCCGGTACAAACCATTTCGGGCGGCGAAATGCAACGCGTGCTGCTGGCCCGCGCACTGCTGCGTGAACCCCAGCTGCTGGTGCTGGATGAACCGGTACAGGGCGTTGACGTGGCCGGCCAGGCTGAACTCTATGCCCTTATCACCCGCCTGCGCGACCGCCACGGCTGTGGCGTACTGATGGTTTCCCACGACCTGCACCTGGTGATGAGCACCACCGACCAGGTGGTGTGCCTGAACCGCCATGTGTGCTGCTCCGGCCACCCCGAGCAGGTCAGTGGCGACCCGGCGTTCGTCGAGCTGTTCGGCGACCATGCGCCAAGTTTGGCGGTTTACCACCATCACCACGACCATGCCCACGACCTGCATGGCGAAGTGGTTACCGACGCTGACGAACACACCCACACCCCCCACGTACATGGAGACGGCTGCAAGCATGGCTGATTTTCTGCTTTACGCCTTGCTCGCCGGCTTGTCCCTGGCGGTGGTCGCCGGCCCGCTGGGCTCCTTCGTGGTGTGGCGGCGCATGGCTTATTTTGGCGACACCTTGTCCCACGCCGCCTTGCTGGGCGTGGCGCTGGGCTTCGTGCTCGACGTCAGCCCGGCGCTGGCGGTAACCGTTGGCTGCCTGCTGCTGGCGATCCTACTGGTCACCCTGCAGCAGCGCCAGCCGTTGGCGTCGGACACCCTGCTGGGCATCCTCGCGCCCAGCACGCTGTCGCTGGGCCTGGTGGTACTGAGCTTCATGCACGACGTGCGCATCGACCTGATGAGCTACCTGTTTGGCGACCTGCTGGCCATCAGCCCCACCGACCTTGCCTGGATACTGGGTGGCAGTGCAGCGGTGATGGCCCTGGTGCTTGCCTTGTGGCGGCCTTTGCTGGCGGTCACCGTGCACGAGGAGCTGGCGCGGGTCGAAGGCTTGCCCGTGGCGGGCCTGCGCATGACCCTGATGCTGCTGATTGCCATCGTCATTGCCGTGGCGATGAAAATCGTCGGGGTGCTGCTGATCACCTCGTTGCTGATCATCCCCGCCGCCGCGGCCCAACGCCACGCCAAATCCCCGGAGCAAATGGCCCTTGGCGCCAGTATTCTGGGGGTTGTCGCAGTGTGCGGTGGCTTGGCGCTGTCCTGGTTCAAGGACACACCGGCCGGGCCATCGATCGTCGTCTGCGCCGCTACACTGTTCCTATTGAGCTTCGCGCTACCCCGCCGTTGACGGTGGTGATCTGTCACAGGTTATTCTCGTGGCACTTGCCAGGGTGTAGACTTGGCCGCTTTTTGCGCAAATAGAGAGTCGCAGGAATGAAGCCGTTCGCCTCCCGTTATCTGCTCCTTGCCGCATTTTCGCTCATATTGGGCGCTTGCCAGAGCCATGCACCGGAAACTGCCGCGCCACCGGCGGCGCCGGATGCCTTTCTGCAACTGCAACAGAACATCGACAGCGGCGAGTTGGCCACTGCCGAGGACCAGTTGGTTGCCCTGCAAAAGCAGAGCCCCGATGACCCGCGCCTGGAGCCTTACCAGCGTCAGTTGGCGGAAGCCTACCTGCAGCGCAGCCAGATTGTGCTGCAAAAGGGTGACGTCAATGCCGCCGCCAACGCCCTGGCCCGGGCTCGTGCGTTGATGCCCAAGGCCCCGGCCCTGACCGGCGGTGCCAACGGCCCCATCCGCCAGGCCCGCAAGGCCGAGCTGGACAAGGCCGAAGCTGCATTGCAGGCGGCGGAAGCCAAGCCTGCGGCCAAGGTCATCGACCCGACTGCCGAAAGCTCACCGGTAGCGCTGAACATCACTGATGGCCGGGCCTTGCAGCGCCAACTCGACGACATCGCCACCGACGTGGTGAATTACCACTGCGATGTGATCGTGGTGGTGCCACGTACCCAGGACTGGCCGTGGCTGCAAACGTTGCTGACCAAACGCGTCAACAAGCTCGAGCCAGGGTTGGCATGGAAGCTGGAGCACAAGATCCTGCGCAATAGTCCTGCGCAAATGGTGCTGACCCCGCGCAAGCAGTAACCGCAAGACCGAGGTTCGCCCGGTCCTGCGGCAGGGCAGGTGCCTCCCGGTCCCTTAGGCCGGGATAGCCTTTGCCTTCGGCTCGCGGTCCCAGACGCGGTGCTTGGCGATGGCAGCGAAGAACGCTTTATGCGCCTTGGCGTCGTCACCCACGATCAGCCCCGCATCCACATCCAGCTTGAGCGCATCGATCAAGCTCTTGGCTTCACTGTTCACGCCGATGGCCTTGAGGTGCTTGTAGGCTTCGAGCAGGTAGTGCAGCGCCACGCCGTTGCCGCTCAGAGCCTGCACCGACGCTTTGCCACCCGGCACCCAGACGGCGTCGAACGCCACCGAAGGCAGCCCTTCGGCCGATGCATCCACGGCCAGGGTCTTGCCATCCGCCGTTTTCACGGGTGCAGAGGTCGGGCCCAGGATCTTGGCGTGGGCCCACTCGGCCTCCAGCGCCTTCTTCAGCGCGTCCACCTGGGCGCCATCGACGCCATCGGCCACCAGCACAGCCACCTTGCGCCCCTTGATGTCGCCAGCCAGCAGGTTCAACTGACTGAGCGCCGGGGACTCCTTGAGCGACAACTCGGGCACCTGCACAGTGCCAGCCGTCGGCGCCGGCAGGCCAAGGTTGGCAGCTACCCGGCCAGCCAGGTCCAGATCGATGTTGGCAAGAATCTCGTTCACCTGGCGGGCACGAATGTACTCGCGGTCAACTTTGCCCAGCTCAAAGCTGTAAGCAGCGATAACGTGCTCCTGCTCCGGCTTGCTCAAGCTGTGGAAGAACAGACGCGCCTGGGAGAAGTGGTCGGCGAACGACTCGCTGCGCTGACGTACCTTGTGGGCCTCGATCCGCTCGGGGTAGGTCTCGAAACCACCGTCCTGGGCTGCCGCGGGGGTCTCCTTGGGCCAGCCACCGTCGATGGAGTTAGGCTCATAGGACGCACGGCCCTTGTCGATGGTGGTGCGGTGTTGAGCGTCGCGCTGGCCGTTGTGGTTCGGGGCGACAGGGCGGTTGATCGGGATCTCGTGGAAGTTCGGCCCACCCAGACGGCTGATCTGGGTGTCGGTGTAGGAAAACAGCCGGCCCTGCAGCAACGGGTCATTGGAGAAGTCGATACCCGGCACGATGTGGCCAGGACAGAACGCGACCTGCTCGGTCTCGGCGAAATAGTTGTCCGGGTTGCGGTTGAGCACCATTTTGCCCAGCGGGGTTACGGGTACCAACTCTTCCGGAATGATTTTGGTGGGGTCGAGCAGGTCGAACTCGAACTTGTGCTCATCTTCCTCAGCGACGATCTGCACACCCAGTTCCCATTCGGGGTAGTCGCCAGTCTCGATGGCTTCCCACAGGTCGCGGCGATGGTAGTCGGTGTCCTTGCCGGCCAGCTTCTGCGCTTCGTCCCACACCAGCGAGCACACGCCCGCCTTGGGTTTCCAGTGGAACTTGACGAAGGTCGACTTACCTTCGGCGTTGATCAGCCGGAAGGTGTGGATGCCGAAGCCTTGCATGGTGCGCAGGCTTTTCGGAATGGCGCGGTCGGACATGGTCCAGATCACCATGTGCGCCGACTCGGGCACCAGCGAGACGAAGTCCCAGAAGGTGTCGTGGGCCGAACCGCCAGTGGGAATCTCGTTATGCGGTTCAGGCTTCACCGCGTGCACGAAGTCCGGAAACTTGATGGCATCCTGAATGAAAAACACCGGCATGTTGTTGCCAACAAGGTCGAAGTTGCCTTCATCGGTGTAAAACTTCACGGCAAACCCGCGAACATCGCGGACGGTATCGCCCGAGCCACGTGGCCCCTGCACGGTGGAAAACCGTACAAACACTGGGGTTTGCTTGGCCGGGTCTTGCAGAAAACCGGCCTTGGTCAGGTCGGAATGCGCTTCATAGGTCTGGAAATAGCCATGTGCTCCGGTGCCGCGGGCATGAACGATGCGCTCCGGGATACGCTCATGGTCAAAATGCGTGATCTTCTCGCGCATGATGAAATCTTCGAGCAGCGAGGGGCCGCGGGCACCCACTTTCAAGGTGTTCTGGTTGTCGCTGATTTTCACGCCCTGGTTGGTACGCAGGGCCTGCTCGGTGGCATCACTGCGAAACGCTTCCAGGCTGTCGAGCTTGGCGTTGGTGTTGGCCCGGTCCGGGGTATCGGTACCGGCCAGCTGGCTTTTACCGTTGGTAGGCTTGGTCTTCTTCATCTGTCCTAGACTCCTCATCTGCAGCCGCGCTTTGCATGCGGTCCGCGTGGCGAAAATCCCCGTCACGGGTAGGGATAATGGCGATACCTAGGTAATGACTGATGCCTTATGCCGCCGTTCCGTTTATTTAGGGACCTTTGATCGTCTTATTGCCGAATGAAAGGATGTTTACGAAATAAATGCTAAGTCTCTCTATACGGACAGGCTAAAATGCGCGACCGGCTAACCGCTGATCCCTTTTTCATGCGCCCCACAAGGTTCGCTACGTGATCGAGTTCCAAAATGTCCATAAAACCTACCGCGTCAACGGTAGGGAAATCCCCGCGCTGCATCCCACCAACCTGAGCGTCGAGAACGGTCAGGTATTCGGCCTGATTGGCCATTCCGGTGCGGGCAAAAGCACCCTGCTGCGCCTCATCAACCGTCTTGAGGCACCTAGCGGCGGCAAGATCATTGTCGACGGCGAAGACGTCACCGCGTTCGACGCCAATAGCTTGCGGCGTTTCCGCCAGCAGGTCGGCATGATCTTCCAGCACTTCAATTTGCTGGCGTCCAAGACCGTGGCCGACAACGTCGCGTTGCCGCTGCGCCTGGCCGGTGAGTTGAGCAACGCGGAAATCAACAAGCGTGTCGCTGCGCTGCTGGAGCGGGTCGGCCTGTCTGACCATGCCAGGAAATATCCGGCGCAGCTGTCAGGGGGCCAGAAACAACGCGTGGGCATCGCCCGCGCTTTGTCTACCAACCCCAAGGTGCTGCTGTGCGACGAGGCCACCAGTGCCCTCGATCCGCAGACCACGGCGTCGGTGCTGCAACTGCTGGCCGAGATCAACCGCGAATTGAAGCTGACCATCGTCCTGATCACCCACGAGATGGACGTGATCCGCCGGGTCTGCGACCAGGTGGCGGTGATGGACGCTGGCGTGATCGTGGAGCAGGGTGCGGTAGCCGATGTGTTCCTCCACCCGCAACACCCGACCACCAAGCGCTTTGTCCAGGAAGACGAAGAGGTGGACGAGAATGACCAGCGTGCCGACTTTGCCCATGTGCCAGGCCGCATCGTGCGCCTGACCTTCCAGGGTGAGTCCACCTACGCGCCGTTGCTGGGCACCGTCGCCCGCGAGACCGGCGTGGACTACAGCATCCTCGCAGGCCGCATCGATCGCATCAAAGACACGCCTTACGGGCAACTGACCCTCGCCATCACCGGTGGCGACATGGACGCTGCCTTTGCCCGCTTCACCTCTGCAGACGTTCATATGGAGGTGCTGCGCTGATGGACTTCCTCAACTACTTCGCCAACGTCGACTGGTCCGAGATTCTCGAAGCCACCAACGACACCATGGTCATGCTCGGCGCTTCGCTGATCTTCACCGTGCTGCTGGGCCTGCCACTGGGCGTGCTGCTGTTCATCTGCGGCCCGCGCCAACTGTTCGAGAACAAGGGCCTGTATGCGCTGCTGGCGTTCTGCGTGAACGTGCTGCGCTCGCTGCCGTTCATCATTTTGCTGATCGTGCTGATTCCGGTCACCGTACTGATCACCGGTACCTCGCTCGGTGTGGCCGGTGCCATTCCACCCCTGGTCATCGGGACCACGCCGTTCTTCGCCCGCCTGGTGGAAACCGCCCTGCGCGAGGTGGACCGCGGCATCATCGAGGCCACCCAGTCCATGGGCGCCACCCCACGGCAGATCATCATGAACGCCCTGCTGCCCGAAGCCCTGCCGGGCATCATCGCGGCGATTACTGTCACAGCGATTACACTGGTGTCCTACACGGCCATGGCTGGCGTGGTCGGCGCTGGCGGCCTGGGTGACCTGGCGATCCGTTTCGGCTACCAGCGTTTCCAGACCGATGTGATGATCGTCACCGTGGTAATCCTGGTGGTGCTGGTTCAAGTGCTGCAAACCATCGGCGACAAGCTGGTAGTGCACTTCTCCCGCAAGTAACCCTCTATACAGATTGAAAAGCCGCGGCAACGCCACGGCACCGGGGCCCGCCGGGCCCCTACAAGGAGCTCATGATGAAAAGACTGCTGGCGGCCTTCGCCGCCGTGGCCGCCCTGTCGGCCCACGCCAACGACACCCTGACCGTGGCCGCCACCGCCGTGCCGCACGCAGAAATCCTCGAATTCGTGAAGCCGCAGTTGGCCAAGGAAGGCGTGGACCTGAACGTGAAGGTATTCACCGACTACATCCAACCCAACGTGCAGGTAGCCGAGAAGCGCCTGGACGCCAACTTCTTTCAGCACCAGCCGTACCTGGATGAGTTCAACAAGGGCAAGGGCACCAACCTGGTGGCCGTGACCGGCGTGCACCTGGAGCCGCTTGGCGCCTACTCGAGCAAGTGGAAGAGCCTCGCCGACATTCCGGGTGGTGCCAACGTTGTCATCCCCAACGACGCGACCAACGGCGGCCGCGCACTGTTGCTGCTGCAAAAGGTCGGCCTGATCAAGCTCAAGGACGCCAATGACATCCTGTCCACGCCCAAGGACATCGTCGAGAACAGCAAAGACCTGAAAATCCGCGAACTGGAAGCCGCCACCCTGCCCCGCGTGCTGACCCAGGTCGACCTGGCGCTGATCAACACCAACTATGCGCTGGAAGCCAAGCTGGACCCGTCCAAGGACGCCCTGGCGATTGAAGGCAATGACTCGCCTTACGTGAACATCCTCGTAGCGCGCCCGGACAACAAGGACTCGCCAGCCATGCAGAAACTGGCGGCGGCGCTGCATAGCCCCGAGGTGAAGGCGTTCATCCAGGACAAATACAAGGGCGCCATCCTGCCTGCGTTCTGACCTCCGACGCCGCCTCCGGCCACTGCTACAACTCTCCGTAGCAGCGGCCGCCAGGCCGCGTCAAAGGCGCTGCAGTCAATCGCGCTGCACCAGCGCAGGCAACTGCGCCACCAGTTTCTGCCCGTTCAGGGGCGCCCGCACAAAACCTCTCTGCGTACCATCCGGCCCCAGCAACGCCAGGTTGCCACTGTGCTGCACGATGTAGTTCGGCTGGCTGGTGTCCGCTGGGATATAGGGCATGCTCAAGCCATTGGCCAGTTTCTGCAGGCTGTCACCATCGCCGGTGAAACCACGAAATTCCTTGTCGAAATAACCCAGGTACTGCTTCAACTGCTGCGGCGTGTCCCGGTTCGGGTCGACGCTGACCAGCACCACCTGCAAGCGCGCCGCTACTGCCGGGGCCAGTTCGCTTTTGACCTGGCGCAATTGCGCCAGGGTGGTGGGGCAAATGTCCGGGCAAAAGGTGTAACCGAAGAAGAGCACCGACCACTTGCCCTTCAGTTCGTCCAGCTGCACGGGCTTGCCGTCCTGGTCGGTCATCGTCACCGCGGGGACGCTGCGGTGTTCGGGCAGCAGGATGATGCCGGCGTCGATGAAGGCAGTGTTGACGCCTTCGCGGTTGTCCTGCAGCACGCGGTGCACGGTCAGGCCGATGATCACCGCGACGACGGCAGCCAGGATGAAGACAGTTTTCTGTACGCGGGTCATAGGCTCAGCAGCAGGTAGTGGTCGACAAGCAGGGCGACGAACAGCAGCAACAGGTACCAGATGGAGTACTTGAACAGGCTCATGGCCGCATGCGGATGGCTGCCACGGTACAACACCACGGCCCATTGCAGGAAGCGCGCGCCCAGCGCCAGGGCGCATACCAGGTAGAGCAGGCCGCTCATGCGGATCAGGTAGGGCAGCAACGTGGCCACCAGCATGATGCCGGTGTACAGCAGGATATGCACCTTGGTGTAGTACACACCGTGCGTGACCGGCAGCATGGGAATTTCAGCGCGGGCGTACTCTTCCCGCCGATGGATGGCCAGGGCCCAGAAATGCGGCGGGGTCCAGGCGAAAATGATCAGCACCAGCAACAAGGGCTCCGGGCCCATGTGGCCAGTAACGGCCACCCAGCCGAGCAGTGGTGGCGCGGCGCCGGCCAGGCCGCCAATGACGATGTTCTGCGGTGTGGCACGCTTGAGGAAACCGGTGTAGATCACCGCATAGCCCAATAGCGAGGCCAGGGTCAGCCAGGCACACAGCGGGTTGGTGAACACCAGCAGGATGACCATGCCGCCTACCGCCAGCACGGCGGCGAAGGCCAGCGCCGCCGCTGGCCCCACCCGGCCCTCGGCCACGGGCCGCTTGTGGGTGCGGGCCATCAGCGCGTCGATGCGCCGGTCGACGACATGGTTGATGACCGCGGCGCCACCGGCGCACAGGGCGATGCCCAGGTTGCCAAACACCAGCACGGTCCACGGAACGCCCGCACGGGTGGCCAGGAACATGCCCACCAGGGACGTCATCAGCATCAGCACCACGACCTTGGGCTTGGTCAGCTCCAGGTAGTCACGCCAGCCGGCCTGGGCATGGTCGCCCGTTGCCGTCGTCATTACGCTCTCCTTGTGTTCATTTGCCCGACCCGAGCACCGGCAGATGCGGGCGCCATGTAAGGCGCGCAGCCACTGCACCGAAGCCGGGCACGCCGCGCAAGCGGTAGTTGACCCCAACCAGGGTCATTAACAGTATGGCCCCGCCTGCGTTATGAGCCACCGCTACGACCAGCGGAAGGTGCAACACCACATTGCTGATACCCAGCAGCACCTGCAGGCCGAGTGCCGCCACCACGGCCAGGGCCAGCCGGCCCAGCCCCTCGGCGCGCAGTTGCCACGCCAGGGCAAGCAGCACCAGGCTCAGTGCGCAGGCGCCGGCGCGGTGGGCCAGGTGAATGGCCGTGCGGGCTTCACTGTCCAGGTGCCCCCCCAGGTAGTTGGGGCCAATGTGCTGGGCCAGGTGGAAGGCGTTGGCAAAATCCGCGTCAGGCAACCATTGGCCCTGGCACAGGGGAAAATCGGTACAGGCCATGGCGGCGTAATTGGAGCTGACCCAACCGCCCAAGGCAATCTGGCCGATCACCAGCGCCAGGCTCAACAGCGCCCAGCGGCGCAACCTCGGCGATACACCAGGCAACCGCGCCCATGCACCGGACAACCGCAGGCTCAACAGCATCAAGAGGCTCAAGGTGGTGAAGCCACCCAACAGGTGAGTGGTGACCACCTGGGGCCACAGCTTTAGCGTCACGGTCCACATGCCAAAGGCTGCCTGGGCGACGATCACGCCCAGTAGCATCAGCACCAGCCTGAAGGGCTGTCCGTCACGCCCGTGGTAACGCCACGCCTGGATGGCCAGCAAGCCCACCAGCAGCGCCAGGCTGCCAGCGCAGTACCGGTGGACCATCTCGCTCCAGCCCTTCTGGGCCTCCACGGGGTGTTCGGGAAAATGCGCCTGGGCGTGGGCCAGTTGCGCCTCGGAACTGGGCACGGCGATGAAGCCGTAACAACCAGGCCAGTCGGGGCAGCCAAGGCCGGCATGGGTGAGGCGGGTGTAGGCACCGAGCAACACCACCAGCAGGGCGAGCACGGTGGCCAGTAACGCAAGGCGGTATCCAGGTTTGGCCATGGTGAGGCGGCTCCTACCCGATGTTGGAGAGCTTCAGCAGTTGCCGAAGGTCGTTGAGCAAATCCTTGCCGTTGACCTGGGGGCCGTAGCGCAGCACCAGGTTGCCGTGGGGGTCGATGATCCACAGGTGCGGCCCCGGTTCGCCCTCGACCAGCGGCGCGTATTTGCCCAGCACCAGCGGGTAGCGCTGCAAGCGCGGGTATTCATGGGCCAGACGCGCTTCATAGTCGGCACTCTGCGGTTGTGGCGCGGCCAGGGCGTGGCTGGCCCGGGAAGCGTCACGGCCCAGGCCGATCTGGATTTGCCGGGCCAGATACACCAGTTGCTGGCAGTCGGCGGCGCATTCGCCGGGGGTGGTCACCAGCATTTGCCAGCGGGTTTCGTCGGCCTGTACGCCCAGGTCGGCGCGGGTCTGGCCGTTGGCGATCAGTTCACCGTGATAGCTGCGTCCCTCTGGCACCCAGAAGTGGAGTTTGTACATGAAGGTAGCGAGCACCATGGGCCCCACCGTCACCAGGAGGATCAACAGCAATTGCAAGCGCCCGCGCCGCCGGGCAGGTGCCGGCATGTCAGACCGGGCGGGTGGATTCATGGCCGCTCCCATGGGGCTTCTCCTTCTTGTCGTGCAAGCCTAGGTACAGGTACAGGCCCACCAGCGTCAGGCTCATGGCGAACCACTGCACGGCATAGCCCACATGCTTTTCCGGGCCCATGGAGACCACTGGCCAACCCAGCTGATACGCTGCGGGGCCCGGGTCCAGGCGCAACTCATGGCCGTAACCCTGGCGGCCTAACTCCCCCCACAGCGCACCCGGGTCCAACGCCGTGACCAACCGGGGCCATGGCTGGCCCGCCGGGTCGGCGCTCAACTGATAGGTCGCGCCTGGCGGCACATACACCCAGGCGACCAGGTCGAGGGCCTGCCCGGGTGTGTCGAAATGAGGCGGCGTGCGCCGGTCTTGCCAAGGCAGCCAGCCGCGGTTGACCAGCAGCCATTGGCCGCTGGCCTGGTCACGGAACGGTTGCACCAACTCCACGCCTACATGGCCTTCACGCTGGCGATTGTCGAGGATCAGGCTGTGATCAGGGTCGAACTGACCATGCAGCCGTATCCGTCGAAAAGCCGGGGCCTGCAGCCCGTCCAGCTGGGTGCTGGGTATCGGCTGGGCCATGCGGTGCTGCGCATCAAGGGCCAGCAGCTGACGTTTTTCCTCAGCCCGCCCCAATTGCCAGAACCCCAGGCTCACCAGCACCGGTAGCAATGCCAGCACCACCAGCGTGGGCAGCAGCCCTGGGCGAAAACGCCTCGCTATACTTGCTTGCATCGCTTGCCCCCTTGGAGTCCTGCCATGCTCAAAGCCGCGATCGTGCTGATGTTGCTGGCAACGGTGGCCAGCCTGTTCAGCGGTTTGTTCTTCCTGGTCAAGGACGACGGTCGCTCCGACCGCCTGGTGAAAGCCCTGACCGTGCGCGTCATCCTCGCCGCCCTGACCCTGGGCTTGGTGGCTTGGGGGTTCTACAGCGGCCAGTTGACGTCCCGTGCCCCGTGGTGATCACAGTACGTAAACAAAGATGAACAGCCCCACCCACACCACGTCCACGAAGTGCCAATACCAACTGGCCGCTTCGAACCCGAACTGGTGATCGGCATCGAAATGGCCGCGCAGGATGCGGACCAGTATCACCGCGAGAATCAAGGTGCCCATTGTCACGTGCGCGCCGTGGAAGCCCGTGAGCATGAAGAAGGTCGCGCCGTAGATACCCGAGCCCAAGGTCAGCCCCAACTCTTCATAGGCCTCGACATATTCGTGCGCCTGCAGGAACAGAAAGCTGAGCCCGAGCAGAATCGTCAGCGCCAGCCACAGTTTCAGTGGCCCGCGATGGCCGCGCTTGAGCGCGTGGTGGGCGATGGTGATGGTGACGCTGGAGCTGACCAGCAGCACCGTGTTGATCAACGGCAGGTGCCAGGGGTCGATCACCCCCCTGGGCGGCGGGAACAGCTTGGGGTCGGGGGTGTGCAGCAGCGGCCAGGCGAACTGGAAGTTGGGCCACAGCATATGGGCGATCCCTTTTGGCCCTTCGCCCCCAGGGCCGGGCCGGCCACATTGCGCACATAGAACAGCGCGCCGAAGAAGGCGACGAAGAACATCACCTCGGAAAAAATGAACCACGACATGCCCCAGCGAAAGGACCGGTCCAGCTGGGGGCTGTAGAGCCCCGCCCGGCTTTCCTTGATAACCGCGCCGAACCAGCCGAACATCATGAAGGCGATGATCAACGCGCCCGCGAAAAATATCAGTGGCCCGTGGGAATGAGCCTGCGCGGCCTTCAGGTCATTGAACCAGGTGCCCAGGCCGAACACCGTGGTGAATAGGCCCAAGGTGGCGATGATCGGCCATTTGCTCTGCGCCGGAACGTAATAATGCTGGTGGGTTGCCATGTTGTTGTTCTCCGTTGTTGCGGCAAAACCCTGCGCCTAGCTGCCGGTCTTGATCGGCGGGTGTCGGGCAGTGATGTCGAAGAGCGTGTAGGCCAGCGTCAGGTGCTTGATGTCCTTGGGCAGGTCGCGGTCGACAATGAAGCGCACGGGCATTTCGATGCGCTCGCCGGGGTCCAGTACTTGCTGGGTGAAACAGAAGCATTCGGTCTTGTGGAAGTACGCCGCGGCCTCGGATGGCGCGATGCTGGGTACCGCCTGGGCGCTCATGGCGTGGTCCGTCGGGTTGCGTGCGACAAAGATCATCTCGGTCACGGCACCCGGGTGCACCGTCACTTCAGGTGCTTTGGAATAGAAGTCCCAGACCATGTCGGCATTGTTGGTGGGCAGGAACTGCACCCGAACGTCGCGGCTGGGGTCGACCACCTGGCTGCCCTCGTACTGGCCGGCGGTCTTGCCGTTGATACCGAACGCCTTGCACATCACGTCATACAAGGGCACCAGGGCAAAGCCGAAAGCAAACATCACCGCCACGATCAGCAGCAACCGCGTCACCAGCCGGCGGTTGGGGGCCAGGCGGCTCATTCGACCTCCGGTGGCGTGGTGAAGGTGTGGTAGGGCGCGGGCGAAGGAATGGTCCATTCCAGCCCTTCGGCGCCATCCCAGGGTTTGGCCGGGGCAGGGGGGCCGCCGCGGATGGTCTTGATGACGATGAACAGGAAGAAAATCTGCGTGGCGCCAAAGGTGAACGCGCCGATGGACGACACCATGTTGAAGTTGGCGAATTGCAGGTTGTAGTCCGGCACCCGCCGCGGCATCCCCGCCAACCCGACGAAATGCATCGGGAAGAAGGCCATGTTCATGCCGATGAACGACAGCCAGAAATGCAGCTTGCCCAGGGTTTCGTCATACATGTGGCCAGTCCATTTGGGCATCCAGTAATACGCCGAGGCGAAAATGCCAAAGATGGCGCCCGGCACCAGTACATAGTGGAAATGCGCCACCACGAAGTAGGTGTCCTGGTACTGGAAGTCGGCGGGAGCGATGGCCAGCATCAGCCCGGAGAAGCCGCCGATGCTGAACAGAATCACGAAGGCCACGGCAAACAGCATGGGCGTTTCAAACGTCAAAGAGCCCTGCCACATGGTGCTCACCCAGTTGAACACCTTTACCCCCGTGGGTACGGCGATAAGCATGGTGGCGTACATGAAGAACAGCTCGCCCACCAGTGGGATGCCCACCACGAACATGTGGTGCGCCCATACCAGAAACGACAGAAAGGCAATGCTCGCCGTGGCATAGACCATGGAGGTGTAGCCGAACAGGGGCTTGCGCGAAAAAGCCGGGATGATCGAGCTGATGGCACCAAAGGCCGGCAGGATCATGATGTACACCTCGGGGTGGCCGAAGAACCAGAACACATGCTGGAACAACACCGGGTCACCGCCACCGGCAGCGCTGAAGAAGCTGGTGCCGAAATGGATGTCCATCAGCATCATGGTCACGCACCCGGCCAGTACGGGCATTACCGCTATCAGCAGGAAAGCGGTGATCAGCCAGGTCCACACGAACAGCGGCATTTTCATCAGCGTCATGCCCGGTGCGCGCAGGTTGAGGATGGTGGCGATGATGTTGATCGCGCCCATGATCGAGCTGATGCCCATCAGGTGAATGGCGAAAATGAAGAAGGTGACGCTGGCCGGCGCGTAGGTGGTAGATAGCGGTGCGTAGAACGTCCACCCAAAGTTGGGGCCACCGCCAGGGCTGAACAGCGTCGAGACCAGCAGCAGGAAGGCCGCCGGCAGCAGCCAGAAGCTGAAGTTGTTCATGCGCGGCAGGGCCATGTCCGGCGCGCCGATCATCAAAGGGATCATCCAGTTGGCCAACCCGACGAACGCCGGCATCACCGCACCGAACACCATTACCAGGCCGTGCATGGTCGTCATCTGGTTGAAAAAGGCCGGCTCGACGATCTGCAGCCCGGGCTGGAACAGCTCGGCGCGGATCACCATGGCGAACGAGCCACCGAGCAGGAACATGCAGAAGCTGAACCACAGGTACAGCGTGCCGATGTCCTTGTGGTTAGTGGTCAGCACCCAGCGCATCAGGCCCTTCGCCGGGCCGTGGGCGTGGTCGGCCCCGGCATGGCCATGATCATCGATGACTGCACTCATGTCCTGTCTTCCTCGGCAAGCGAGCTTGCCTGGTTATTTGGCTTGGGCCTGTTTCAACGCGAGCACGTCCTGGGGCGTGACCATGTCACCCTTGTTGTTGCCCCAGGCATTGCGTTCGTAGGTCACCACGGCGGCGATATCCACCTCCGACAACTGCTTGCCGAAGGCCGCCATGGCGGTCCCGGGTTTGCCGAAGAACACCCGGTTCAGATGGCCTTCCTTCGGCCCGGTGGCGATAGGTGAACCCTTGAGTGAGGGGAACATCGGCGGCAGGCCTTGCCCTTCGGCCTGGTGACAGGCCACGCAGGTGGTGTGGTAGACCTTGTCGCCGCGCTCCACCAGTTCCTGCAGCGTCCATTGCTTGCTCGTCAGCTCCTTGAGCTTGGCGGCTTCGGCCTTGCGCTCACCCATCCAGGTGTCGAAGTCGGCCTGGCTCTTGGCCTCCACCACAATGGGCATGAAACCATGGTCCTTGCCGCACAGCTCGCTGCACTGGCCTCGGTAGATGCCGGGCTTGTCGATACGCGTCCAGGCTTCATTGACGAAACCGGGGATGGCATCGCGCTTCACGGCGAAGGCCGGCACCCACCAGGAATGGATGACGTCGGCGCCGGTGACCAAAAAGCGAATCTTGCGCCCCACGGGCAGCACCAGCGGGTTATCCACTTCCAGCAAATAGTGCTCGTCCTTGGGCTCCTGGTTGTGAATCTGCTCCTGGGGGGTGGCCAGGTTGCTGAAGAACTCCACGTCCTGGCCCAGGTACTTGTAGTGCCACTTCCACTGGTAACCGGTGATCTGGATGTCCATGTCCGGTTCGCTGGTGTCGTACATGCGAATGAGGGTACGAGTGGCCGGCACCGCCATGACGATCAGAATGACCAGGGGCACCACGGTCCAGAGAATTTCCACTTTGGTGCTTTCATGGAAATGGGCGGCGACCTGACCGGTGGAGCGGCGGTGGATGATCATCGACCAGATCATTACCCCGAACACCGCGATGCCAATGACCACGCAGATCCAGAAGATGGTCATGTGCAGGTCGAAGACCTGGTTGCTGATGTACGTCACCCCTGGCGCCATGTTGGTCGTCCAGGCCGCATGGGCTGGCGTAAAAAGCGACCACAGCGCAAGGCCCATCCAGGCATGTGGATGTCGCATCATCGCGGGTTCCCCTTATCGTTCTTGTTCTACCCCAGGCTTTGCAAGCCCACGGCTAAGGGAGCGGCGGTCAAGACAGCGAACTTCAACGGCCGGGGCCTTGCTGCGCAGGCAGTCGGGCATCAGGCAACGCGGTACTAAAGCGAGTATAGCCAGCGCCCTAGGGGGCGCAATGAAGCGGATGGCCAGACAAGAGTGATGGCACTTCGATATAACTGATGCATATAACGGTTAAATAATTATGACAAATGCGTCTTAGGCGGCGTCAGAAGCCAGCTAACCTAGGTCTTCCGTTTCAGATAGTCGCTTCCTGGAGTATTCATGAACACCGCTGCACTGCGTGAGCAGATCCAACGTGCCCACCAACACGAGACCGATACTGGCCAATTGACCCAGCAACTGGAAAAGCAGTTGCCGCATCTGCACCCTGCCATCCAGCTTCCTGAAGCGGATCGCAAAGACGTGCTTACCCGGTTCGTGCGCGCCTACATCGACCAGGTGCCGGATCTGCTCGACGCCGCAAACGATGTCGCGATCAAGGCTGGCATCGAATCGCAGATCAAGCCGGTGCTGAAAATAGCCGAGCAATACTTCATCCAACCGCCAGAAGCGTTGGAAGGCCATGTCGGCCTGGACTGCCTGCTGGATGAAGCCTACTTGGCCCATCGCCTGGTGGAAGAAGTGAATGATCTGTACATCAAGCATTTCCAGCAGCCGTTGATTCCGCTGGACACCACCGTGGCGAACCTTATAGCCCACCAGCTGATTGGCGAGGCGTTCGCCAACCAGCTGGACGAGGTGGTGCACCACTCTGTGGATAACATGCTCAATGAAGACAGCTTTGCCCTGGAATCGGTTGAGCAGTACCGCGACAAACTTTCGGCCAAGGAGACCGGCGATGCGTGGAGCCAGTGGCCTTGCCTGTCGCGGCAGTTCGGGCTGGCGCTGGATCTGAACTGATCTTCAAGCTGCGCCCAGATCAAAGTGGGACCGGGCGCATGCTTTTCAGGCCCCAATGCCCGCCGATGTGCGCATCTGCCCCTCGATGCGCCGCTTCAAACCACGACTCTCGATGATCAACCGCGAACCACTGGCACGGTTCGCGCGCCCCCAGTCCTCCAGCAGTTCAAGGCAGGAATGGTCGATATAGCGCAACCCGCCCAGCGGCACATGAACAATGCTGCCCGCTGGGATGGTGTCGAGCACCTGGGTCAAGGCCGGCACTTTGAGGAAGGTCGCGGCGCCGGTCAGACGCAATTCCATTTCATTGCCCTCACGCTGCACCAGGTTGATTTTCAACCGGGCGGCCTTCAATGCCAGCATCAGCAAGGTCAGGGCGAACCCCAGCAGCACGCCGGTCAGCAGGTCGGTGAAGATGATGGCCATCGCCGTGGCACCGTAGATGAACATCGGCATGCGGCCATAACGTCCCAGGCTGCGTAACGCCTTGAGGTCCACCAACTTGAAACCCGTGTACACCAGCACGCCCGCCAGGCTCGCCACCGGGATGCTCTGCAACACACTGGAAAGTGCCACCACGAATGCCAGCAACCATACGCCATGGAAAATCGCCGAAACCCGCGTCTGTGCGCCGGCCTGGACATTGGCGGAGCTGCGCACGATCACGCCGGTCATCGGCAAGGCGCCCAGCACACCGCAAAGCATGTTGCCTACACCCTGAGCCGACAGTTCACGGTCGAAGTCCGAACGCACGCCGCTGTGCATGCGATCTACGGCCGCTGCCGACAGCAATGTCTCGGCGCTAGCGATGAAGGCCACGGCGAAGGCAGCAATCAGCAAGGTTGGGTCGGCCAGGTTCAGCAAGTCCGCCGGGCGTAGCCAGTCGATGGCCTCAGCCAGGTTCGCCGGCACTTCGACGCGTTTCACCGACAAGTTCATCGCCAGGCTCACCACCGTGGCCAGGCCCACGCCCAACAGGGCCCCAGGCACGAAGCGCAGGCGCTGGGGCCGCAGCTTTTCCCATGCGTACATGACGGCGATCGTACCCAGGCCCAACAGCCCGGCTTGCCAGCCCACCCCACCGCCCATCACCGGCAGTGCCTCGGCCACGGCGCCCGGAAAGCCCAGCAGGTTATCCATGCCAGAGGGCTTTGGCGCGCTATCGAGCATCACGTGTACCTGGGACAGCACAATCAGTACGCCAATGCCCGCCAGCATGCCGTAGACCACCGCCGGCGCCGTCACACGGAACCAGCACCCCAGTTTGAAACGGCCGGCCAGCAGTTGCAGCAAGCCTGCCAACAACAGGATCGGCCCCAGCATGGCCATGCCATGCTGGCGTACCAACTCGAACACCAGGACGGCAAGCCCTGCGGCCGGGCCGCTGACCTGAAGCGGCGAGCCCGCCAGGAACCCGACCACTACGCCGCCAATGATGCCGGTGATCAGCCCTTTCGCCGGCGGCATGCCCGAGGCGATGGCGATCCCCATGCAAAGGGGCAACGCCACCAGGAACACCACCACCGACGCCAGCAACTCTCGCGGCAGTACCGCCTTTATCCGTGCCATGTTCATTACGTTTCTCCTGAAAATTGCCTGCGGCCCGGCCCAGTGGTCGCTGTCGAAAGCCGCAGCACTTTTCGCAGGCATGCAGCTGCCCGCAGCCGGCCCCAGGGGGCTGGCTGGCAGTAGTGCGGTTTTCGATAACGGCAACGGGGCAGACGGCGCACTCAGTGCGCCGTCATCAGGCCTCGTTTATCACGGTAGAGCGCTAGAACCGCCCTTTGGGGGTAGCGCTCGGTATCGGCAGGGTTCCATCCAATGGAAGGAAGCAATCACGCTCAGCATCATAAGCTCGAATTTCGCTGGTCTCGATGCTGTAGATCCAGCCATGAATGAACAACTGGCCGCTGGCCATGCGCGATGCCACCGACGGGTGGGTGCGCAGGTGTTGCAATTGGGCGATGACGTTTTCCTCGGTCAGCACCTGCATGCTTTCCGCTTCGGTGGCACAGTTGCAATTGTCATGCACCACCGTCTTGGCGACTTCGGCATGGCGCAGCCAGGCCTTTACAGTCGGCATCTTTTCCAGCGTGGCGGGGTTGAGCACGGCGCGCATGGCACCGCAGTCCGAATGGCCGCACACAATGATGTGGTGCACACCCAAAGCCATGACCGCGTACTCGATGGCGGTGGACACACCACCGTTCATTTGCCCATAGGGCGGCACAACGTTGCCGACGTTGCGGGTCACGAACAGGTCGCCGGGCGAGCTGTGGGTAATCAGTTCGGGCACGATACGCGAGTCCGCGCAGGTGATGAACATCGCCCTGGGGGTCTGGGCAGTGGCGAGCTTCTTGAACAGCTCCTGCTGCTGTGGAAACACTTCGTGGTGGAAGTGCAGGAAGCCATCGACGATGGTCTTCAGCGCAGCGTCCGCGCTCTCAGCCTCGACAGCCGGCTCGGTCAGGGAAGAGTCCTTATCGGTCATGATTCATCCTCGGGAGACGGTTATAGGAATTTTCCTATTTTACGGGGCAAAACGCCCTACACGATAGGACTGTGCCGAACGATTCATTCAGCTTAGTGACTATCGGGTCACTTGCGATCGAAGGTAGAGATGAAAACTTAATTGAAACTGAATGGAGGGCTCTGGAACGGGGGTTTGATGTGTTTCAGGAAGCTACGGAGTGATGGCAAATCAATATGAATCAGCTAAATGCTGGTAACAAAGGTGAGGAAAATCTAAGGGATCCGCCACCTCGAACGAACTGTTTCCTTCCTGTACATAACCATGAGAACAGGATAAGCTCGTTGTGGCTACAATACGCTCGGAGTTAAACGATGGCTCATACAGAAGTGGTGCGCACAAGAATCGAACGCGAACTCAAGGCTGATGCAACGGCAGTCCTCGAGGAAATGGGCATGACCATTTCCCAAGCCATTCGAATGATGCTCGTGCAGGTAGTGCAGACAAAGGAGCTCCCGTTCGCGGTCAAGGCCCCCTCACTCAACGCGCGCGCTCGCAAGGTTGTGGAGGAGGAGCACCTCAATCCAACGGGCAAGGAACACGAAAGCGCTGACGCATTCTTCCGCGACCTGGGCATTTAATTAGGTTCTTCACGGATTGCCGGGAATGTTGGTGGTGCTTACGAAGATCTTTAGTGGACAAACAAGGCGGCCCAGGTGATCTCACAGGCATAACTGGCCCGAAACAGATGTGGGACCGGGCTTGCCCGGGAAGCGCCGTGCGGACGGCGCTCGATCTCGACAGCGACACTACAACATCGCCTGGCGCCTAGTAGCCTTGATGCAATCCCCAGCCAGGAGCTCCGATGAACATCCTATCGGCCCGCCTTGCAATCGCATCAAGGCCACCGGATACATGTCTTGGTCTTCTTGCGCCCTTGAAACCGAGCGCCGCCCGCGCGGCGCTTCCCGGGCAAGCCCGGTCCCACATCCGTTTCGGGCCAGTTATGCCTGGGACATCACCTGATCTGCTCTGTTTGCTCACTGTGGATCTGCAGTGGTGCGACAACTTTCCCGAGATTCCGTGAAGAACCTTTAATTAGCGTGGAGCGGAATCATTCGAACAGATAGCGGAAGCTCCCCGTCTGTTCGAACGTGAT
This sequence comes from Pseudomonas eucalypticola, assembly GCF_013374995.1. NCBI lineage: Bacteria > Pseudomonadati > Pseudomonadota > Gammaproteobacteria > Pseudomonadales > Pseudomonadaceae > Pseudomonas > Pseudomonas eucalypticola. Next base: position 54,996 of record NZ_CP056030.1, on the reverse strand, counting down.
CGTATTGGCTGTCATGTCACACCTGTAGATCAACCACCAGTCAAAACTGATTCGGCAGTTCCAGCGCCCCCATGTATTGACCAAAGGACAGTCGCATGCCCATGGCGGCAATGGTCGCTGCTGCTGCAGCAACCGTACAATTTGCTTGAAACACTCGATATCACGGCCAGCACTGTAGTGCTTGAAATCGGAATCAAATTGCGGAGTAGACAAAATCTTCAGCACGGCTAACTTGAACTCCAAAAAATACCGAGCCTAGTGAACCGCATCATCCCGAGGCACCCTACATTCACCCCCAGTAACAATTTCACAACAACGACATCTGCCCCCCCGGCGGGCAAAACGCCGTGCAATCGAGCGAATGCTCCCCCCGCCGGCTCAAGCCAAAACGCCTGAGCCCTGCCTTGAAGCGCTGCTCCAGCAAGTCCGCGAACACCCCTTCACCTCGAAAACGTGCGCCAAACCGGCTGTCGTAGAGCGCGCCGCCGCGGCTCTGGCGTATCAAACTCAGCACATGTTCGGCGCGCTGCGGGTAGTGCTGATGAAGCCACTCCTCGAACAGCGGCGCCACTTCCAGCGGCAGGCGCAGCAGAATGTAGTTGGCGCTCAAGGCGCCTGCAGCCTTGGCTTCGCGCAGCAGGCTTTCCATTTCCATGTCGTTGATCATGGGGATCATGGGGGCGCACAGCACACCCACCGGAACGCCAGCATCACGCATCACACGGATGGCCCGTAGGCGGGCCTTGGGCGCCGCAGCGCGGGGTTCCAGGGTGCGCTTGAGCTCGTCATCCAAAGTGGTGAGGCTGATCATCACCGACACCAGGTTCAGGCTGGCCAGTTCGCTGAGCAGGTCCAGGTCACGCAGAATAAGCGACCCCTTGGTGACGATGGTCACGGGGTGGCGGTAGCGCAGCAGCACTTGCAGCACCCCGCGGGTAATTTTGTGCTCGCGCTCGATGGGTTGGTAAGGGTCGGTGTTGGACCCCAGGTTGATCGGTGCCACCTGATAGCCGCGCTTGGACAGTTGCTGCTCCAGCAGGGCGACGGCGTTGCTCTTGGCGATGAGCCTGGTTTCAAAGTCCAGGCCAGGGGACATGTCCCAGTAGGCATGGCTGGGCCGGGCGAAACAATAAATGCAGCCGTGCTCGCAACCACGGTAGGGGTTGATGGTGCGGTCGAAGGGCAAGTCGGGGGAGCTGTTGCGGGTGATGATACTCTTCGCGGTCTCGATGCGCACTTCAGTGCCCTGGGTGACCGGCACTTCCTGATACCAGCCGTCGTCCTCGACGAGCGAGCGCTGGGCCGTGAAACGGTTGTGGGGGTTGGCGGCGGTGCCGCGGCCGCGTGGGGGCAGGGGCGTAGGCATATATCGCCTCATTTATCTGTATTTATATACAGTACATCAAAACATTCCTGAAGAATACGTCCACTGATCGCGAGCACCTGTCAGATCTGACAGGTGCGGCGATTAACGAACCGAGCCATGCTGCAACTGCGACCATTTGCCGACGCCGGAGAACATCATGGCTGAACCCATTAGAAATACAGTGTTGGTCATTGTGCTGGAAGATTCAGAACCTGGTGCTCCGAGATATCTCGCGGTCGGACAGGGTACGAAGGTGGAAGATCAGGAAACCCGCATAAGTACGCTGCAGGATGTCGGCTATGTACGTCTGAAGATCACCGGCCCAGACGAGGTGTCGATCGTAGGATACGTCGCCGATGCGGATGGTGATGACAGGATCACGGACGCTGATCGCAAGGCATACACCGATGCTGGCCGGGCCGCGCTGAAATTCTTCGGCTTCAAGGGTAATCCGCTAACCATGAATTGAAATAGGAGCTGGCTTGCCAGCGAGCATTGGGACCCACAGCTCGTTGGCAAACCAGGACCTAAACACCCATCAGATGGCCTGAAGTTACTTGGAGCTGACCTGCCCCAGGTCATCCCCGGAAGTAGTCTTCATGTCATCAGTACGCAGCGCTTTCACATCCTTGGCCGATACCTGCGAGCCCTGGTTGCCCCAACTGGTGCGAATGAAGTTCACCACGTCCGCCACTTCCTGGTCTGACAGGCGCCAGGCATAGGAAGGCATGGTGAAGTTCGAGGGCGCGGTCTTGGTGGCGACCAGGGTGCCGCCCCTGAGCACGATATGGATCAGCGACGTGGCATCGGCTGTCTGCAGCACGGGATTGCCCGCCAGGGCCGGGAACACGCGGGTGTAGCCCTTGCCGTCGGTACGGTGGCAAGCGGCGCAGTTGTCGATGTACACCGACGCGCCCGGCTTGCTGTCATCACCTTTCCACAACGCATCGGCCACGGCCTTGTCGTAGACCTGAGGCTTGTCGTCGGGGTTGGCCGCCGGCAAGGACTTCAGGTAACGGGCAATGGCGGTCAGGTCCGCATCGCTCATGTACTGCATACTGTGCTCGACCACGTCGCTCATGCCACCGAACACGGCGGTACGGTCACTGCGGCCGGTCTTGAGGAAGGCCACCAGGTCTGCCTCGCTCCAGCTGCCCAGGCCGTCCTTGTGGTCGCCCCGCAGGCTCTTGGCGATCCAGCCTTCAAGCGGTGCGGAACCAGAGAGGAACTCCTTGCCGTCCGCCGGGTTGAGGGCCTTTTCCTGCATGGTGATGGCACGTGGGGTATGGCAGGCACCACAGTGCCCCAGGCCTTCAACCAGGTAGGCGCCACGGTTGATGCTTTCATCATTGCCCGCGGCCTTGAACGGCTCCACCTTGGGCGCGAACATGCCGCGCCAGATGGCCAGCGGCCAGCGCATGCTCAGCGGCCAGGGGATATCCACATCCTTGTTCTCTTGGCCGACCGGCTGCACACCCTTCATGAAATAGGCGTATAGAGCCTGCATGTCTTCGTCACTGACGCGAGCATAGGAAGGGTAGGGCATGGCCGGGTACAAGGTGCTGCCACTCTTGCCCACGCCATGGCGCACGGCCTGGTCAAAGTCCTCGAAAGAGTATTCGCCGATGCCGGTCTTGTCCGGGGTGATGTTGGTGGAATAGATGGTGCCGATCGGCGTCTCCATCGGCAGGCCACCGGCAAACGGCTTGCCGCCCTTGGCGGTGTGGCAGGCCACGCAGTCGCCGGCACGGGCCAGGTACTTGCCTTTTTGCACCAGGGCTGGGTCGAAAGAGGGCTCGGCCGCCCACACGGGCAGGCTGGCCAGCGCCAGGGAAGCGAGAAACAGGTTTTTCATGGTCATCGCTCCTTAAGCCTGCACCAGCGGGCCGGGGTTTTTCAGGTACTGCTCGCGGATAGCCTTGGCCGACCAGTAGGTCAGCGCGGCGACCAGGCCGGTAGGGTTGTAGCCCAGGCCCTGGGGGAACGCGGAAGCACCCGGTACGAACACGTTGTGTACGTCCCAGCTTTGCAGGTAGCGGTTAAGGGCGCTGGTCTTGGGATCGGTGCCCATGATCGCGCCACCGTTGAGGTGGGTGGTCTGGTAGGCGGCGGTGTTGAATTTCTCGCCCATTTTCTTGCCCAGCACGGCGACCGACTTGGGGTTCATGGCCTTGGCGATCTGCGCCAGCTTGTCGGCCATGAACATGTTCATCTTGATGTCGTTTTCCTGCCAGTTGAACGTCATGCGCAACAACGGTTGGCCGTAGGCATCCTTGTAGGTAGGGTCCAGGTCAAGGTAGTTGCCGCGGTAGGACTGATGAGCGCCGTGGGCGTCCATGGATACCTGGTGCGTGTAGTACTCGGCCGTGGTGCGCTTCCAGGCGCTGCCCCAGGCTGGCGTGCCGGGCGGGTTGGACGTGCCGGCGATAGGGCGGCTGCCCGCCTGGTTGACCCAGAACGGCGAACCACCAACGAAGCCATGCGGGCCATGGTCGAAGTTGTCGGCGTTGAAGTCGTCGATGGCCACCCCGTTGCCACCGGCACCAATGAAGTTGTTGGTGTGGGTGTCCTTGTCGAAGAAGGCCTTCACCGTGGCCATGTTCTGGTAGGCGAAGTTCCTGCCGACCACGCCTTCGTTGCTGATCGGATCGTAGGGCTTGCCGATGCCAGACAACAGCATCAGGCGCACGTTGTTGAATTGGAAAGCACCCAGAATGACCAGGTCGGCCGGCTGCTCCACTTCACGGCCCTGGGCGTCGATGTAGCTCACGCCGGTGGCCAGCTTCTTGTCGTCGGTCAGGTTCACGCGCAACACATGGGCGTTGGTGCGCAGTTCGAACTTGGGCTCCTGCCTGAGTGCCGGCAGGATGTTCACGTTCGGCGAGGCCTTGGAATACATGTAGCAGACGTACCCGCTGCAAAAACCGCAGAAGTTGCAGGGCCCCATCTGCGCGCCGTAAGGGTTGGTGTAGGGCCCCGAGGTGTTGGCAGACGGCAGGTTATAGGGTTTGTAACCTGACGCCGCGGCGGCCTTCTGGAACAGCATGGCCGAGACGGTATTTTTCTGCGCCTCCAGCGGAAACGGGTTGGAACGATCTGGCGCATAAGGGTTGGCACCCTTGCCTTCGCCGACGATCTGGCCTTTCACCGACCAGGCCGTGCCCGAGGTGCCGAAGACTTTCTCGGAAAAGTCGAAGAACGGCTCCAGCTCTTCGTAGGTCACGCCGAAGTCCTGGATGGTCATGTCTTCGGGAATGAATTTCTTGCCGTAGCGCTCTTCGTAGTGGCTGCGCATACGCAGTTCGATAGGGTCGACACGAAAATGCACGCCCGACCAATGAAGGCCAGCACCGCCCACGCCCTGACCAGGCAGGAACGCGCCCAGCTGGCGGTTGGGCAAGGCCACGTCGTTGACGCTGTGGCGCACTGTCACGGTTTCCTTGGAGATATCCACAAACAGCTTCTTGCGCACACTGTAGGTCAGCTCGTCGATCACTTGCGGGTAGTTGCCGTCTGGGTAGGTGTCCTGCATCGGGCCACGCTCCAGGGCGACCACGTTCAGGCCTGCTTCAGTCAACTCCTTGGCCATGATGGCGCCGGTCCAGCCGAAACCGACGATCACTGCATCGACCTTCTTCAATACTGTCGCCATGCTCAAGCCCTCTCGCCGCGAATGGATACTGCCGGGAAGGGGTATTGCTCATTGCGTTCAACCCAGTCCATGAAGTCGGCGCGTGCGCCGGGGAAGCCCACCAGCGTCCAGCCCACCAGGCCTTTGTTGCCGCCATGTACCGGGTCGCTGAAGAAGCCTTCCTTGGTGTTCTGGATCAACAAGGCGAAAAAAGCCTTGGACGGTACGTCGTCAAACTGGATATCCCCGGATTCCAGCTTGCTCAGCACGCTGTCCTGGGCCGCACCATCGAGCTGGGCGAAGGCCTTGCCTGCCTGCTTCTGGCACCAGGCGTCCGTGGCCGCGATCCCCAGGCGATAGATCTGCTGGGGCACCAGCTTGAGCTGGTAACCCATTTCGGCAGGCGCATCGGTCACGAACGGGCCTTGCATGTACCACAACGCACCGCTGGCGTAGGGTGTGTTCATCTGGCGGTCGATGAATTCAGGCGCGCCGGCTTCCAGCGCACCGGGGCCAAGGTCATCGGCCGGAATCAGCCGCGCCACGGCGGCGTTGACGAACGTCCATTCTTCCGCGGTGAAGTAGCTTGGCTGGTAATCCTGAGCGGGCTTGGCAGCCGCCTCGGGCTTGTCCTTCGGCGCAGCCATCAGTTCACCCACACCCATGCCCAGGCCGGTGCTGGCCACGGTGACTACGGGTATCAGGGTCAGGGTCTTGCGCAGGAAGTCCCGGCGCGGGTTGTCGTGGTCTTGCTCAGACATGGGGGATCCTCATCCGATCACGGATTTGTCGCAGCCTTGAGGCCGCTTATCGTTTTGAGTTGCTCATCGAGCTGCACAGGCGGGCATCGCGACGTACTTAGTAAAGAACATCACGACGTTTTTTAGTTTTATCGAGTCTGGGCGGCACGCCAGGTTGTTGCTCGCCCCCTAAAAAGGGGGCTTCGAGATGCGAAAATGTAACCGGTTTCAGGCTTATTTTACAGGCCCTTTACACGAAGTTTTTACGAACGCCTCACCGTGCTTTGACGCAGTGCTAATGACAATGAAGGCTCTCCCACTGCCTACAGCGCGCTTTTTTCATGTATTTCCGTCGTCTTCTGCTGGTGCGCTATGGCTGAACACACTGCAGATCAGCCGGGTGCAGTTGCCCATGCGCACGGTGCACGTCGATGACGCCGAGATCATTTCCGCACTGCGGGCTATTCAGCAAGGGGAAGCAAAAGGGCCCGTGCTTATCCATTGCAAGCACGGCCTGGACCGCACGGGGCTGGTGGCCGCCATGTACCGTATGGTGGTTCAGGGGTGGAGCAAGCAGGATGCGGTGGCGGAGATGACCCAGGGTGGCTTTGGTGACACCCGGCGGATGAAATACGGGCTGGACTACATCCACGACGTGGACGTACAAGCGGTGCGCAGCGCGCTGGCCAGCGGCGCGTGCAGCACCAACCCCCTGGCCGCTTGCGCGGTCAAGGAGTTGTTCAAGCAGCTGATTTAAGCGTCGGGCTTCTTCAGCTTCGGGTTCGGGAAGAACTGCACCGTCTGCACGTTGGGGTTGGCGGCTTTCGGCGCCTGCTTGTTGACCCGCGTCCCCAGTTCGCTGGGAATGGACTGCCCCTGGGCGTTGAGGGTATCGCTGTACCCACAGGCCACGCACTCACGGTGCGGGACATCGTCCTCGCTCCACATCATCAGCTTGTCCGACTCGCTGCACGCCGGGCATACCGCCCCGGCGATGAAGCGTTTCTTGGTCTTGACCACAGGTGTGTCACTCATGCTGCCGCGCCCTCACTCAGGCCGCTATGGCGCAAGAGTGCATCAATCGACGGCTCGCGGCCGCGGAAGTCGACGAACAGCACCATCGGCGCCTGGGAACCACCGCGGGCCAGGATGGCTTCGCGGAAGGCACGACCGGTCTCGGCGTTGAGCACGCCTTCTTCCTCAAAACGCGAGAAGGCGTCCGCCGACAACACTTCAGCCCACTTGTAGCTGTAGTAACCCGCTGCATAGCCGCCGGCGAAGATGTGCGCGAAGCTGTTGGGGAAGCGGTTGTACGCGGGTGGGCGCATCACCGTGACCTCGTCACGCACGCCTTCGAGCACCTGCAGCACGCTGCGGCCATCGCCATGGGTGGCGTGCAGTTCGAAGTCGAACAGCGAGAACTCCAGCTGACGCACCATCATCAGGCCGGACTGGAAGTTCTTGGCGGCCAGCATTTTCTCCAGCAAATCCTGAGGCAGGGCAGCGCCGGTCTCGTAGTGGCCGGAAATCAGCGCCAAGCCCTCGGGCTCCCAGCACCAGTTTTCCATGAACTGGCTCGGCAGTTCGACCGCATCCCAGGCCACGCCGTTGATGCCGGACACGCCGGCATGCTCGACACGGGTCAGCAGGTGGTGCAGGCCGTGGCCGAACTCGTGGAACAGGGTGGTGACTTCGTCATGGGTCAGCAGGGCTGGCTTGCCGGCGTCGGCTGGGGTGAAGTTGCACACCAGGTTCGCCACCGGGCTCTGCACGGTGCCGCCAGCGGTGCGACGGTGATCACGGGCGCCGTCCATCCAGGCACCGCCACGCTTGTTGGCGCGGGCGTACAGGTCGAAGAAGAAGCGACCGACGTGCTGGCCATTTTCCTTGATCTCGAACAGGCGCACGTCCGGGTGCCAGGTGTCGAAACCGCTCTGTTCGGCGATTTCGATGCCGTAAAGGCGGTGGACGATAGCGAACAGGCCAGACAGCACCTTGTCGATGGGGAAATAAGCGCGCAGGGCTTCCTGAGACACGCTGTAACGCTGCTCACGCAGTTTCTCGCCGTAGAAGCCGCTGTCCCAGTTCTGCAGGTCCGGGCAGCCCTGCTCGGCGGCGTAGGCCTTGAGCTGGGTCAGGTCCTGAGCCGCGAACGGCTTGCTGCGTTTGGCCAGGTCGCGCAGGAAACCCAGCACCTGATCGCTGGACTCGGCCATCTTGGTGGCCAGGCTCAATTCCGCGAAACTGCTGTAGCCCAACAGCTGGGCCAGTTCCTGGCGCAGGTCGAGGATCTGTTCCATCACCGGGCCGTTGTCGTTCTGGCCGGCGTTCGGGCCCTGGTCAGAAGCACGGGTGCAGTAGGCGGCGTAAAGCTCCTCACGCAGGGCACGGTCCTGAGCGTAGGTCATCACCGCGTAGTAGCTGGGGAATTCCAGGGTAATCAGCCAGCCGTCCAGGCCTTTTGCCTTGGCTGCGGCGGCCATTTGCGCCTTGGCCGAGTCGGTCAGGCCAGTCAGCGCGGCTTCATCGGTAACGTGCTTGGTCCACGCCTGGGTAGCGTCCAGCAACTGGTTGGAGAACTTGCTGCCCAGCTCGGACAGTTTGCTTTGCACTTCGGCGTAACGCTGCTGCTGCTCGGGCGGCAGGTCGATACCCGACAAGCGGAAGTCGCGCAGCGAGTGCTCCAGGATGGTTTTCTGCGCCACGTCGAAGGTGGCGGCTTCCGGGCTGTTGGCCAGGGCTTCATAGGCCTGGAACAGCTCGCGGTTCTGGCCCATCTCGGTGGAGTAGGCGCTCAGGGCCGGCAGGCAGGCTTCATACGCCTGGCGCAGTTCCGGGCTGTTGCACACGGCATTGAGGTGGCTGACCGGGCTCCAGGCCGCGCCCAGGCGGTCGTTGAGTTCATCCATGGCCAGGACCAGGCCGGCCCAGGTAGGCTTCTGCGCCTGGGTTTCGAGAATCTTGGCGATCGCCGCACGGTTGTCGGCCAGGATCTGTTCAATCGCCGGCTGTACGTGCTCGGCACGGATCGCCGAGAACGGTGGCAGGTCATAAGACTGCAGTAGCGGGTTGGTCGCGCTCACGGTTACACACCTTGGCTGAAGAAACACTTGCCCATCTTAATTACAATCGGCGCTCACCGCAGCTATCAACGCCAGAGAAGGAGCCTATCGTGGCCATTCGTACGTTCCAGCAGCACACGCCCGTCGTGGGCGAGCGGGCTTTTGTCGACCGTTCGGCGGTTGTTATCGGCGATGTCGAAATAGGCCAGGACAGCTCGGTCTGGCCCATGACCGTGATCCGCGGCGACATGCACCGCATCCGCATCGGCGCGCGCACCAGCGTGCAGGACGCCAGCGTCCTGCACATCACCCACGCCGGGCCCTTCAACCCCGAAGGCTTCCCGCTCATCATTGGCGATGACGTGACCATCGGCCATAAAGTGATGCTGCATGGCTGCACTGTTGGCAGCCGTATCCTGATCGGCATGGGCAGCACGGTGATGGACGGCGCAGTGGTGGAAGATGAAGTGATCATCGGCGCCGGCAGCCTGGTGCCACCGGGCAAGCGCCTGGAAAGCGGCTTCCTCTACGTTGGCAGCCCGGTCAAGCAGGCCCGGCCGCTGACAGACAAGGAGCGCAGTTTTTTCACCTACACCGCCGCCAACTACGTGAAACTGAAAGACCAGCATCTGGACGCCGGTTTCGCCAGCCCCAACCCGCTCTCCACCGACTGAATCCGGAAGCCCCCATGCATTATCAGAACATCCTCTTCGACCTGGACGGCACGCTCACCGACCCGCGCGAAGGCATCACCCGCTCGATCCAGTACGCGCTGGAAAAGCTGGGCATTATCGAGCCGGACCTGAGCAAGCTGGAACATTTCATTGGCCCCCCCCTGTTGCAGGCGTTCATGCAGTTCTACGGTTTCGATGAAGCAAAGGCCTGGCAGGCGGTGAACTTCTACCGTGAGCGCTTCAAGGTCACGGGCCTGTATGAAAACGAGGTATTCGAAGGCGTCATTGAATTGCTCGAAACCCTGGTGGCCCAAGGGCGGCACCTGTACGTGGCCACCTCGAAACCGTGGGAATTCGCCCGCGAGATCGCCCGCCATTTCGACTTCGCCAAGCACTTCAAGGTGATCTACGGCAGTGAACTGGACGGTACCCGCACCAACAAGGTCGAGTTGCTGGCCCACCTGCTCAAGGAAGAAGGCCTGGACCCGGCGCATACTCTGATGATCGGCGACCGCAAGCATGACTTGATCGGCGCCAGGGCCAATGGCCTGGATGTGGTAGCGGTAGGGTATGGCTTCGGCAGCCGTGAAGAGCTGGAGGCCGAAGCACCCACCTACCACTTCGACACCCTGGCCGAATTGCACCGCGCCTTTATGCGCTGAAGCCGTTGCCAGGGATCAGCGCGACGCCAGCTTCACCAGCGCGGCTTTGCGCTGATCGGCGGGCAACTTGCCCAGCCGTTCCACCGCCTTGAAGAAGCTTGGCCAGTCGCCCCGCACCTGGCTGAACAGCGCGGCGAACGACGGTACCCACTGGTCATACAGCCCGAATGGCAACAGCTTGGCGTTGTTCATCGGCGCGTTCACCCAGGCGTCATAGCGCTTGTCCCCACCCCACTGGCTGCCTCGCAGTTGCCGATACTGCGCGCGCATCCGCTCGAATGCCTGCTGCTTGGCCTGGCGCATGGCCACAGGCGCAAGTGGCTGGGCGTATATGGCCTTGAGTTGCTCCCGGGTATCCAGCACCAGCTGGGTGAACTGGTGGACCTGCTTGGCCATATCTTGATCTGCCGGTGGCAAGCCCTGGTAGGCGCGCCATTGCCGGGTCCCTTCCTGCTCGACGAAGGTGGCATAGGACTCGTTGAACTCGGTGTCGTTCTGCACATAGAAACGCTGGTGCGCCAGCTCATGGAATATCAGCGTCGCCAGGCGCTCGTCCCCCCTATCCATCATGGTGTTGATGATGGGGTCGTCGAACCAGCCCAGGGTCGAATAGGCATCCACGCCACCGATGTAAACGTCCATGCCCGCCTGCTTCTGCAGCGCTGCCTCACCCCGCGCGCCACTCAGGCTGTAATACCCGCGATACGCCACGCACCCCGCGATGGGGAAGCAGTGGGTTTGCGGGTCAAGCGAAAACTCCGGCGTGGCAAACACATTCCACAGCACCGAGGAGCGTTTCACATCGGCGTACAGCCGGTAGCTGCGGTTATCGGGAAGGTGCAGGTGGCTGCTGGCAAAGTCCCGGGCGGCCTGGGACTGGCGCAGCTGTTCACGCAGCCTGGCGTCCCTGGCCGGGTCGGCCACCACTTGGCTGACGGGCTCGCGAGCCCGCAGCAATTGCACCTGGCCATCCAGCAACTGCCCGTAGTAGGTCGAACAACCGTTCAGCAGCAAACCGGCCAGCAGGGGAACCAAGGCCCCGATTTTGCGGTCGAGTGACCCAAAGCGCGAGCGCAGTAGAAGAAGAACATCAATCATCTGTCGGGGGCATCCTTCTGTGGGACGAGCCGGCCATCCTTGCCATCAGGAGTTTTGCCATGCGTGCCATGTTACTTGTCTGCGGTCTGGCGACCGTGGCCGGTTGTTCCACCTTGCCTGATCCCGACCCCCACCAGGCCTGGGTCGACCTCAAGGCGGGCAAGGAAAACTCGCTGCACGCGGTGAAAGTCGACAACCACGACTGGGCAGACCCACGTTACTTTGAAGTGCAGCCCGGTGCTCATGAATTGTGGGTAACTTTTCAGTTCCCGGTGGCAGCCACCAACATTGGCCCAGCAGCCCAGCCCCTGTGGCGCGACTGCCGAATGAAATTGACCTTCAAGGGTTTCAACGCCGGCCAGCGTTACCAACTGGAGGCCGGCAGCCTGGGCTTCCAGCCGTGGGCAAAGCTCTATGATCAGCAGCGCTACGTTGTTGGCAAGGCTCAACCGGCGGGCTGCCAGGCTACGTAAGTGGCTGGTTAGGGGTATGCTGAAAGCCTATGCCCCCGTTGGAGCTCTTCAATGCGCCGCGCCCTTGCTGTCGTTGTACTCACCACCCTGGCCGGTTGCAGCACCACCCCGTTGCCGGCAAAAAACCCCCAGCAAGCCTGGGTCGACATGACCATGCTCGGCGGTAAGGTCGTCATGGCAGAGCGCCTTGATGGCGTACGGCTGAACGATGGTCGCTATTTCCAGGTGACCCCGGGTAGCCATGACCTGATGGTGCGGTACGACTTCGAGATCTACGCGGGCCGGTTGATGATGGCTGAGCCAGACGAACGCACCTGCTACCTCAGCGTGCGCTATGACGGCTTTCAGCCGGGCCAGCGTTACGTGCTGGAAACGCGTACGCTGGGCATGACCCCAAGTGCACGGCTGTACGACCAGAACCGCAAGGTGGTGGCCGAGGACCGCGACATCAACTGTTTGTTTTAACGGTCGTTCTTCTGGTAGATGATTTTCTTGCTGCCGCCTTCGCACGACCCGACCACCATGTTCTTGTCATGGACTTCCTCGTTACTGACAATTTCCAGGGTATAGGAAGTGACGCCCTGGGCCTGGATCTTGGCTTCGATTTCGGCCTTCAGTTCTTCGCAAGGCTTGGGCGCAGCCAAAGCGCTGTTAGCCGCAGCACAGCAGGCGAGGGTCAATATCAGTCGCTTGATCATGATAGCTTCCTTGGGGTGCACAGGAGGGGGGATGGTCACCCTGGGCAATGCCCGCGGGGTGACCAGACAAACGGCACCCAGGCATTCGACCACGAATGCCCTTTGCTGTTCCAGCGCTGCTCCTAGCTGACCAGCGTGGCGTCCAGGCTGATCTTGGCGCCCTTGAGCACCTTGGAGACTGGGCAGCCTTCCTTGGCCTTATTGGCCAATTCCTTGAACTGCTCTTCGCTGGCGCCCGGCACCTTGGCTTTCAGGATCAGGTGCACGGCAGTGATTTCAAAGCCGTCACCCACCTTGTCCAGGGTGACCTCGGCAATGGTGTCGATACGGTCAGCGGTGAGGTTGGCACCGCCCAGAATCATCGACAGGGCCATGGAGAAACAACCCGCATGAGCCGCGCCTATCAGCTCTTCCGGGTTGGTTCCTGGCTGGCCTTCGAAGCGGGTGTTGAAGCCATAGGGGTTGCTCTTGAGGGCGCCGCTTTCAGTGGAAATCTGGCCTTTGCCGTCTTTCAGGCCGCCTTGCCAAACGGCTGATGCTGTCTTCTTCATGATGCCTCCTCGGGTTGCACGCGAAGGTTCGCGCAGTCACTGAGGTTAGGAGGGGTTGGCAAGCCTGCAAGTTCAGACGGATTGACAATCACGCATTGAAGTTTCTCAATATGACCATACTGTTGGTTAAAGGGCAGGGTGGTGCGGACCCCATGGACTTGCGTGCATGCACCAGCCTTCCAGTCGACTGCCGAGGACACTACCCCCCATGAAACGACTCTCCGATATCAAGATTTCCGCCCTGGACCTGGTGCCCGTGCGCGCCGACAAGGGCCCTGCCCATTCACTGCGCAACTCGCTGGACCTGGCCCAGCACCTGGAAAAATTCGGCTACAACCGCTTCTGGGTAGCCGAGCACCACAACATGGACGGCATCGCCAGTTCGGCCACTTCAGTGCTGCTGGGCTACCTGGCGGGTGGCACATCCACGATTCGCGTGGGCTCCGGCGGCGTGATGCTGCCCAACCATGCGCCGCTGGTGATCGCCGAACAGTTCGGCACCTTGGAAAGCCTGTACCCCGGCCGTATCGACCTGGGCCTGGGCCGCGCGCCGGGCTCCGATCAGATGACCGCCCGCGCCCTGCGCCGTGAGCGTTCCGGCAGCGCCGACGATTTCCCCGATGACGTACTGGAGTTGATGAGCTACCTGGGCCCCCGTACCCCTGAGCAAAAAGTGATCGCCGTACCGGGCACTGGCACTCATGTGCCGATCTGGCTGCTGGGCTCCAGCCTGTTCAGCGCCCAGCTGGCAGGCATGTACGGCTTGCCCTACGCCTTCGCCTCGCATTTCGCACCGCGCTACATGCATGAAGCCATACGGGTATACCGCAACCACTTCAAGCCATCAGACGTGCTCGACAAGCCTTACGTGATGCTGGGCGTGCCGCTGGTGGCCGCGGATACCGACGAGCAAGCCGATTACCTGGCAACGTCGGTGTACCAGCGCATTCTCAACCTGATGCGCGGGCAGAGCCTGGTGCAGCAACCACCGGTCGAGACCATGGAAGGCCGCTGGCTGCCCCACGAAAAAGCCGCGGTCGCTGATTTCCTGGGCCTGGCCATGATCGGCAGCCCGCAAAAGATTCGCGCCAAGCTGGATGTATTGCTGGAGCAGACCCAGGCAGATGAATTGATCTTTACCTGCGACTTGTATGAACACGCCGACCGGCTGCATTCCTACGAGCTGCTGGCACAGCTCGCCCAGGGCTGAAAACGGTGGGAGCTGGCTCGCCAGCTCCCACAAACCAATACAACAGAGCGCTTAGCCGCGCTTGTAGACGATTTCCTTCCTGCCCGCCTCGCAGGTGCCGACAACCTTGCCATCCGCCGAGGCACCCTTATCGACCACCTCCAGTGAATAGCCGTGGGCGCCCTTGGCGTCGATTTTTGCGGCAATCTCCGATTTCAGCTCGTCGCACGACTTTCCAGCCGCCAGCGCCGAGCCCGCCATGCACAACAAACCTGCTGCCAACAAAACTCTCTTCATCGGTCACGTTCCCTGGTCAGATTTGACGCAAAGCGCCCGGTAACATTACCGGGCGCCCCCCAAGCACTGGTTGTAGCGGAATACTGGCAATTCGGCCAGTCAGACCGGTCCTGAAATGCTGTCAGCTGTTTTCAATTCGAAACCCAACCTTCAGGGTGACCTGGAAGTGCGCGGCCTTGTTGTTCTCGATGTGGCCACGGGTTTCCAGTACCTCGAACCACTCCAGGTGCTTGACGGTCTTGCCGGCTTCGGCCAGGGCGTTGTTGATGGCTTCTTCGATGCTGGTCGCCGAGGAACCAACCAGTTCGATGAGCTTGTAGGTGCGATGATCAGTCATGGTGAATCTCCTTTCGATAGTGGTCTTGAGCGTAGGTGGCCTTTTACCTCTGTGCCGAATCGGGCAGCAAAAGTTCACATGCACTGCACTTTCCGAAAGCGTTGCAGTCGGAAACTTACACGCACACTCACCACGCAGGAGAGACACCTATGGCTACTTCACTTCGCAAGGCTTCGTTGCAAAGCATGGAAGCGGAAATCGAAAGTCTGCTCAAATCGTTGGAGAGCTTGAAGGACGACGCGTCCGACGAGTCGCGCAAAACCCTGAAAAGCCTGCGCGCCAACGCTGAAAACGCCCTGAAACACTCGCGTCATCTGCTCAGCGACGTATATGAAGACGTAAAGGTGAAAACCCGCGAGACCGGCGTCGCCACCCGCGACTACGCCCAAGAGCACCCATGGACTACCGCTGGCGTTGCCGTGGGCGTACTGGGCCTTCTTGCCGGCTACCTGCTGGTCAAGCGCGGCAACTAATCGCCCTGGCGCGCCAGCTCCGTCGTGAGCCAGTGCGCCAGTTGCCGGGCGCGCCCATCCGTGGCGCGCCGGGGCACCCACAGCGCCAGGCGCGCCGCGGTTTCACTGAAGCCGAACGGCGCCGCCAGGCGACCGGCCCGAAGGTCATCGACCACCAAGGGTTCCGGAGCGATCGCCACCCCCAGGCCCGCCACGGCCGCCTCCAATAGATAATACAAATGCTCGAAACCCTGGCCGTAACTCAACTGGCCGGGATCGATGCCGTTGTGCCGCGCCCAATTGGGCCACGCCTGTGGCCGCGAAGTGGTATGCAGCAACGGTTGCCCTACCAGGCCCCGCGCGGCCATGCCCGTCAACTTGTCGAAATGCGCGTAGCGCGGGCTCAATACCGGGCCGATGCGCTCCACGGCCAGCTCATGGACCTGCATGTCGGCCGGCCACGGTGGCTCGGCGAACACCAGCCAGGCGTCCAGGCCAGGACGCCTCGGGTCCAGGTCGCCCTCGCCGGCGGAGAGGTGCAAACGCAGGTCTGGCAGGTCGGCATTCAGGCGTCCCAACCTGGGAATGAACCAGCGTGCCAGCAGGCTGCCTGAGCAGCCCAGCACGAACGGGGCATCGCCGGCGCCCTGGCTGATCTCGGCACAGGCACTGCGCAGCCGCTCGAAGGCGTCACCGCTGGCATCGCGCAGGCGCTGCCCTGCATCTGTGAGTTTGAGGCCGCGCCCTTCCTTGACGAACAGGCTGACCCCCAGGTGTTCTTCCAGCACCTTCAACTGGCGGCTGATCGCGCCGTGGGTTACGTGCAACTGTTCGGCGGCACGGCTGACGCTGTTCAACCGGGCGGCGGCTTCGAAGGCACGCAAGGCGTTCAGGGGAGGCAGGTCACGGCTCATGGTATGTGTGAGTTTTCCTGACAGGTTGCAGCAATCTTATCGGTTTTTTTCAACGCGTGCCGTGGTTACAGTAGATTCATAGCAAGCCCATTCCTGTTCACTGGAGCGACCCATGACCCAGACCAACTTCCGCAGCGGCCCCGACGCCAACGGCCTGTTTGGCGCCTTCGGCGGCCGCTACGTGGCTGAAACCCTGATGCCGCTGGTGCTGGACCTGGCCCGCGAGTACGAGGCCGCCAAGGCCGACCCGGAATTCCTCGAGCAACTGGCCTACTTCCAGCGCGACTACATCGGCCGCCCGAACCCGCTGTATTTCGCCGAACGCCTGACCGAACACTGCGGCGGCGCCAAGATCTACTTCAAGCGCGAAGAGCTCAACCATACCGGCGCGCACAAAGTGAACAACTGCATTGGCCAAGTATTGCTGGCCAAGCGCATGGGCAAGAAACGCCTGATCGCCGAGACCGGCGCGGGTATGCATGGCGTGGCCACCGCTACCGTGGCCGCTCGCTTCGGCTTGCCTTGCGTAATCTACATGGGTGCCACCGACATCGAGCGCCAGCAGGCCAACGTGTTCCGCATGCGCCTGCTGGGCGCCGAGATCGTCCCGGTCACCGCCGGCACCGGCACCTTGAAAGACGCCATGAACGAAGCGCTGCGCGACTGGGTCACCAACGTCGAGGACACCTTCTACCTGATCGGTACCGTGGCCGGCCCACACCCGTACCCGGCCATGGTTCGCGACTTCCAGTCGATCATCGGCAAGGAAACCCGCGAGCAGCTGCACGCCAAGGAAGGGCGCCTGCCCGATAGCCTGGTGGCCTGCGTGGGCGGCGGCTCCAACGCCATGGGCCTGTTCCACCCATTCCTGGACGACGCCAGCGTGGAAATCTTCGGCGTGGAAGCGGCCGGCCACGGCGTGGACACCGACAAGCATGCTGCCAGCCTCAACGGCGGCGTACCGGGCGTGCTGCACGGTAACCGCACCTACCTGCTGCAGGACGCCGACGGCCAGATCACCGACGCCCATTCCATTTCCGCGGGCCTGGACTACCCCGGCATCGGCCCCGAGCATGCTTGGTTGCACGAGATCAAACGCGTCAACTACGTCAGCATCACCGATGACGAAGCCCTGGCCGCGTTCCACACTACCTGCCGCCTGGAAGGCATCATCCCGGCCCTGGAGACCGCCCACGCCCTGGCGGAAGCCATCAAGCGCGCGCCGACGTTACCAAAGGATCACCTGATGGTCGTCTGCCTGTCCGGGCGTGGCGACAAAGACATGCAAACCGTGATGAGCCATATGGCCGCCGCCGAGCAGGAGAAACTGGCATGAGCCGTCTTGAACAACGCTTCGCCGATCTGAAAGCCGAGGGCCGCGCCGCTTTGGTGACCTTCGTGACCGCCGGCGACCCTGGCTACGATGCCTCGCTGGCCATCCTCAAGGGCCTGCCAGCCGCTGGCGCCGACGTGATCGAGCTGGGCATGCCCTTCACCGACCCGATGGCGGACGGCGTGGCGATCCAACTGGCGACCTTGCGCGCCCTGGACGCTGGCCAGACCCTGAAAAAAACCCTGCAGATGGTGCGCGAGTTCCGCGTCGACAACGACACCACTCCGATTGTGTTGATGGGCTATTACAACCCCATCCACCGTTTTGGTGTGGAAGCCTTCGTAGGCGAGGCCAAGGAAGCCGGCGTGGACGGCCTGATCATCGTCGACCTGCCGCCTGAGCACGACGCCGAACTGGCCACCCCGGCCCAGGCAGCGGGTATCGACTTTATCCGCCTGACCACGCCGACCACCGACGACGCGCGCCTGCCACGTGTACTGGAGCGCAGCTCCGGTTTTGTCTACTACGTATCCGTGGCCGGCGTGACCGGTGCCGGTTCCGCTACCACTGAGGCAGTCAGCAGCGCCATCGAGCGCCTGCGCCGCCACACCGATTTGCCGATCAGCGTCGGCTTCGGTATTCGCACGCCGGAGCAGGCAGCGGCAATTGCTCGTCTGGCTGACGGCGTGGTAGTGGGGTCGGCGCTGGTGGACAAGATCGCCAAGGCCGCTTCGCCAGAGCAGGTAGTGGGGGACGTCCTGGAGCTGTGCTCCGCCTTGGCACAGGGCGTACGTAAGGCCCGTGTAAGCTGAAGGTAAATATCTTGTTACAAAGGAATTAGTGGCTGATTTCTTTGACTAAATCGGCAAGACCAGAGGGAACCTGATCGATAAGATCCGGTTCCCTTTTTTGTTGTTAGAGCAGTGAGGATTCGCTCGATGAAACTGTCCAAACCATTGATTGCCGGCCTGGGCCTGATGCTTGTCGGCATGACGTCCCTGGCCCATGCCGACCAATGGGGCCCGGGCGGCCCGGATGACCACGGCCACTACGATCATCGTGACGACCGCCACGACGACCACCGTTTCGACCACGGCGGCCCACCGCCGCGCGATTTCGGCCCTATCCGCCAGCACGCGTTCGAGCACCGCGGTTACTTCGGCCGGGCCGAGCGCCTGCCGCCAGGCGTGTTCGTGGTTCAAGGGCGCCCACTGCCACCCGGCTACGGCCGCCCGCTGGGCCCGCGTGAACTGGAACAACTGCCGTACTACCCAGGCTACCAGTGGATCGCCTACGGCCCGGATATCGTGCTGATTCAGGACGGCACCGGTGTGGTTTACCAGGTACTGCAGGGCGTCCTGGCCTACTGATTTTCCTTTTGATACACCACCGCGAGGAACGCGTATGAAACTGCCAAAATCCCTTATCGCAGGTATGGGCGTGCTGCTGGTTGGCGTCACCCCTCTGCTGCAAGCAGCACCCGGCCCGGACGACCAGCGCCAGGGCGGTGAGCAACACCAGCAACAGGGTGGCCCACAGGGCAATGAACATGGCGCGCCGCAACAGCAGCACGCCGGCGGTGGCAATCGTCCCCCACAGGACTTCGGCCCTGTGCGCCAGACCATCCAGCAGCACCGCGACAGCTTCGGTCGTGGCAGCCCGCTGCCGCCGAACGTGCACGTGGTCAAAGGCCGCCCACTGCCCCACGGCTACGGCAAGCGCCTGGACAGCCGTGCCCTGTCGCAGCTGCCACGCTACCCAGGCTACGAATGGCGCCGCCTGGGCACTGACGTAGTGCTGATCTCGGTAGGCACCGGCGTGGTGTACGAGATTCTCGATGGTGTGTTGAACTGATAGAGCCCGCAACACCCTTGCGGGACCGGGCGTAGCTCGTGAACCAGCCACTGCGGGCTCCTATGGGAACCCGTGGCGACTTATCCCAAGCTTCGCCCGGCCCCACAGCTTAATCGGCGCCGAACACCGATAGCTTCAAAGGCCGTACCGCTCCCATCCAGATCGCATGGTCCCGGTGGTCCGCCAATTCATCCCCGCTCAGCGGGTGCATGAACACCACAAGCCCCCTGCGGTTCATCGCCAGCCACGGCAGCATTTCACTCACCAATTGCGGCCCGAACGCCAGCTGGCAGCTCCAGTCGGGGTGCGGCCCTACCTGCTTTTCGTGAACCCGCCCCATCACCACCTCGGGAAACAGGCGTGCGGCTTCTTCGCACAGGGCGCGGGCTTGAGCGAGGGTGGAGGCATCGAAGTAGACGTGGGCATGGTAGCCGTTGATGGATTGCAAAACGTTGTCTCCGGGCAGTCTGGCGCTGTCACAATATCATGTCTGACCGCGCTCCCTGCGGGCCCGATTGCTCCCCGCGCAACCACTCCACAAACCGCCCGATCAGTTCTCCCCGCCGCTTGCGCTGTGGCAACACCACGTAATACCCCAACGCCGAGCTGGCCGTTTCCACGATGGGCCGGCATAGCAACCCCTGCTCAATCAAAGCATCCACCAAGTGCCGCCAGCCAATCGCCACCCCTTGCCCGGCTATCGCCGCTTGGATCAGCAAGGTGTAGTTATCGAACCGCAGTTGCCCCGGTGCAGGCGCACTGTGAATGCCCAGTGTGCGAAACAGTCCCGCCCAGTTGAACCAGTGGCTGGTGCTTTCCCCACGCAGATGCAACAACGGCAGGTCCAGCAAAGCCTGCGCCGACAGGGGCAGCGCGCGGCCTTCCAGCAGCCTCGGGCTGCACACCGGGAACACTTCCTCGGCAAACAGCCAGTGGCTGTCCCCCTGCTTGAATCGACCATCGCCAAACAGCACGGCCACATCGATATCGGCACGCAGCATGGCGTGGCTACGTTCACTGGTCACCAGGCTGACGTCGACGTGCGGGTGGGCCTGGTGGAAGCGGTGCAGGCGGGGCATCAGCCAGTAGGCGGCGAAGGCAAAGTCCGTGGCCACCTGCAGCACTTCGTGCTGCGGCTGGAGGGTGATGGCGGCCAGGCCCTGGTCGATGGCCTCGAAGCCCGCTTGCACGGCTTCGAACAGGGTGCGGCCAGCATCGGTCAGTTCGATGCCCCGGTAGACGCGATCGAACAGGCGTGTGGCCAGTTGTTCCTCCAGGCGCTTGATTTGCTGGCTGACGGCAGGCTGGGTGGTGCCCAGTTCGGCAGCGGCGACTGTGAAGCTGCGATGGCGGGCAGCGCACTCGAAGGCGCGCAACAGGTCCAGGGACAGGTATGCGAGGCTATTTAACATTAGCTGTGCTTATCCTAGGCATTGCCCGGTATGGGCTTTACCGCATTTCAGCGCGATCGCATTCTGGTTGGCGAGCACTTTCGCATAATTCAACACTATGGAATGCCGCCCACCTATGAAGCGCAAGAACATTCTCTTCATCATGGCCGATCAGATGGCCGCGCCGCTGTTGCCGTTCCATGCCACGCATTCGCCCATCAAGCTGCCCAACCTGACCCGCCTGGCTGAAACCGGCGTGGTATTCGACGCCGCCTACTGCAACAGCCCGTTGTGCGCGCCATCGCGATTCACCCTGGTCAGCGGGCAGTTGCCCAGCAAGATCGGCGCCTACGACAATGCGGCCGACTTCCCCGCCGATGTACCCACCTATGCCCACTACCTGCGCCGCCTGGGTTACCGCACCGCACTTTCGGGCAAGATGCATTTCTGCGGGCCGGACCAATTGCATGGCTACGAAGAACGGCTGACCAGCGACATCTACCCTGCGGATTACGGTTGGGCAGTGAACTGGGATGAGCCCGATGTGCGCCCCAGCTGGTACCACAACATGTCCTCGGTGCTGCAGGCCGGGCCGTGCGTACGCACCAACCAGCTGGATTTCGATGAAGAGGTGGTATTCAAGGCGCAGCAGTATCTATATGACCATGTGCGCGAAAGCGGTGAGCAGCCGTTTTGCCTGACCGTCTCCATGACCCACCCACATGACCCGTACACCATCCCCAGGCGGTTCTGGGACCTGTACCGTGATGAAGACATCCCGCTGCCAGCCAATGTGCCTGGGCAGCATGAACTGGACCCGCACTCCCAGCGCCTGCTCAAGGTCTACGACCTGTGGGACAAACCGCTGCCCGTGGACAAGATCCGCGATGCGCGCCGTGCCTATTTCGGGGCGTGCAGCTATATCGACAGCAACGTCGGCAAGCTGCTGGAGACCCTGGCCGAGACGGGCCTGGCCGACGACACCATCATCGTCTTTTCCGGCGACCACGGCGACATGCTCGGCGAGCGCGGTCTCTGGTACAAGATGCACTGGTTCGAGATGTCGGCGCGGGTACCGCTGCTGGTGTGTGCCCCGGGGCAATTCAAGGCGGCACGGGTGAGCGCAGCGGTATCCACGGCGGACCTGCTGCCAACCCTGGTGGAACTGGGCGGTGGCGAAGTGGACCCCAGGCTCCCCCTGGATGGCCGCTCACTTGTCAGCCATCTGCGAGGGCAGGGCGGTCACGACGAAGTGTTCGGCGAGTACATGGCCGAGGGCACCGTCGGCCCATTGATGATGATTCGCCGCGGCGACTTCAAATTTATCTACAGCGAGGACGACCCTTGCCTACTCTACGACGTACGCCACGACCCGCAGGAACGTGAGGATGTGAGCCAGTCACCTGAACACCAGGTACTGTTCACCGCACTGCTGGCCGAGGCGCGGGCCAAATGGGACGTGCCGGCGATACGCCAACAGGTGCTCGCCAGCCAGCGTCGCCGCCGTCTGGTGGCCCAGGCCCTGAGCGTGGGCAAGCTGAAGAGCTGGGACCACCAGCCGCTGGTGGACGCCAGTCAGCAATACATGCGCAATCACATCGACCTGGACGATCTGGAGCGCAAGGCCCGTTATCCACAACCCTGCCAAGACCAATAACGTTCGAGGGGAAGTCCGATGAAGTTATCCACACAGGCCCTATTCGCGCTGCTGACCGTAGCCAGCCTGCACGCGCAGGCCGACGAACAAAGCTGCAGCACCGTGCAGATGGCCGACCCCGGCTGGAGCGACATCGCCTCCACCAATGCCATCGCTGGCCTGCTGCTGGGCGGCATGGGCTACACGGCCAAGGTCGATACCCTGGCGGTGCCTATCGCCTACGGAGGCCTCAAGGATGCCAAGGTGGATGTCTTCCTGGGCAACTGGATGCCTGCGCAGCAGGGCTTCTACGACAAATTCGTGGCCACCGGGGATGTGACCCAGTATGCGAAGAACCTGGAGGGCACCGAATTCACCCTTGCGGTGCCGGACTATGTCTGGGATGCCGGTGTGCACAGCTTTACCGACCTCAATACATACGCTGAACAATTCGGCAGCAAGATTTACGGTATCGGCTCCGGTGCCCCGGCCAACCTGTCGATCCAGCAGATCATCAAGAAAAACGAGTTCCAACTGGGCAAATGGAAGCTGGTGGAATCCAGCGAGCAGGCGATGCTCTCGCAAGTTCGACGGGCTGTGGATAAAAAACAGTTCGTGGTATTCCTCGGCTGGACCCCGCACCCCATGAACGTGGAAATAAAGCTCCATTACCTGACGGGTGGCGAGGCCTATTTTGGCTCCAGCGGCAGCGTCTATACCCTGACCCGCAAGGGTTATGCACAGGCGTGCCCGAACGTTGCCAAGTTGCTGGGCAACCTTGTCTTTACCCAGGAGATGGAGAACAGCATCATGGCCGACGTGGTCAACACCAAGGTCAGCTACCCGGACGCGGCGAAAAAGTGGATCAAGGCCAACCCGGCGGTGCTCGATAAGTGGCTCGATGGGGTAAAGACCCTGGATGGCCAGGATGCCTTGCCGGTAGTGAAGACACGCCTGTAACCAGGCCTGAAGCCAGCTACCAGAAAACGAATGAATATAGAGAGACCAATGCGCTGGCCCAGACTGGCTAAACTGCTGCCGTTCCTCGCCTGGCTCCCGCGCCAGACCCGCGCCAGTATCAGCCGTGATGCGGTGGTGGGCCTGAGCGGTGCCATTCTGGCCCTGCCGCAATCCATCGCTTACGCCCTGATCGCCGGCCTGCCGCCCGAGTACGGCCTGTATGCGGCGATCATCCCGGTGCTGGTCGCCTGCTTGTGGGGTTCGTCCTGGCACCTTATCTGCGGGCCCACGGCGGCCATTTCCATTGTGCTGTATGCCAGCGTGAGTCCTTTGGCCGTGCCCGCCAGCGAGGACTACGTCACGCTTATCCTGCTGCTGACCTTCCTGGCGGGTATTTTCCAGTGGCTGCTGGGCATGCTGCGCTTTGGCGCGCTGGTGAATTTTGTCTCCCATTCGGTGGTGCTGGGCTTTACCTTGGGTGCCGCCATCGTCATCGCCATCGGCCAACTGCCTAGCCTGATGGGCATCACCCTGGCCAGCCAGGCCACGGCATTCGCCAGCCTTGCCAATCTGTTCGAGCATCTGGGCGAGGTAGACAAGGCTTCGCTGATGCTCGGGCTGTTCACCCTGGCCCTGGGCTTGCTGCTCAAAGCCCTGGTCCCGCGCTGGCCCACGCTGTTGATTGCCCTGGTCAGTGGTAGCGCTGTGGCGTGGATGTGGCCGGCGATGTTCGCGCATGTACAACGGGTCAGCGCTTTCGTTGGCCAGTTACCGCCGTTCAGCGCACTGCCCACTGACCCAACGCTGGTACTGCGACTCCTGCCAAGCGCTGTCGCGGTGGGTATGCTCGGCCTGGTTACCAGCCTGTCCATTGCCCGCTCCATCGCTACGCGTTCGCAGCAGATGCTCGATGCCAACCAGGAAGTTCGCGCTCAAGGGCTGTCGAACATCGTAGGGGCGTTCTTCTCTGGCTCGCTATCGGCGGGCTCGTTCACGCGCTCAGGCCTGAGCTTTGAGGCGGGCGCCTGTTCGCCGCTGGCCGGGGTGTTCTCGGCACTGTGGGTGGCGTTGTTTGCCGTGACCGGCGCCCAGTTGATCGCGCAGATTCCAATCCCGGCCATGGCCGGCAGCATCCTGCTCATCAGCTGGGGCCTGATAGACCATCGCGGTATTCGCGCGCTGTTTCGGGTAAGCCGTTCAGAGTTCGTGGTCATGGCCCTGACCTGCCTGGCCACGCTGTTGCTGGAACTGCAGACCGCGATCTACGCCGGGGTACTGGCGTCGTTGTTCTTCTACCTCAAGCGCACGTCACAGCCGCGGGTACAGCAATGGCGCGACGGTGACGAAGAAGTGTTGCGCGTCGGCGGTTCGATCTTCTTCGGCGCCAGCCATTACCTGCAAGTACGGCTGCAGCGCGCGCAGGGCCTGCGAGTGGTCATCGACGCCCAGCAGATCAACTTCATTGATTATTCAGGGGTGGAGATGCTGCATCAGGAGGCCCGACGCCTGCGCGCCCAGTCGCGCAGCCTGACATTGCGCCATGCCCGCGCCCAGGTAATCGAAGAGCTGAACAAGCTGGAAGGGGCAGAACACTGCCCGATCCAGTTCGAGCATTAACCGGCGGCCATCTCCTGGCGCAGGGTTTGTAGCACCGCCTTGGAGTCCGGGTTCACACCGCGCCAGTAGGTGAACGCTTCGGCGGCCTGTTCCACCAGCATGCCGAAGCCATCCAGCGCCAGCGCGGCGCCGTGCTCGCTGGCCCAGCGGCAGAATGGGGTCGGTTCCTTGCTGTACATCATGTCGTAGCACACGGTGACACCGGGCTGGATCAGGCTGCTGCTGATGGGCGGCAGGTCCCCGGCCAGGCTCGCCGACGTAGCGTTGATAATGATATCCACAGGCTCTTCCAGCCAGTCGAAGCCACTGGCCGCCACCGGCCCCAGGCCCGCGAAGATCTGCGCCAGCAACTCGGCCTTGTCGACGGTGCGGTTGGCGATGACCAGCGATACCGGTTGCTGTTCCAGAATCGGCTCCACGACACCACGCACCGCGCCGCCGGCACCCAGCAGCAGAATGCGCTTGCCCTTCAAGACGACGCCGGCGTTGTTCATCAGGTCGCGGACCAGGCCCACACCGTCGGTGTTATCGCCCCGGATGCTGCCATTGGCCTGGCGCGTGAGCATGTTCACGGCGCCAGCGCGCTGGGCACGAGGGGTAAGCACGTCGCACAGGCGGTAGGCGTCTTCCTTGAACGGCAGGGTAACGTTCGCCCCCAGCCCCTCCTGGAAGAATGCACGGGCATCGTCGGTAAAGCCGTCGAGGGGGGCCAGGCGGGCGCTGTAGTCCATGGTCTGGCCGGTCTGCTCGGCAAACAGGCGGTGAATGGCGGGCGACTTGCTATGGCCCACCGGGTTACCAAAGACGACGTAACGATCCATTCTGCCAACTCCTAATCTGTGTCTCGCACTAAAGGGTTATCCACAGCGGCTGTCAGGCCTCGGCCAGCCAGTCGCGGTCGGTGAGAAAGTAGTCAGTCAGGCGTGCCTCTTCGCTGCCAGGCGCCGCCTTCCAGTCGTAGCCCCAGCGCACCTGCGGCGGCAGCGACATCAGGATCGACTCGGTGCGGCCACCCGACTGCAGGCCGAACAGGGTGCCACGGTCGTACACCAGGTTGAACTCCACGTAGCGGCCACGGCGAAATTCCTGGAATTCACGCTGCTGGGTGGTGTAGGCGGCGGCCTTGCGGCGCTGGACAATGGGCAGGTAGGCCTCAAGGTAAGCATCGCCGATGGCCCGCATGAAGGCGAAGCTGGTGTCGAAATCCCACTCGTTCAAGTCATCGAAGAACAAGCCGCCGATACCTCGGGGTTCATTGCGGTGCTTGATATGGAAGTAGCGGTCGCACCACGCCTTATAGCGCGGGTAGACATCTTCGCCGAACGGCGCACAGGCACGCTCGGCCACGCGGTGCCAGTGGATGCAGTCGTCTTCGTTGGCGTAGTACGGGGTCAGGTCGAAGCCACCACCGAACCACCACACGGCTTCTTCACCTTCCTTCTCGGCAATGAAGAACCGCACGTTGGCGTGGGACGTCGGCACATGGGGGTTGTGCGGGTGGATGACCAACGACACGCCCAGTGCCTCGAAGCCGCGGCCCGCCAGTTCCGGACGGTGGGCGCTGGCCGAAGGCGGCAGGCCGCTACCGAAGACGTGGGAAAAGTTGACCCCGCCCTTTTCGATCACCATGCCATTCTCGATCACTCGGGTGCGCCCACCGCCACCGGCGGCACGGGCCCAGGCATCCTCGACAAAGCGGGCGCCGCCATCTTCGGTTTCAAGGGCGCTGCAAATGCGCTCTTGCAGGTCGAGCAGGTAGGCTTTTACGGCTTCGGTGCGGGTAGTCATGGCATCACCTTGGAACGGGCAGAGGCCGGGCCGCGCTGGGGGAAACCGCGGCCCGAGAGCAAATTCGGCGCGTAGCATAGCATCGGTGGCACACTTTGAGCGGTTGACGGCGCCCGGACAAAAGCGTCCGATAGAGGCTTTCCATGCCTGGTTCAGGAGATTGCAGATGGCCAAACGTATTCAGTTCAGCGCTAACGGTGGTCCGGAAGTCCTCGAATTCGTCGATTTCCAACCCGCCGAGCCGGGCCCCAAGGAAGTCCGGGTGCGCAACAAGGCCATCGGCCTGAACTACATCGACACCTATTTCCGCAGCGGCCTGTACCCCACGCCGTCTTTACCGTCGGGCCTGGGCACCGAGGGCGCAGGGGTGGTGGAAGCCGTGGGCAGCGAAGTGACCACGGTCAAGGTCGGCGACCGCGTGGCCTACGCCGGTGGGCCATTGGGTGCCTACAGCGAGGTGCATACCTTGCCTGCCACGGTGCTGGTCAAGCTGCCTGAGGCCATCAGCTTCGAGCAGGCTGCCGCGGTGATGCTCAAGGGCCTCACGGTGCAGTACCTGTTCCGCCAGACCTATGAACTGAAGCGCGACGAGACCATTCTGTTCCACGCCGCTGCCGGTGGCGTGGGTTCCCTGGCCTGCCAATGGGCCAAGGCGCTAGGCGCCAAGCTGATCGGCACCGTCAGCTCGCCGGAAAAGGCTGCACGCGCCAAGGCCCTGGGCGCCTGGGAAACCATCGACTACAGCCATGAAAACGTGGTCAAGCGCGTGCAGGAGCTCACCGGCGGTAAAAAATGCCAGGTGGTGTATGACGGCGTGGGCAAGGACACCTGGGAAACCTCGCTGGACTGCGTGGAACCTCGCGGGCTGGTGGTCAGCTTCGGCAACGCCTCGGGCGCGGTCAGTGGTGTGAACCTGGGCATCCTGGCGTCCAAGGGTTCGCTGTACGTCACCCGCCCGACCCTGGCCACGTACGCTACCGCCGACACCTTGCAGGCCATGGCCGACGAGTTGTTCGGCATGATCACCAGCGGCAAGCTGGACGTAGAGATCAGCCAGCGTTACCCGCTGGCCGAAGCCGCCAAGGCGCAAACCGAGCTGTCGGGTCGCCGGACCATGGGTTCGACCATCCTGTTGCCTTGACCTAAGCCTACAGGGTTCGCCCACTGTCATTCAGGGACGAATGACTTCCCCTGTCACCAGGTCGCGGATCACGCTGGGGTTCTTGCGCCCACCCAGCGCACCATTGAGCACGACGTCCACCTGCCCGCGGAAATACTGCTCGATGCGCAGGCGCGACATGGCAGGCGGGCGACCGGTGGGGTTGGCCGAAGTGGAAACGATCGGGCCTACCAACGCACACAGCTCACGCACCAATGGGTGGTCGCTGACCCGCAGGGCCACGCTGGCGTGCTTGCCGGTGATCCATTCCGGCAACAGATCCTGGTGCGGCACCAACCAGGTGTTGGGGCCGGGCCAGGTGCTGGCCATGCGGTCCATCCAGGCTTCAGGAAAGTCCTGGAACAGGAAATCGAACTGGCGAATGTTATCGGCCACCAGGATCAAGCCCTTATCCACAGGCCGGGACTTGATCGCCAGCAGCCGGTAAACCGCTTCCTCGTCCCATGGGTCGCACCCCAGCCCCCAGACCGCTTCGGTTGGATAGGCAATCACTGCGCCCGCTCTGACATCGCGCGCGACTTGTTGCACACGCCAACTGCTCACCATTGCTGTTACTCCGCTTAAAGGCTGTGAGCAGTGTACTTAGCTAATTCGCGCAAACCAACGCCCGGCCTCGTTGACCACTCGCCCTTCCAATTCAAGTTCGGTGAGCGCCTCCAGTACCCGGGGCAGCGACCAATTACTGTAGCGCACCAGCGCCTCGCTGCTCTGGGGCGCGGCATGCAGGAGCTTCAGCAAGGGATGGTCGATGGCCGGGGCAGGCATTGACACCCGTTGCCAGCCCCGCAGCGGCTCAAGGATATGCTCCACGGTCTCGACCAGCTGCGCGCCATCACGGATCAACTGGTGGCAGCCTTTCGCGCCCGGGTGATGGATGGAGCCAGGAATGGCATACACCTCGCGGCCCTGTTCGTTGGCCAGGCGCGCGGTAATCAGCGACCCACTGGCCACGCTCGCCTCGACCACCAGCACGCCAAGGGACAAGCCACTGATGATGCGGTTTCGGCGCGGGAAGTTGGCGGGTACCGGCGCGGCGTCCAGCGGAAACTCGGAAACCACCGCGCTTCCCGAGGCCGCCATTTGTGCCGCAAGGGCTTTGTGCTTCTGTGGATAAAGTTTCTGGATGCCTGTGCCCAACACGCCGATCGTCAACCCGCCAACGTCCAGGGCCGCCTGATGAGCGACCCCATCCACCCCGGCCGCAAGGCCGCTGGTAATGACAAAACCTGCCGCCGCCAGGCTACGGGAAAACGCTGCGGCGGTGTCCAGGCCCGGTCGCGAAGCACGCCGGCTGCCCACGATCGCCAACTGTGGTTTTTCCAGAATGGCAGGGTCGCCAGCAATGAACAGCAAGGGTGGCGCGTCGCTTATCTGCGCCAGCAGAGCGGGGTAGGCGGGGTCGTCCCACATCAGCAAATGCTGGTCCGGATGCTCTAGCCAGGCCATTGCAGCCTGTGCACCGGTTTTTACCTCGGGGCTGTCACGGGCGGCGCAGGCAGCCGCCGACAGCCCTAGCCTGCGCCAGGCGCTGGTGGGCGCGCGCAGTGCTTCGGCGGCACTGCCGAAGGTGTCCAGCAGTCCGTGAAAGCGTTTCGGGCCGGTGTCGGGCAGGCGATGGAGGCGCAGGCGCGCCTCCAGTTCGTGCGTGTCGGGGGTGGTGCAAGCAAAGAGCGGCATCTGATCATCCTTGATTCAGGGCCCCTGGTCATCACTGGGAAAAAGCTGTGGATAACTCTGTTGGTAACTGTTTGACAACTTCCCCGTGTTTCAAGGATTTTTCACCTTGTCCATGACCGCCAGGGAGCGGTTGGCGTTAAGCACTAAACCATAGCTCAGCTTCGTGTACGTGCGGAACACCATCAACAGCCCGGCCCGTTCGTCGGGTATTTTCACCTGTTCGCCGGTTATCCGGTCACGTACCGTTTCACCGGTCTTGTAGATCTCCAGCACGTTGCCCTCCCTGAGCCCATCACGGCTGCCACGGTCGAGGGTGACCACGTCATACTTGCCGATCTGCGTAACACCCCGTGGCACATCAATGATGGTACCGCTCACCGGGTTGCTCGGCGCGCTGGGGAAAAAGGTGGAGTTGACCGGCCGCTCCTCGCTGACGAACAAGCGGTCGCCCAGGCGAACTTCTTCGTTGGACCGTTGCAGGTTCACAGTGGCGATATCGCCCTCGGTGGCCACCACTTCACCGCCGCCCATATTGTCGGCATTCACGCCCAGCACTTCTTTGGTCACCGGGTCGGTGTAGACCTTGCCCTGGCGGAAGATGCCGTAGGAAGCATGCGCCGGGTCGAACGTGCCCCGGGCGTAGATGCGGTCGCCCATGCCGCTGACCACTCGCTCACCCTGGCCGGCGACGATATACGGGGCGCTCTGGAACGCCTGGGTGCTGTCCAGGATACGGTTGCTGAGCAGGAAGCTGTTGATCGATTGCAACGGAATGCTGGGGATCGCTTCGGCTACCGGGGTGCTGCGAATACGCGGTGACAATTTGATGGTGCCGCGGGAGCCGCCGCGCTCCAGCATCAGTTGCGGCTGGCCATTGACGTAGCTCAGCACCAGGGAGTCGCCAGGGTAGATCAGGTCCGGGTTGGCGATCTGCGGGTTGGCATGCCAGATCTGCGGCCACTGCCAGGGCTGGCGCAGAAACTTGGCGGAAATGTCCCAAAGTGTGTCGCCCTGAACCACCGTGTAGCGCTGTGGATAACCATCCTTGAGCTGCACATCGGCGTTGGCCAGGCCGGCGCACGCCATGAGCAGCAGGGCGAGTAGTGATTTCCTCATGCCGTGAATCCCTTTATTATGTGCGTTCACGTGAAACGCAGCCGAAATGGCCTTTCTCCCTGGGAGAACGTTTGACAGGCAGCCCGCCCCCGACACCTTGCAGCGGCTGCTACCTTTGACTTTACCTCACAGTGCAGCAAATACGCATATGGCTATTTTAAACATCCTCGAATTTCCAGACTCGCGTCTGCGCACCATTGCCAAGCCTGTGGCCGTGGTGGACGACGAAGTTCGCCAGTTGATCGATGACATGTTTGAAACCATGTACGAAGCGCCTGGCATCGGCTTGGCCGCCACGCAGGTCAACGTCCACAAGCGCATCGTGGTCATGGACCTGAGCGAAGATCGCAGCGAGCCGCGGGTGTTCATCAACCCCGAGTTCGAATCGCTGACCGACGAAATGGGCCAGTACCAGGAAGGCTGTCTGTCGGTACCTGGGTTCTACGAGAACGTCGACCGGCCGCAGCGCGTCAAGATCAAGGCCCTGGACCGCGACGGCAAGCCGTACGAGCTGGTCGCCGAAGGCCTGCTGGCGGTGTGCATCCAGCACGAGTGCGACCACCTCAATGGCAAGCTCTTCGTTGATTACCTGTCCAACCTCAAACGTGACCGGATCAAGAAGAAGCTGGAAAAAGCCCACCGCCAGCAAGCTTGACCCATCCTCCCAAAGGCTTGCCACGGCAAGCCTTTTTCTTTTCCAGCGAGTAAACCATGAGCATGCGCATTGTCTTCGCGGGCACGCCCGAATTCGCCGCCGAACACCTCAAGGCCCTGCTGGCCAGCCCCTATGAAGTGGTGGCCGTCTACACCCAGCCAGACCGCCCGGCGGGCCGTGGCCAGAAGCTGATGCCCAGCCCGGTCAAGCAACTGGCGCTGGAGCATGGCATTACCGTGCTGCAACCGCCCACCTTGCGCAACGAAGACGCCCAGGCTGAACTGGCCGCGCTCAAGCCTGACCTGATGGTGGTGGTGGCCTACGGCCTGATCCTGCCCCAGGCAGTGCTGGACATTCCGCGCCTGGGTTGCATCAACAGCCATGCCTCGCTGCTGCCGCGCTGGCGCGGTGCGGCGCCGATCCAGCGCGCCGTACAAGCCGGTGATGCCGAGAGCGGCGTCACTGTCATGCGCATGGAGGCCGGCCTGGACACCGGGCCGATGCTGCTCAAGGTGAGCACCCCGATCAGCGCCAGCGATACCGGTGGTAGCCTGCATGACCGGCTAGCGGAGATGGGCCCACCGGCGGTCATCGAGGCCATCGCCGGCCTGGCCGCGGGTACCCTGCCCGGTGAAGTGCAGGATGACACGCTGGCCAATTACGCCCACAAGCTCAACAAGGACGAGGCCCGCATCGACTGGACCCGCCCCGCCGATGAGCTGGAGCGTCTGGTGCGTGCATTCTTCCCCTGGCCTATCTGCCATAGCACCCTGAACGGCGAAGCCGTGAAGGTGTTGGCGGCCGAACTGGCCGAGGGGCAGGGCGAACCCGGCACCATTCTGGCCGCCAGCAAGGATGGCCTGGTCGTGGCCTGCGGCGAACAGGCCCTGTGCCTGACCCGCCTGCAACTGCCCGGTGGCAAACCGCTGAATTTCAGTGACCTGTTCAATAGCCGCCGCGAGAAGTTCGCCGTCGGCACGGTGCTCGGCCAATGAACCCGCGTCTCGCCGCTGCCCGCGCCCTGGCCGCCGTACTGACCGGCAAGGCGTCGCTCAACAGTTCCCTGCCACTGCAATTGGACAAGGTTGAAGCCCGCGACCGCGGCTTCACCCAGGACCTGGCATTCGGCACTGCCCGTTGGCAGCCGCGCCTCTCGGCACTGGCGGAAAAACTGCTGCAGAAGCCATTCAAGGCCGCTGACGCCGATGTCGAGGCGCTGCTGCTGGTCGGTCTTTACCAGTTGCTGTACACCCGCGTGCCTGCCCATGCAGCCATTAGCGAAACCGTGGGCTGTGCCGACAAGCTGAAAAAACCTTGGGCAAAAGGCCTGCTCAACGCCGTGTTGCGCCGCGCCCAACGCGACAGCGCCGAGCTGCTGGCCGAGATGGAACGTGACCCGGTGGTGCGTACCGCCCACCCGCGCTGGCTGCAAAAGTCGCTGAAAGCCTTCTGGCCCGAGCAATGGGAGGCCATCTGCGCAGCGAACAATGCCCACCCGCCGATGATCCTGCGGGTCAATCGCCGTCACCATAGCCGTGATGCCTACCTGCAACTGCTGGCCCAGGCCGGTGTGGCTGGCAGCGCTTGCACTTTCAGCCAGGACGGTATCGTTCTGGAACAGGCCTGCGACGTGCGCGACCTGCCCGGTTTTACCGATGGCTGGATCAGCGTGCAGGACGAAGCCGCGCAGCTGGCCGCTGACCTGCTCGACCTGGCCCCCGGCCAACGCGTGCTCGATGCCTGTTGCGCCCCTGGCGGCAAGACCTGCCACCTGCTGGAAGCCGAGCCCGGGCTCAAGGGCGTGGTGGCTATCGACCTGGAGGCCAAGCGCCTGGTACGGGTTCGCGAAAACCTCGACCGCCTCAAGCTCGACGCCCAGCTCATCGCCTGTGACGCCCGCAATACCGGCGAATGGTGGGACGGCCAAGGCTTCCAGCGCATTCTGCTGGACGCACCATGCTCGGCCACCGGCGTGATCCGACGCCACCCGGACATCAAGCTGACTCGAAAGCCGGATGACATTCAGGCCCTGGCCACGCTACAGGGCGAACTGCTGGATGCCCTGTGGCCGACCCTGGAAGTAGGCGGCGTACTGCTCTACGCCACGTGCTCGACCCTGCCTACCGAGAACACCGAAGTCGTCGAAGCTTTCCTGGCCCGCACCCCCGGCGCCCGCGAGCTGGACTTGGCCACCGCGGCCGGGATCAAACAGCCGCACGGCCGCCAATTGCTGGCGCAGGAAGGCGGCCACGATGGCTTCTACTATGCCAAGCTGATCAAGATCGCGGCGCACCGCCCGAGCTGACAGGAGTAACGGATGAAGATCATCATCCTGGGTGCCGGCCAGGTCGGTGGCACCCTGGCCGAGCACCTGGCCGGCGAGGCCAATGACATCACCGTGGTGGACACCGATGGCGAGCGTCTGCGCAGCCTGGGTGACCGCCTGGACATCCGCACCGTGCAGGGCCACGCCTCGTTCCCCACGGTGCTGCTCAAGGCCGGCGCCGAAGACGCCGACATGCTGGTGGCGGTGACCAACAGCGACGAGACCAACATGGTCGCCTGCCAGGTGGCGCACACGCTGTACCACACGCCCACCAAGATCGCCCGGGTGCGCTCGGCCGCTTACCTGACCCGCGACGCCCTGTTCGCCAATGAAGCCATTCCGGTGGATGTGCTGATCAGCCCGGAACAGGTGGTAACCCATTACATCAAGCGCCTGATCGAGATACCCGGGGCCTTGCAGGTGATCGACTTTGCCGACGGCAAAGCGCAATTGGTGGCAGTGAAGGCCTTCTACGGCGGCCCCCTGGTGGGCCAGCAACTGCGTCAGATTCGCGAGCACATGCCCAACGTCGAGACCCGCGTCGCGGCTATCTTCCGCCGTGACCGCGCCATTCTCCCGCGCGGTGACACCGTGGTGGAGGCCGATGACGAGGTGTTCTTCATTGCCGCCAAGCAGGATATTCGCGCGGTAATGGGCGAACTGCGGGGCGTGGACGAGCGCAACAAGCGTGTGGTGATCGCCGGGGGTGGGCAGATTGGCGAGCGCCTCGCCGAAGCCATCGAAAGCCGCTATCAGGTAAAGATCATCGAGATGAGCCCGGCACGCTGCCGGCACCTGTCCGACACCCTCAACAGCACGGTGATCCTGCAAGGTAGCGCCTCGGACCGCGACCTGATGGTTGAAGAGAATATCGCCCAGGCCGACATCTTCCTGGCCCTGACCAACGATGACGAGGCCAACATCATGTCGTCGCTGCTGGCCAAGCGCCTGGGCGCGCGGAAGGTGATGACCATCATCAACAACCCGGCCTACGTCGACCTGGTTCAGGGTGGCGAGATCGATATCGCCATCAGCCCACAGTTGGCCACCATCGGCACGCTGCTGGCCCACGTGCGTCGGGGTGACATCGTCAGTGTGCACTCCCTGCGCCGGGGCGCCGCGGAAGCGATCGAGGCGGTGGCCCATGGCGACGCTCGCTCCAGCAAGGTAGTCGGCAGGGCTGTGGAAAACATCGCGTTGCCGTCGGGCACCACGATTGGCGCCATCATCCGCGATGAAGAAGTGATCATCGCCCGCGGCACCACTGTCATCGAGGCGGGCGACCACGTGATCCTGTTCGTTGTGGATAAAAAATACATTCGTGACGTGGAGAAGCTGTTCCACGTAGGCCTGACGTTTTTCTAGAAGGAATGCCGCGTGCTCGATTCATTGGAAAAGATGCTGGCCAAGGGTGTGGATAACGCGCTGTTGCGCTTTGGCCTGGGCAAGGGCTACCTGGACCAGAATGAACCCGCCAAGGCCGCCGAACACCTGCGCCGCTGCGTGGAGCAGGACCCGAAGTATTCGGCGGCGTGGAAGCTGTTGGGAAAAGCGTTGCAGGGGCAGGGTGATGCGGCGGGCGCCAGGACGGCGTGGCAGCAGGGGATAACGGCGGCGCAGGCCCATGGCGACAAACAGGCCGAGAAGGAAATGACCGTGTTCCTGAAAAAACTGGATCGCACCGCTTAACACCCTCCCCCTGTGGGACCGGGCGAAGCTCTGGAAAGGACCACCGCGGTCTGTTTGTTAGACCGCGGTGCTTTCTTCCCGAGCTTCGCCCGGTCCCGCAGGGGTGGCCCTTAGTACCAGCGATCCTCGCCAGCTGGGCGCTTCTTGAAGCGCTTCATGCTCCACATGTATTGGCTAGGGTAAGCCCGCACATATTTGGCGATGACTTCGCTCATCGCTGCCACCGCGGTCTCGGTATCGGTGCTGTACATGGCCTCGGGCGCCGCTTCCAGAATCACCTTGAACCCCGACCCGTCCGGCAGCCGCAGGGCATGCAGGAACACGCCCACCGCCTTGCCGCCGGCCAGCATGTTGGGCACGAACTTGCTGGTCAGTGCCTGGGTGCCGAGGAACGGCACGAACATGCCAGCCGACTCGGCCGGCTCCGGGTCGGCCGGAATACCTACCTGACCGCCCTTGCGCACTTCCTTGATGACACTGAGGATACCTTCCTTGGTGGATGCCGCCACGCGGTTACCCAGTTGCACACGCTGCTTCTGCAACAGTTCATCCACGGCCTTGAGCTTGGGCGGGCGGTAGAAAATGATCGGTTTGCACTGCATGCAGTAGAAGTGGTTCAGCACCTCCCAGTTGCCCAGGTGGCTGGTGATGCCCACCACGCCCTTGCCCGATGCCAGCGCCTGTTCCAGCACTTCCAGGCCCTGCACTTCGCGCACCAGTTTGAGTGATTTTTCGGCGGGCCAGATCCACGCGCAGGCGCTTTCAGTCAGGCTCTTGCCGATGTCCATCATGCTCTGGCCTACCAGGCGCTCGTGCGCCGCGGCATCCAGCTCCGGAAAACATTTGGCCAGGTTGATGCGCACCACTTCGCGTGAGCGGTTCGGCAGCTTCCAGGTCAGCCAACCAATGGCCGCGCCCACCGCTTCAACCGCACGCCATGGCAGCAAGGCAAACAACCGCAGGGCCCCCACCATCAGGGCGCCTTTGAACTTATCCACAGACCACTCCTCTTTCAGCAAGCCGCCATTGTAACCGTCAGCGGGCCAGAGCGGCGTAGCGATCACAATCCCGGGTGTGGTCCATGACCATGCCCGAGGCCTGCATGAAGGCGTAGCAAATGGTGGGACCAACGAACGTGAAGCCGGCCTTCTTCAGCGCCTTGCTCATGGCTTGGGCCTCTGGCGTCTGGGTAGGGATGTGGCTGCGGTCGGGAAAATGGTTGATTTTCGGCGTACCGCCGACGAACGACCACAGCAAGGCGGCCGGGTCTTCAAGCTTGAGCCAGGCCTGGGCGTTCTGCCGCGCGGCCTTGATCTTCAGGCGGTTACGGACAATGCCCGGGTCGAGCATGCGCTCTTCCACTTCCTCGTCGGTCATGCGCGCCAACCGCTCTGGGTCAAAGCCGAACATCACCTTGCGGTAGTGCTCGCGCTTCTTCAGCACGGTGATCCACGACAACCCGGCCTGGCAGCCTTCCAGCAACAGCAATTCGAAAAGACGAGCGGGGTCACGTAGCTCAACCCCCCATTCCTCGTCGTGATAAGCCTGGTAGATCGGCTCGTCCGTGCACCAAAAGCAGCGTGGCATAAGGCTCCAAGGGTAGAGGTAAGGGCGAATCGGGGTATACTCCCGCTCTTTATATTCGCAGCCCTAGAAACAGGTGAATTTCGTGAGCCAGCCTACGCCAGCCGTGCGTACCTTCCAAGACTTGATCCTCGCGCTCCAGCAATACTGGGCCGAGCAAGGTTGTGTGGTGCTTCAGCCCTACGATATGGAAGTAGGCGCCGGCACTTTCCATACCGCCACGTTCCTGCGCGCCGTCGGCCCGGAAACCTGGAACGCCGCCTACGTGCAGCCCAGCCGCCGCCCCGGTGACGGCCGCTATGGCGAAAACCCCAACCGCCTGCAGCACTACTACCAATTCCAGGTGGTGCTGAAGCCGAACCCGGAAAACTTCCAGGAACTGTACTTGGGCTCGCTGAAGCATATCGGCCTGGACCCGCTGGTCCACGATATCCGCTTCGTCGAGGACAACTGGGAATCGCCGACCCTGGGCGCCTGGGGCCTGGGCTGGGAAATCTGGCTGAACGGCATGGAAGTCACCCAATTCACCTACTTCCAGCAAGTGGGCGGCATCGAGTGCTACCCGGTCACCGGTGAAATCACTTACGGCCTGGAGCGCCTGGCCATGTACCTGCAGGGCGTGGACTCGGTCTACGACCTGGTGTGGACCGACGGCCCGTTTGGCAAGGTCACCTATGGCGATGTGTTCCACCAGAACGAAGTGGAGCAGTCGACCTACAACTTCGAGCACGCCAACGTCGAGAAGCTGTTCGAACTGTTCGACTTCTACGAAAGCGAAGCCAACCGCCTGATCGAACTGGAGCTGCCGCTGCCGACCTATGAAATGGTCCTGAAGGCATCGCACACCTTCAACCTGCTGGACGCGCGCCGCGCCATCTCGGTGACCGCACGCCAGCAGTACATCCTGCGCGTGCGCACCCTGGCCCGTGCCGTGGCCCAGAGCTACCTGCAAGCCCGCGCCAAGCTGGGCTTCCCGATGGCGTCCCCTGATCTGCGTGATGAAGTGTTGGCTAAGCTGGAGGCTGCACAATGAGTGCTCAAGATTTCCTGGTTGAACTGGGCACCGAAGAGCTGCCACCCAAGGCCCTGAACAGCCTGGGCGAAGCCTTCCTGAGCGGTATTGAAAAAGGCCTGCAGGCTGCCGGCCTGAACTACACCGCCAAGCGCTACTACGCGGCCCCGCGCCGTCTGGCCGTGCTGATCAGCGGCCTGGACACCCAGCAGCCCGATCGCAGCATCAACCTCGACGGCCCGCCACGCCAGGCGGCCTTCGACGCTGAAGGCAACCCGACCCAGGCAGCCCTGGGCTTTGCCAAGAAGTGCGGCGTGGATCTGGCCGAAATCGACCAGAGCGGCCCGAAACTGCGCTTCAGCCAGCGCATCATCGGCAAGCCGACCGCCAGCCTGCTGCCGACCATCGTCGAAGACTCGCTCAACGACCTGCCGATTCCCAAGCGCATGCGCTGGGGGGCTCGCAAGGAAGAATTCGTCCGCCCAACCCAGTGGCTGGTGATGTTGTTGGGTGACCAGGTGGTGGATTGCACCATCCTGGCCCAGAGAGCCGGCCGCGATTCGCGTGGCCACCGCTTCCACCACCCTGAAGACGTGCGCATCACTTCGCCGGCCAACTACGCCGAAGACCTGCGCAAGGCCTACGTGCTGGCCGACGGCGACGAGCGCCGTGAAATCATCAGCAAGCGCACCGCCGAGCTGGCCATGCAGCAGGAAGGCACCGCCATCGTGCCGCCGGCCTTGCTGGAAGAGGTTGCCGCGCTGGTGGAGTGGCCGGTACCGCTGGTGTGCTCCTTCGAAGAGCGCTTCCTGGAAGTGCCGCAAGAAGCCCTGATCACGACCATGCAGGACAACCAGAAGTATTTCTGCCTGCTGGACGTGGACGGCAAGCTGCTGCCGCGTTTCATCACCGTGGCCAACGTCGAGAGCAAGGATCCGAGCCAGATCGTGCTGGGCAACGAGAAGGTCGTGCGCCCGCGCCTGACCGACGCCGAGTTCTTCTTCAAGCAGGACAAGAAGCAGCCGCTGGAAAGCTTCAACGAGCGCCTGCAGAACGTGGTGTTCCAAGCTCAGCTGGGCAGCGTCTACGACAAGGCCGTGCGAGTTTCCAAGCTGGCCGCCTACATCGCCCCGCTGATCGGCGGTGATGCACAGCGCGCTGCCCGTGCCGGCCTGCTGTCCAAGTGCGATCTGGCCACCGAGATGGTCGGCGAGTTCCCGGAGATGCAAGGTGTCGCCGGTTACTACTACGCGCTCAACGACGGTGAGCCGGACGATGTTGCCCTGGCGCTGAACGAACAGTACATGCCACGCGGCGCCGGCGCCGAGCTGCCAACCACCCTCACCGGTGCGGCCGTGGCCATCGCCGACAAGCTGGACACCCTGGTGGGTATCTTCGGCATCGGCATGCTGCCCACCGGCAGCAAGGACCCCTACGCGCTGCGTCGCGCGGCGCTGGGTATCCTGCGCATTCTGATCGACAAGCAACTGGACCTGGACCTGACCAAGGCCGTGGCGTTCGCGGTGTCCGCATTCGGGGCCAACGTCAAGGCCGCCGGCCTGGCCGAGCAGGTGCTGGACTTCATCTTCGACCGCCTGCGCGCGCGCTACGAAGACGAAGGCACCGACGTCGCCACCTACCTGTCGGTACGTGCCCTGAAGCCGGGTTCGGCCCTGGACTTCGACCAGCGCGTGCAGGCCGTTCAGGCGTTCCGCAAGCTGCCGGAAGCCGCTGCCCTGGCCGCGGTGAACAAGCGTGTATCGAACCTGCTGAGCAAGGCTGAGGGCTCGGTTGCCACCACCGTGGAACCCAAGTACTTCGACAACGCCAACGAGTTCTCGTTGTACTCGGCCATTCAGCAGGCTGACCAGGCGGTGCACCCGATGGCCGCCAACCGTCAGTACCGCGAATCGCTCGCCCGCCTGGCCGCCCTGCGCGAACCGGTGGATGCGTTTTTCGAGGCCGTGATGGTCAACGCCGAAGACCCCAAGGTCCGTGCCAACCGCTACGCCTTGCTGTCGCGCCTGCGTGGGCTGTTCCTGGGCGTCGCCGACATCTCGTTGCTGGGGTAAGCCTTGAAGCTGGTGATACTGGACCGCGACGGGGTCATCAATGAAGACTCCGACGCTTACATCAAGTCGGTGCAGGAATGGATTCCAATCCCCGGGTCCATCGATGCCATCGCGCAGTTGAGCAAGGCCGGCTGGACGGTTGCCGTGGCAACCAACCAGTCGGGCATCGCTCGCGGTTACTACGACCTGGCTACCCTGGACGCCATGCATGCGCGCTTGCGCATGCTGGTGGCCGAGCAGGGTGGCGAAGTCGGGCTGATCGTCTATTGTCCCCATGGCCCCGATGCTGGCTGCGATTGCCGCAAGCCACGCCCCGGCATGCTCAAGGCCATCGCCGCTCACTACCACGCCGACCTGGCCGGGTTGTGGTTTGTCGGCGATAGTATGGGTGACCTGGAGGCTGCGCTGGCCGTCGACTCTCAGCCTGTTCTGGTGAAAACCGGAAAAGGTCCCAAGACGCTGGCGAAGGCTGTGCCCGAGGGGACGTTGATTTTCGATGATCTGGCTGCTGTAGCCAGAGCACTTATCCACACCTAGGGCGCCTCTGAATCCTTGAGCCATGCCGTGCCGTCGCTGATGGCCGGCGCGGTTGAGTCGATTCAGGCGCGCGCTTTCAACAGGCGGGTTCGCCCGCAATGGTACAAGCCGCTATGTCGACACTGCAGGCGATCAGAATTTTCGTCTTCTATTTGTTGCTGGGCACCAGCTCGTTGCTCTGGTGCACCCTGAGCTTCTTCGTTGCTCCTTTTCTGTCTTTCCCGGCCCGTTACCGTTTCATCAACGTGTATTGGTGCCGTTTTGCGATTCTGCTGACCCGCAGCATTCTCAATATCCAGGTAAAGGTGACTGGCGCCGAAAACGTGCCTGAGCGCCGCTGCGTGATCGTTTCCAACCACCAGAGCACATGGGAAACCTTTTTCCTTTCTGCCTATTTCCAGCCTTTGAGCCAAGTGCTCAAGCGCGAACTGCTGTACGTGCCATTCTTCGGCTGGGCGATGGCCATGCTGCGGCCTATCGCCATTGACCGGGAAAACCCCAAGGCAGCCCTGAAGGTCGTGGCCAGCAAAGGCGACGAGCTGCTCAAGGACAACGTCTGGGTGCTGATTTTCCCGGAAGGCACCCGCGTGCCGTTTGGCAAGATCGGCAAGTTCTCGCGCAGCGGCGCGGCGCTGGCGGTCAACGCCGAGCTGCCCGTGCTGCCCATCGCCCACAACGCGGGCAAGTTCTGGCCCAA
The DNA here is from genome assembly GCF_013374995.1 of Pseudomonas eucalypticola. NCBI lineage: Bacteria > Pseudomonadati > Pseudomonadota > Gammaproteobacteria > Pseudomonadales > Pseudomonadaceae > Pseudomonas > Pseudomonas eucalypticola. Next base: position 13,728 of record NZ_CP056030.1, on the reverse strand, counting down.
AGAAGGCTGGGGCAAGCGTGCCGGTACCATCGAGGTAGTGATCGGTGAACCCATGTACGCCAACGGCACGGGGCCACGGGCCATCGCCGAGTTGAATGACCGGGTCGCGGCCTGGAACGAGCAGACCCAGCGGGCGCTCGGTTCACTGCCCGAAAACCCTGAAGTGGAAGAGACGCCTGCCATCAGCTGATCTGTGGATAACTTGTGTACAGTATTTGGATCTTTTTCCAAAATCGTTCGTAAGTAGTTCATTTAAAAGCTTATTTCTGCACGCTATGGCTTCATGGTAAACGTGCATAAGTTTTTTGAAGCATAAAAAAACCGGCCTTGAGTGCCGGTTTTTTACGCCTGCCAGTGGTACTGCGCCTGGCAGTGTTTCAGCGGTCCCCTGTGTGACCGGGAGCCTGCCCGGGACGCCCTGAGTTGAGAGGCATTACCCTGGCCTATACGTGATCAAGGTCCACGCCGCGAGTCTCCTTGAGGCACAGCAGGCCGACCAGCAGGCTTACCCCCGTCACCAGTACCGGGTACCAGAGCCCATAGAAGATATCCCCGGTATACACCACCAACGCGAACGATACGGTGGGCAAAAACCCCCCAAACCAGCCATTGCCAATGTGGTAGGGCAGCGATAGCGACGTGTAGCGGATGCGCGTGGGAAACAGCTCCACCATCACGGCAGCCAGCGGCCCATAGGTCATGGTAGCGATCAGAATCATCGCCACAATCAGCAGTACCACCATGGGTTGGTTCACCAGGCTAGGGTCCGCCTTGGCGGGGTAACCCGCACTTGTGATTGCGGCACGCAGGGCCACCTCGTCATAGCCGTCGATACGCTTGTCGCCAATGGTCACCACCACCGGGTTGGCTGGGTCAGCGCCAGCAGAGGCATAGGGCACACCCGCTTTTACCAGCAAAGTCTTGACCTTGTCACAAGGGCTGTCGAAACGTGCCTTGCCCACCGGGTCGAACTGGAAGGTGCAGCCGGCCGGGTCGGCCATCACGGTGACTGGCGCCTGACGGCTGGCCTGGTCGATCTGTGGGTTGGCGTAGTGGCTCAGGCCTTTGAACAAGGGGAAGTAGAGCAGGGTAGCCAGCAGCAGGCCGACCATGAGAATAGGCTTGCGCCCGATACGGTCTGACAGCCAGCCGCAGATCACGAAGAACGGTGCCCCGATGATGACGCTGATGATCAGCAGGCTGTTGGCCTGGGCCGGGTCCATCTTGAGCATCTGGGTCATGAAGAACAACACGTAGAACTGCGCACAGTAAAACGTCACCGCCTGCCCGGCGTTGATGCTGAACAGGGCGATCAGCACGATCTTCAGGTTCTGCCACGAACCGAACGACTCCTTGATCGGTGATTTGCTGGTTTTGCCTTCGGCCTTCATGCGCGCAAAGGTGGGGGACTCATGCAGGCTCATGCGAATCCAGGTGGATACGATCAGCAGCACGATTGACAGCAGAAACGGCAGGCGCCACCCCCAGGTTTCGAAAGCGTCGCCGGTCAGGTAGCGACACACCAGTACCACCAGCAGTGACAACAATAACCCGAGGGTAGCCGTCGATTGAATCCAGCCGGTGTGCAGGCCTCGTTTATCGCGCGGTGCGTGCTCGGCCACGTAAGTGGCGGCGCCACCGTATTCACCCCCCAGCGCCAGCCCCTGAAGCATGCGCAGGCACACCAGGATTACCGGGGCGGCGATGCCGATGGTGCCGTAAGTGGGTAGCAAGCCGACCGCGAAGGTGGACAGGCCCATCAGCACAATGGTCATGAGGAAGGTGTACTTGCGCCCGATCATGTCCCCCAGCCGGCCGAACACCAGAGCCCCGAAAGGGCGCACCAGGAAGCCCGCGGCAAAGGCCATGAGGGCAAAGATGAACGCAGTGGTCTCATTGACCCCGGCAAAGAATTGCTTGCTGATGACGGCGGCCAGGGCGCCATAGAGGAAAAAGTCGTACCACTCGAAAACCGTTCCCAGGGATGAGGCAAAGATGATCTTCCGGTCTTCGCTTGCTGTAGTGGGCGTAACGCCCGCACCCTGTTGCTGGATGTAGTCCGCCATGTGTCTATGTCCTTCAGGCCCTGTGGGCACAGTGATTATTGTTGTTGTCCACTGCCGGCGGCCGCTGACTGCTGCGACCACCGCCGTTCACTGCCCGTCAGGTGACGGGCAGCGCCTGTTGCCGATTCTTTTCCGCCAGCCGGGGCGTGCCTTGCAGGATCATCTGCGCTGCCTTTTCAGCGATCATCAATGTCGGTGTACAGGTATTGCCCGACACGATCTCGGGCATGATCGAGGCGTCGACCACCCGCAAGCCGTCGATACCGTGTACCCGCAAGGTGGCGTCCACCACGTCCTGAGGGCCATTGCCCATCCGGCAGGTACCCACCGGGTGAAATATAGTCGTACCAATGGCACTTGCAGCCTCATGCAACTGCTCTTCGCTTTCCAGCGTTGGGCCAGGCAGGTATTCCTCGGGGCCAAACACACGCAGGGCAGGGGCCTGGACAATTCGTCGGGTCAAGCGAATGGCCTGGGCGGCCACGCGCAGGTCTTCCGGATCACTGAGGTAATTGGGGTCGATGATGGGCGCATCGTCCGGTTTCGCTGAACGGATATCCACACGCCCGCGGCTTTTGGGCCGCAGGTTGCAGACCGACGCGGTGAACGCCGGGAAGCCGTGCAAGGGCTCGCCGAAGCGCTCCAGCGACAGGGGCTGTACGTGGTATTCGAGGTTGGCGCTGGCCTGCTGGGGGTCGGATTTGACGAACGCCCCCAATTGGCTCGGGGCCATCGCCAGGGGCCCGCTGCGGTCGTAAAGATAGCGCAGGCCCATGCCCATTTTTCCCCATAAACTGTTGGCGACCTGGTTGAGGGTACGGGTATTGTTGACCTTGTAGATAAGCCGCAACTGCAGGTGGTCCTGCAAATTCCCGCCGACACCCGGCAACTCATGCTCAACAGTTATCCCCAACCGTTCCAGCAGCGGCCTGGGACCAATGCCAGACCGCTGCAGGATTCCAGGCGAACCAATGGCGCCAGCGCACAGCAGAATTTCCCGACGGGCTGTGTATAACACTTGGTTGCCTTCATGGCGGGCGCTAACGGCGCTGGCCCTGCCGTTATCCACAACCAGCTTATCCACCTGCACACCGGTCAGTACGGTAAGGTTGCGACGTTTGAGGGCGGGGCGCAGGAATGCCTTGGCAGAATTCCAACGAACGCCGGCGCGCTGGTTGACCTGAAAATATCCACAGCCCTGGTTATCCCCAGTGTTGAAATCGTCAATGCTGTCCACGCCACACTGAGCGGCAGCACTGCGAAACGCATCCAGAATCGGCCAGCGGTAGCGCTGCAATTCAACGCGCCATTCACCCTTGCCGCCATGGGCCTCGGAGTCACCGCCATAGTGGTTTTCACTCAGACGGAACAGCGGCAGGACATCTTTCCAGCCCCACCCCGCGTTGCCTTGGGCGGCCCAGGCGTCATAATCGGCGGCCTGCCCGCGCATGTAGATCATGCCATTGATCGAAGAACAACCCCCCAGCACCTTGCCCCGCGGGTAACTCAGCGAGCGGCCTTTGAGGCCGGGCTGCGCTTCGGTCTTGAAGCACCAGTCGGTGCGAGGGTTACCAATGCAGAACAGGTAGCCCACGGGAATGTGAATCCAGGGATAGTTGTCCTGGCCGCCTGCTTCAAGCAGCAGGACCGAGACGTCGGGGTTGGCAGAAAGTCGATTGGCCAGCAGGCAACCTGCGGGGCCGGCACCGACTATTACGTAGTCGAATGTGCGTGGAGCTGATGGCATGGGGAACCTCGCGCCGTTTTTTTCTTCTTGTCTTACCTCATGGTATTGATTAGCTTCGAGATGAAAACACCCGTTTTCGCCCACCGGCTGTGCGTTTTTGAACAATAGGTGTTTGACCTGTTCACAAGGACCCTCGATGTTCGACTGGAACGACCTGCGCTTTTTCCTCGAACTGCACCGCAGCGGGCGCCTGCTCACCGCAGCCAAGCGGCTCAACACCACCCACAGCACAGTGGCGCGTCATATCGAGTCCATCGAGCACAGCTTGGGTAACGCGCTGTTCGTGCAGCATGCACAGGGTTACGAATTGACGCCGGCAGGCCAGGCGTTGCTCAAGCATGCCGAGGCTATGGAGAACGTGGCGCTGCTAGCGCAAGAGGAAATGACCCAACCCATGATGCCGCTGGGCAAGATTCGCCTCGGGGTCACCGAGGGGATCGGCATCATGTTCCTGACCTCGCGGCTGGGCGGCTTGTTCGCACGCTACCCGGGGCTGGAAGTAGAACTGGTGGCGGTGCCGCGCTTCGTCAGCATCCTCAACCGCGAGGCGGAGATCAGTATCCACCTGGACCGGCCTGCTGCCGACCTGTTGATCACCCGCAAGCTCACCGATTACCGCCTGGCCCTTTATGCAAGCCCTGCGTATCTGCAACGCTCACCGGCGCTGAACGGCCGCGATGACCTGGCCGCTCATGCGTGGATCGGTTATGTGGACGACCTGTTGTTCAGCCAGGAACTGCTGTTCCTGAGCAGCTTTTGCAGAGCCCCCAACGTGGTGTTTCGCAGCACCAGCGTGATCGCCCAGCAGCAGGCGGCCAAGGCCGGGCTGGGCATCGCCGTGCTCCCCAATTACATGGCCGCCGACGACCCCGATCTGGTCAGGGTACTCCCCGGGGAAACCATCCAGCGCAGCTATTGGATGAGTACCCGCCGCGAGCTGCACAAGTCAGTGCGGTTGCGCGTGGTGTGGGACTATCTGCTGCAGGTCTGCATGGATGAGCAGGCTCGCCTGCTTCGACCGTGATGCCTATTGGAATACGCGGAACACACCTAACGAAAATGACAGCAGGCCCAGCGCCAGCAGAACGATGCCGGGGGCGGCGTCCAGCAGACGGCGAACCCGGCGGTACCGGTCGAGGCGGCGCGACAACAGGCTGTAGGCAATGAGAATGGAAATGTCGATGGCGGCCCAGATCAGGATCAGCACCATGGCCTGCACGGTAAATGGCTCATGCGGCGAGATAAAGCCGGGCAGGAAGGCCAGGAAGAACAGAATATCCTTGGGGTTGGACAGCCCAACCCCCATGGTTTTCCAGAAACCGTAACGGCCACTCCCCGACTGCGCTGACTCGGACGAAGCGTTCACCAGCGCGTTACCCCCCAGCCATGCCAGGTAGACGCCCCCCAGGATCTGCCCCCAATTGAGTACGGCGGCGTTGATATGCAACGTGGTGTAGATAGCCACCAGTGCACAGATCAACAACACCTGCGCCGAAACCACGCCGCCAGCGATGGTCCATGCCGGCCAGGCACGGCGCGCGTCGGCAACCACCATGGCGACGATAGGCCCTGGCGAAGCGATCAATAACATTACGGCCAGGGCAAAGGAGAGATAGGTTGTGCTCATAGTTCAGCTACCAGGTCATAGACACGCTGGTTCTTGCCCAGCATTTCGGTGTAGTAGTGCTGCCCGGTGATGGCAAAGGTACGCTGAATCCAGCGGTCGCTGCCGTCGAGCAGGGCGGTGAAGGGGCTGCGCGCGTGGGCTGTCTTGCGGTTGTCGATGACCAGCAGGTCGCCAGTGGATAACTTCACTGGTTGTTTGACCGCCCAGGCAATGTTGTTGAGATGGTTCAGCATGGCCTGGGCTTCGGGCGCGGGCGCGACCATGAACTGAGGGTCGAAACGGAAGTAGGGCGAATCGGGGTCGCCGTACAGTACCGACTGATGCTTGTTGATATCCAACCGGCAATTCTTGGAGGTGGCGCTATAGTCCGAGAGGAAGTTGTACTTCTGGTTAAAGAAGTAAGCCACGTCATCGTTGGACAAGTGTTCGAGCATGGCGTCGATGGACGTCACGTAGGTAATCGCCTCACCCAGGGGGTCTTGGCGCAGGCACAGAAGCAGCAGGTAATCGGGTAATACAGCGTGAAAGGCGTTCTCGGTGTGCAGGTCCAGTTCGGTGTCGTAGCTGTCCGAGCTTGCCGCCTTGGAATGGGCCTGATGGGGAAAGAAATTGTTGATGATGGCGCCATTGGACTCCTGTGGATATCCAATGGCCTGGCCGAGCAGCGCGGTTGCTTGCAGGAGACACATTTCGCTGGCATCGTCTGGTTTGGCGAGTGCTTCGCGGCTGGTAGGGGTAGCAGGGATGTGACCGATTGGCAGGCCTTGCAAATGCAGGAAACCGGACCTGTTGCCGAAGATCTTGAAGTGCAGGATTTGCGCGATCTGTTCCTGACTTAATCCCCCACTGTTTATGCTCGCGGCCAGCAGCTCATCAATGTTGGTGTTTGGCATGTCTTCGTTCTCTTGATCCATTGGCAGTCCAGGTCACCTCCTTTCTCCTGAAGTGGGTGGGGCATCCCTTGGAGCCGATCAGAGTATGGGTACGGGCATAACGTTGAAAAACGGATAAAGTGTTCGGGTTGCATGAGCAAAAATCATGGTTAAGGAAAGTGTCATGACCTCGCGGCTCCCCCCGCTGTATGCCCTACGAGCCTTTGAAGTTGCGGCGCGCTATGGATCGTTCACTGTTGCGGCGCAAAACCTGTGCATTACTCAAAGTGCAGTAAGCCGTCACGTGAAGACGCTGGAAGACCACTTGGGCGCCCCGCTGTTCGAACGCAAGGGCCCCAAGCTGGCGCTCACCGACACCGGCCGGCTACTGGCCCATGAGCTGGAGCGCAGTTTCAACGCCATAGAAAACGCTTGCGCTACGGCCCGCCGGCCCAAAGGCACCTTGCGTGTGAAAGCACCGTCCACGATAACCATGCGATGGCTGATGCAAGCCTTGGAAAGTTTCCAGGCCGCCAATGTCACTGACCGCGTGCAGCTGACGAGCGCCTGGATGGACCTCGACACCGTAGACTTTCGCAATGAACCGTTCGACTGCGCGGTGTTGCTGAGCAACGGCGACTTCCCCAAGGATTGGAACTTCATCAAGCTCTTCGATGAGTGGCTCGTACCTGTTTGCGCGCCATCGGTCTATGGAAAGGGCCCTTGGGGCATCGAACATCTGGCGCTGGCTGAGCTCATCCACCCGTCACGGGACTGTCGCGACTGGCGGCGGTGGCTGGAACGGCAAGGGGAGGGTGATGCGGTGGACTGGAACGAAGGCAAACGCTTCGACACGCTGGAGTTGGGCATGACAGCCGCAGCGGGTGGCCATGGTGTCTCCATTGGCGACCTGGCGTTGGTGGGGCCGCAGTTGAAGGATGGCTCCCTGGTGCTGCCGATTCGCACGGCGGTGCGCACGGGGGACAGCTATTACCTGATCTGGTCACAGCGCAACCCTGAGCATTACCTGCTAGAACGGGTGCGGACCTTTCTGCTGGCCAACGTACCCGTCATTCCTGCGGCAGACATCCTCATGCTGGACTGAGTCGGGCCAATCGTCCTGAAGGGAGGGCGGGGTCAGCGAGTACCGAATAAAAAACCCCGGCCAATGGCCGGGGCTTTTTTGTGTTCACCTGAATCAGAAGTCCAGGTTCGATACCGCCAAAGCATTGTTCTCGATGAACTCGCGGCGCGGCTCTACCGCATCGCCCATCAAGGTGTTGAAGATCTGATCAGCTGCGATCGCGTCTTCGATGGTCACCTTGAGCATGCGGCGCACGGTTGGGTCCATGGTGGTTTCCCACAGCTGGTCCGGGTTCATTTCACCCAGTCCTTTGTAGCGCTGGATGGTATGGCGCTTGGTACTCTCGGTCATCAGCCATTCCAAGGCTTCCTTGAACTCGACCACCGGCTTCTTGCGTTCGCCACGCTGAACGTAGGCACCTTCATCCAGCAGGGTCGCCAACTGCGCGCCCAGGGCTGTGACAGTGCGGTAGTCATTGCTGCCGAAGAAGTCGCGGTTGAAGGTAATGTAGCTCGCCAGCCCGTGAGAGGTGATTTCCACTTCCGGCAGCCACACGTTGCGTTCACGATCTTCGCGCAGGCTGGCCTTGTAGACCAGGCCCGACTTCTCGGTGGTGCGCAGGCGGGCGTCGAACTTGGCCAGCCAGGCTTGCATGCCAGCGTGGTCCGACAGTTGCTCCAGCGACACGGCCGGCAGGTAAACGAAGTGCTCGGTGAGCTCTTGCGGGTACAGGCGGGACAGGCGCTTGAGGGTCTTCATCACCATGCGGAAGTCATTGACCAGGCGCTCCAGCGCTTCACCGGAGATACCTGGGGCCGAGTCGTTCAGGTGCAGGCTGGCATCTTCAAGGGCCGACTGGGTCATGTATTCTTCCATGGCCTCGTCGTCCTTGATGTACTGCTCCTGCTTGCCCTTCTTCACTTTGTACAGGGGCGGCTGAGCGATGTAGATGTAACCGCGCTCGATCAGCTCTGGCAATTGACGGAAGAAGAAGGTCAGCAACAAGGTACGGATGTGCGAACCGTCGACGTCAGCATCGGTCATGATGATGATGTTGTGATAACGCAGCTTGTCGATGTTGTATTCTTCGCGCCCGATACCACAGCCCAGCGCAGTGATCAGCGTGCCTACTTCCTGGGAAGAGATCATCTTGTCGAAGCGTGCTTTCTCGACGTTGAGGATTTTACCCTTGAGCGGCAGGATGGCCTGGGTACGACGGTTACGGCCTTGCTTGGCCGAACCACCCGCGGAGTCACCCTCCACCAGGTACAGTTCGGAAAGGGCAGGGTCCTTCTCCTGGCAGTCAGCCAGTTTGCCTGGCAAGCCGGCGATGTCCAGCGCGCCTTTGCGGCGGGTCATCTCACGAGCCTTGCGGGCGGCTTCACGGGCACGGGCAGCGTCGATCATCTTGCCGACCACGGCCTTGGCTTCGTTCGGGTTTTCCAGCAGGAAGTCCGAGAAGTACTTGCCCATTTCCTGCTCGACCGCGGTCTTCACTTCCGAAGAAACCAGCTTGTCCTTGGTCTGCGAACTGAACTTGGGGTCGGGCACTTTTACCGAGATGATCGCGGTCAGGCCTTCACGGGCGTCATCGCCGGTGGTGGCTACCTTGTTCTTCTTGGCCAGGCCTTCCTGCTCAATGTAGTTGTTCAGGTTGCGGGTCAAGGCCGAGCGGAAACCCACCAGGTGGGTACCACCGTCGCGCTGCGGAATGTTGTTGGTGAAGCACAACAGGTTCTCGTTGAAGCTGTCGTTCCACTGCAGGGCAATCTCGACGCCCACGCCATCATCGCGCTGAACGTTGAAATGGAACACCTGGTTGACCGGCGTCTTGTTGGTGTTCAGGTACTCGACGAACGCGCGCAGGCCGCCCTCATATTTGAAGTTCTCGTCCTTGCCCGAGCGTTCGTCCTTCAGGTAGATACCGACACCCGAGTTCAGGAACGACAGCTCGCGAATACGCTTGGCCAGGATGTCCCAGCTGAAGTGGATGTTCTTGAAGGTTTCAGCCGAAGGCTTGAAGTGAATCTGGGTACCGGTGGTTTCGCTTTCGCCAACGATCTTCATCGGCGCCTGCGGCACGCCGTGCACGTAGGTCTGCTCCCAGATCTTGCCACTACGGCGAACGGTGAGGATCAGGGTTTCCGAGAGGGCGTTCACGACGGAAACGCCCACACCGTGTAGGCCGCCAGATACCTTGTACGAGTTATCGTCGAACTTACCGCCAGCGTGCAGCACGGTCATGATGACCTCTGCCGCGGAAACGCCTTCTTCTTTGTGCACATCAACCGGAATGCCGCGACCGTTGTCGCGCACGGTGATGGATTCGTCAGGGTGGATAATGACGGTGATGTCGTCGCAATGGCCGGCCAAGGCTTCGTCGATCGAGTTGTCGACGACCTCGAACACCATGTGGTGCAGACCGCTACCATCATCGGTGTCGCCAATGTACATACCGGGACGTTTGCGTACGGCATCCAGCCCTTTCAGCACTTTAATGCTGGAGGAATCGTACGTTTGATTTTCGCTCATGCCTTCACTCCCGATGGTCGTGGGTCTGGGTGATACGCCCTTGTTCCACGTGGAACAAAGCGACTGGCGTTTCCGTCTGCCAGCCTTCGCTCAATAATTCGTGGTCTACACAGGTGATAAATACCTGGCAGCGTAATTCTTCTAGCAAGCGACAAAGTGCGCGGCGGTGTTGCTCGTCGAGTTCTGACGGCAAGTCGTCCACAAGATAAATACATTGACCGCGCCGTGCCTGGCTGACGAGGTGGCCCTGTGCGATACGCAGGGCGCACACCACCAACTTTTGCTGGCCGCGGGAGAGAATATCCGCAGCGTTGTGGGCACCCAATCGCAACCGCAGATCAGCGCGTTGCGGTCCAGCCTGGGTGTGGCCCATTTGTTGGTCACGAAGCAGGGAAGCGCCAAGCACCTCGGAGAGGTCCCGCTCCTTATCCCAGCCTCGGTAATAACTGAGGGTCAAACCTTCCAGCTCGACGAGCTCACTGAGGGTCTGCTCAAACACCGGTTTCAATGCCTTGATATAGGCCCGACGGTATTCATCAATTTCAGCACTGGCCAGGCATAACTCCCGGTCCCATGCAGCTTGCGAAGCAGCGTCAAGTGTACCATGCCGAAGCCACGAGTTTCGCTGCTTCAGGGCCTTCTGCAGCCTTTGCCACGTCCCCATGAAGCGCGGTTCCACGTGGAACACGCCCCAGTCCAGGAACTGCCGTCGGATCTTCGGCGCCCCTTCGAGCAGGCGAAAACTGTCGGGGTTGATCAACTGCAACGGCAGGATTTCTGCCAGCTGCGCGGCACTGCGCGCGTTCTGGCCATCAATGCGGATGGTGAAATCGCCCTGACGCTCCCGTGAAACACCCAACGCGGCGTGGCCCCCTTCATTGAGCTCAACCTGACCGAACACGGTGCAAGCACCTTGTTCGTATTGGATGACCGGCAACAGGCGGGTGCTGCGAAACGACCGCGCCAGCCCTAGCAGATGGATAGCTTCCAACACGCTGGTCTTTCCGCTGCCGTTGGCGCCGTAGAGGATGTTGATTCGCGGGGAGGGAGAGAAGGTCACCGGGTGCAGGTTACGCACCGCGGTGACAGAGACACGACTGAGGGACATCTAGAGTCTGCTGGGCAAGTTACAGGCGCATCGGCATGACGACATAAGCAGAGTCGTCGTTGTCGGATTCCTGCACCAGCGCGCTGCTGTTGGAGTCAGACAGGATCAGGCGAACCTGTTCAGTCGTCATCACACCCAGCACGTCCAGCAGGTAGCTGACGTTGAAGCCGATTTCCAGCGAACCACCGTTGTAGTCCACGCCCACTTCTTCTTCCGCTTCCTCCTGCTCAGGGTTGTTGGCCTGAATCTTCAGCTGGCCGGCAGCCAGTTGCAAACGGATGCCACGGTACTTCTCGTTGGAGAGAATCGCGGTACGGCTGAACGCTTCACGCAGCGCCTGGCGGTCACCCAGCACGACCTTGTCGCCGCCCTTGGGCAGAACACGTTCGTAGTCCGGGAATTTACCGTCGACCAGTTTCGAGGTGAAGGTGAATTCACCGGTAGTCGCGCGAATGTGGTGCTGGCCCAGAACGATGCTGACGCTACCGTCAGGCTCGGTGAGCAGGCGCGCCAATTCAAGGATACCCTTGCGTGGAACGATTACCTGATGGCGGTCGCTATGTTCGATGGCGGCCTTCATGGAGCACATGGCCAAGCGGTGACCGTCGGTGGCGACGGCGCGCATCAGGCCATTGGACACTTCCAGCAGCATGCCATTGAGGTAATAGCGCACGTCTTGCTGGGCCATGGCGAAGCTGGTGCGCTCGATCAGGCGGCGCAAGCGGCTTTGCTCCAGGCTGCAGGTCAGCGAGCCCGGGCCCTCTTCCACAGTTGGGAAGTCATTGGCCGGCAACGTCGACAGGGTGAAACGGCTGCGGCCGGCCTTGACCACCAGCTTCTGCTCGTCGACCTTGATGTCGATGAGCGCGTCGTTGGGCAGGCTCTTGCAGATATCCATCAGCTTGCGCGCAGGCACGGTGATCTCGCCCTGTTCGGCGGGTTCTTCCAGCTGCACACGGCCAACCAGTTCCACTTCCAGGTCGGTACCGGTAAGCGACAGTTGCTGGCCTTCGACAACCAGCAAAACGTTGGACAATACCGGCAAGGTCTGGCGGCGCTCGACGACACCGGCGACCAGTTGCAGGGGTTTCAACAGGGCTTCGCGTTGAATGGTGAAATGCATGGTCTAGTCCCTTGCCTTAATAAGAAGCTGCGCTGACATTTATCACGTGGTCAGCGTCCGCAGCAGGTTCTTGTAGTCCTCGCGGATATCCGCGTCGGATTCCTTGAGTTCGTTGATCTTTCTGCAGGCGTGCAACACCGTGGTGTGGTCTCGACCGCCGAACACGTCGCCGATTTCCGGCAGGCTGTGGTTGGTGAGCTCCTTGGACAGCGCCATGGCCACCTGGCGTGGGCGCGCGACGGAACGCGAGCGACGCTTGGACAGCAGATCGGAAATCTTGATCTTGTAGTACTCGGCCACCGTACGCTGGATGTTATCCACACTGACGAGTTTATCCTGCAGCGCCAGCAAGTCCTTCAAGGATTCACGAATCAGCTCTATGGTGATGTCGCGGCCCATGAAGTGCGAGTGGGCGATGACACGCTTGAGCGCGCCTTCCAGCTCGCGGACGTTGGAGCGAATACGCTGGGCGATGAAGAATGCGGCGTCGTGCGGCAGTTCAACCTTCGCCTGATCGGCCTTCTTCATCAGAATGGCGACACGGGTTTCCAGTTCCGGTGGCTCTACGGCGACCGTCAGCCCCCAGCCAAAGCGCGACTTCAGGCGCTCTTCCAACCCTTCGATTTCCTTGGGATAGCGGTCACTGGTGAGAATCACCTGTTGGCCGCCTTCAAGCAAGGCGTTGAAGGTGTGGAAAAACTCTTCCTGGGACCGCTCCTTGCGGGCGAAGAACTGAATGTCGTCGATAAGCAGTGCGTCCACCGAACGGTAGAAGCGCTTGAACTCGTTGATGGCGTTCAGCTGCAAGGCCTTGACCATATCGGCAACAAAACGCTCGGAGTGCAGGTACACGACCTTCGCGTTTGGGTTCTTCTTGAGCAGGTGGTTACCCACAGCATGCATCAAGTGAGTTTTACCCAGGCCCACGCCGCCATAAAGGAACAACGGGTTGTAGCCATGCTTGGGGTTGTCCGCGACCTGCCAGGCGGCCGCACGGGCCAACTGGTTGGATTTACCTTCAACGAAGTTTTCGAAGGTGAACGTGCGGTTCAGGTAGCTGGTGTGCTTGAGCGCACCTTCCACTTGTACGTTGCGCTGTTCCGCGCGTGCCGGCGCCTGCTGGGAAGCAGCACCAGCCATGGGGTCGAAGCTGTCCCGCGAAGGTTCTTCGCTGACCTCGGCCGCCAGGGTTGGCGTAGCGACTTGGGCAGCCGGTTCGGGCGTGGGTACGGCAGCGGGCGCGGCGGCCTGCTGCTGGGCAGCCTGGGACGCGGCCACGGCAGCAGCCAGCGGCGCGTTCGGGGCGGCTCGCGGTGCCGAACTGCGACGGCTGCCTATCAATAAGGAAAGGGCAGGCGCGATTCCGCTGCCGTGCTCGCCCAGGAGTTCGAGCAAACGCCCCAGGTACTTTTCATTGACCCAGTCCAGAACGAAGCGATTGGGCGCATATACACGCAACTCGTCGCCTTCGGCTTCGACCTGTAGCGGACGGATCCAGGTGTTGAATTGCTGGGCAGGCAGTTCATCGCGCAGAAGCTCCACGCACTGCTGCCAAAGTTCCACTGACAC